>NZ_JBNBZD010000002.1:0-326645 GCF_049804075.1 Brevibacterium sp. FAM 24630
GGGCCGATGCGCTCTTCGATGCCCACCGCGATGATCCCGAGTTCGGGTACCGATACCTCGCCGACGAAGCCGAAGCGGCCGGCCAACCCATGGCGGCACGCACTGCGTGGCGGTTGTGTTCGGCCAATGACTGGTTTTCCGCCTTCGGTAAGGGCCGGGCGAAGAACGGGAAGAAACCCGGCCCACCCGTTCACGACGATCTGTGCGCGGTTGTCGATGCCGACGGGCGGACCAGGCACGAGTTTCGAGCTGATGGCCCGAACCAGCTGTGGTTGACCGACATTTCGGAGCACCATACGAATGAGGGCAAGCTGTACCTCTGTGCGGTCAAGGACGCCTACTCGTCGAGGATCGTTGGCTATTCGATCAGCTCGAGGATGAAGGCCCGGTTGGCTGTCGATGCCCTCGAGATGGCTGTGACCAGGCGGGGTGACGTGGCCGGATGCGTGACCCACAGCGACCGCGGCAGCCAATTCAGATCGAAGAAATTCACTCGGGCTTTGGCCTGTCACGGCATCATCGGGTCGATGGGACGAGTAGGCGCAGCGGGCGATAACGCGGCCATGGAATCGTTCTTCGCCCTGTTGCAGAAGAACGTTCTCGACCGTCGCCGGTGGACCACTCGCGACCAGTTGAGAATCGCGATCGTGACCTGGATCGAGCGGACATATCACCGACGTCGCCGACAAGCCCGGTTGGGTCGATTGACACCAGTAGAGTACGAAGCAATCATAGAGCCAGCTGCTCTCGCAGCTTGACACTCAAACTGTCACCTTTCTTTGCATCAGTCCCTTCACGATCCGCCGCATCGATCGCGGACGCGAACAGCCCCACGATCCAGCGATCCACGCCGTCGCGCACGCCCTGCTGACGAAGGACTCTTCGAGCCACGTCATGAACAGCTTTACGTGCTGAGATAGCTGCTGGATACCGGGGGCTTCAGACCGCTCCTACACTCTCTTTTACGATGAGCCTCTATTGTTGGTGATAGTCTGACGTTAAGGTCCGTAAGAGGAATTTGCGAGAAGATGGCGGAAGAACACGAAGTTCTCACAACAGAGGAGGCTGCCGCGTTGCTACGGGTCAGCACCAAGACCGTGCTCGCGCTTGCCCGCGAAGGCTCCTTGCCTGGCGAGAAGGTCGGTCGTGCCTGGCGCTTTCTCCGCGGCGACGTCATCGCATTAGTTCGAGGCAGCAAGGCCAGTGAGACAAGGCTGGAGGACTGAGTGACAGCACGAGATAAGGTCCACATGTCCCTTGCCGAACGAGGCTCTCTCGTTGAGTGGAGGACGACATGATCGACATGTCTACGTGGGAAGAGCTATTCGTCGACGTTGTGAACGACGTCCGACTCGACCCGCGAAACGTCCGACTCGACATCCCCGAGGGAGTCCCGGAATCCGACATCGTTCAGGACTTGTTCAGCAACGAGAAGGCACTTAGTCTCGTCGAAGGTATTGCCAAGGTCGGACTGTTGACACACGAGGTCCCCATCGTCCTGGAGCGTGACGGTCAACTGATCGTGGTCGAGGGAAATCGACGCGTGGCCGCACTGAAGGCCATCCAAAACCCCTACCTCGCACCCGATCACCAAGCGCGCATCGGAAAGCTCGCCCAATCGGTGCCCGATCGTGCCGCGATCCGTCGTATCGCCGTCAAGAGAGCGCCTTCGCAAGACGATGCCGACCAACTCGTAGCAGCACTTCACACCGGCACTCAGCGCGTGGCGTGGGGCCCTGCCAGGCAAGCCGCGTTCTTCCAGGCGCAGCTCGACGCCGGCAAATCGCCGGACGACCTGATCACCCGGTATCCAACGATCGACGTCCGGAAGTTCATCACGCGGAGCAAGATTCTCGAACTGTTTCGCACCGTCACTTACGACGACCCCTCATTGGGCGACTACGCGCGCAAACGTCGCTTCCCAGTGTCGACCCTCGCGCGCCTCTACGAGAACGAGAAGTTCCTCGACCTCGCCGGAATCGACATTCAGAACGGCACAGGAGAAGTCTCCCTCGTCTCAAGCGCCAGCTTGTTCAAGCGAATCGCGACAAAGATCGTGAGCGACATACGCGACGGCGTGATCAACACTCGCACCCTTAACAAGACCTCAAGCGACCGTTACATCGAGTACATGGACGCCCTACGCGACCTAGTCGATGAGCGCGGAGACGACGAGCCCGCCAACGGCGAGTCGTACAGCACACACTCCGACGTGTCGAACTCCCCGGCGAACGGAAGTCAACGCTCTGGCTCCGACGGTCAGGACCAGGGAACGCACGCTCGTGACGGCGCAGGTAGCGACTCTCCGGGATCGAACGACACTGGACGGGACAAGCCGAAGCCGCTTCCGCGGAAGAGGAACTACCTCTCCACCGACAACCTAACGGTCCCCACGTCGTTCCCCGCTTCAATACACGAGATCGTCAAGGAACTATCGGCGATCAACATCCAGCGCTTTCCAAACGCGACGCTCGATCTACTGCGAACCTTCCTGGAAAAGACGATCAAGGCCCACGCTGAGGTGCTCGGCGAGGAGATCAAAAAGAGCTCAAACGAACAAGGCTTCGTGTACCTCTCAAACTGCCTCGTCTGGCTCGAACAGCACTTTAAGTCCACCGGACAGACCGCATTCATCCAGCCCGTTCAGAAGATCCGGAGTGGACGCCACGGCTTTGTGGGCTCCAAAGCACATCTCGACGCTACGAACCATAACCATCACATTGTTGCTACACCCGACGACGTTCGTGAATGCTGGGCGACCATCGAAAGCGTCATGAAGGCGGTCCTCAAACCATGACTAAAACAGCGGCATCTGCGAGTAAACGAGTAACCATCTCACCGTTGCGTTACCCCGGCGGAAAAGGCCTGCTTTACTCGCGCCTGCGGACCATCATTCGAGAAAACGACCTCACCTCAAGCGTGTACGTCGAACCCTACGCAGGAGGAGCAGGCGCGGCTCTCGCACTGCTCGTCTCCGGTCAGGTTGAGCGAATCGCGATCAATGACCTTGATCCTGCCGTTTTCGCGTTCTGGAACGCAGTCGTGACTCAGCCTGACGAGTTCACCGCGCTGCTCAATAGTGTCGAGCTCTCCGTCGATGAGTGGGAACGACAGCGCGAAATCTATTTGACCTCCGCCCGTGATGACTACCTCACGCTCGGCTTCGCAACCTTCTATCTCAATCGAACCAATCGCTCAGGTGTACTGAACGGCGGACCCATCGGCGGGAAGGACCAGACAGGCAACTACAAGATCGACGCTCGATTCAACCGCGCAGGTCTAACCGAGCGTATCCGTCTGATCGCGTTGCACGCTGGCCGCATATCCGTGACCAACGAGGATGGCTTACGCGTCATCGAGCGGTACTCGGACCGCGATGACGCCTTCATCTATGCCGATCCGCCCTACTTCGAGAAGGCGGGATCGCTTTACCTCAATGCTTTCCGAGACTCCGATCACCGCGCTCTCGCCGGCTGCCTGAAAGACGTGCAACGGGCAAAGTGGATTCTCACCTACGACAATGTGCCTCAGGTCGCAGAACTCTACTCAGATCTGCGCAGGAGACTCTTCGCATTGAACTATTCGGCTCACCGCGTGATGAAAGCCAGCGAAATCATGGTGTTCTCGTCGGATCTAACTATTCCCGAAGAGATCGAGTCTGCCCATGCCGGCCTCGCGCATGCGGCAGACGCCCTTTTTGAAGGAGCACGCTGAGGTCGCAGCTCGACACACTTTAGCCCGACTGGCTCTGTAAAACCCGCTAACCTAGGTATCCCTGACGTGAAGTCCACCGTCGAGGACCCAGCAATTGCCTATCACTACGCGCAGAACTACCAGATACTCAATGCGACCGCGACGTCCGTTAGCCCCACCTGACAAACATAGAAGGGCTATAGCCGACTCAGGCACTAAGAACGTCGAATGATCTTTGCGCTATCTCGACTACGATGTCTTCGGAAGCGGCCGGAGAGTCTGTGAATACGGAGAGGCAGCCGATGGCTCGATCATTTGCAATGAAGATAGCGACGTCGTTGAACGCGCCGTCGCCGCTTGTGCCGGTTTTGTGGACGAGGTCTACTCCAGCAGGTGCGACGGCAGCGATGCGTTTATCGTCCCGAGCCGGCAGCCATGAGAACAGCGCGTGACGATCTTCATTGCTTAGGGTTTCAGAGATCGATAGTGCCAGCCGTCCGAAGGACTCCGCCGTGGTGGTGTCGAGTGCCCCGTCATGGATGTTCATCTCCGTCTCATAACGATCGAAGCGGGTGATCTCATCGCTGAGGGACCGCACGAACCTCGTGAGCGTAGTCAGCCCTCCTACTGCGTCGATGAGCAAGTTGGCGGCAGTGTTGTCGCTCTTGCTCGCTGTGGCCTCGCACAATTCGGCTATCGTCGCCCTGTGACCAGAGTCGTTCCTGGTGACTGGTGAGTGACCAATGAGATCCGAAGTCTCCCAGGAGATCGTGGAGGCGAGGTCGATCCTCCCGCGTGCTGCTTGTTGGAGGGCTGTGGCCACTAGGACTAGCTTCATCGTTGAGCACATGCGCAGACGCGTGTTCGGTTGATGTGTCACGGTCTGTCCGTAGAGAGTTCCCCAGACGCCGTAAGTTCCGTCTGGGAGGTCGCTCAGATCGAGCTGCTGAGTGGTGTCCTCCTGAGACCGCGCGTGGCTCGCTGGCGGAGAAGTCGCACTGCTTGAGGGGTCGGGAGCCTCCGTTCGTGCGGTGCATCCGCCGAGAATCGCTGCAGCGCCTGCGATCAGAGCTGCGCGTCTGTTCATCGGGGAATTCATGAGGACCTTAGGTGTTCGACGGCGAGGCGAGCACAATAACCGATCGAGGCATCGAGCTCTGGTTGGGAGAAGGTCGCGATCCGGGACCGGGTGAACACCGCGATACTGAACGCCCGTCCGTCCGCGTCGATGATGATGCCAGCTTCGTGACGGAAGTTGAGGAAGGTTCCGGTCTTGCCATAATACTCAACCGAATCCATGGGGAATCCGGCAGCGATCCGGTGCCTGAGCAATTGCTTCTTGAGGAAGTCGCGCAAGGTCGCGCAACCGCGCGGTCCCAGGAGCTCATCGGTGTGGATGAGCTCGAACAGCTTCGCCACTCCGCGTGCCGTACCGGTGTTAAACGCCGAATCGGGAAAGCGCGGGATCCCGGATGAACGCAGATCATTGGTGGCAAGGACGAGAGCCTCCACCTCGTTGCCCGCGGCCACTTCGTCGATGACCGCATAGAGATGGGACATGGGAGAATCGATGTGGAGCGATCTAATGCCCCGCTCGCTGAGGAGATCAGCGATGCGCTCAGCACCGACGATCCTGAAGAGCGTGTCCGCCGCAGCGTTGTCACTCACGGCCAAGGCCATGGCGGCCAGATCCCGGACGCTCATCGTCACCGGGTCCTGCAGGCTGGAGATCCCCGTCCCACCCGGCGTCGAGCCTCGTGGATCCACCTCGACCCGGCGCTGAAGGTCGATTTCTCCCGTCTCCCCGGCTCTGATGAGAGCGGCGACGAGGGCGACTTTGGCCACCGAGGCGAGGGGGATCCTCGCGGACGCCTTGATGTCTAGTCTGTTGTGGGTGCTGAGGTCCTCGGCGTAGAGATACCCTTGGGCACCGAGTCCGGACCAGATCGCGTCGATCTCGTCGACGATCGCCTCGTTCATGGGGCGGGGAACAATCGCTCATCGGCATAGTCACGGCGGACATGTGCGCGTCTGTGGTGGTCGAGATGTGTGTGCGCTCCGAGCACGGCGGCGACCGCCTCCTTGAGTTCTGGATCGGCGGACAGAGCCTCGGCCAAATCGAGGCGGGAGGAGTTCACGACTTCGACGGGTCTGACGAAGACTTCGGCGTGAAGTCGTCTGAAGGGAAGCGAGTTCCTCCTTGCCGTGGACTCGGTGCACATGAGTACAGAGCGGTGAGTAAATACATGCGTGATGGCATCGAATTCGGTGTCTGTCACCTGCAACTGCCGCAAGTGGATGCCCTTTGTCACGAGAGGAGTGAGGAGTCGGGGGTCGTCCAGCAGGCCCGAGTCTTCGGGGAGGAGAAGAATCTTCTCTTCCTCGACGCGTGAGGCGATTCGGGAGAAACCCATTCCTGCAGGCATCCCGCGCAGGTCTCCGATGTCGATTGGCCGGTCGGCGTCTGCCGTGAATCGAGATTCCTCCTCGACCGCGAAACGGGTGGAGGCAACGACCATGTCGACAGCGAGGTCCGTGGGCAGCCTGTGCCCTGTTACTGCCGGTGGCTCACCCAGCGCGCCAACGACGACTCCTGCGTCGAGCTCGCCCGTGTCGATTCGTTCGACGAGCGCGTCAGGCTGGTCGGGAATCAGTCGGAGCGGAACCTCGCCGAGGCGCAAACGATCACCCACCTCAGCGAGGGCGGCGGGATTGAGCTGACCGGCGACTCCGACAACGAGTTCGACGCTCGGGGGCCGCGTGAACTCGGCAAGCCGATCGATGCGGTGGAGGATCTCGCGTGCCTCCGGAAGGAGGGTGCTGCCCGCCGCGGTGAGTTCGATGCGCCTGCGTCTGCGGTCGAATAGTCGGACTCCGAGACGCTTCTCGAGTTCTCCCACACCCCGGGAGAGCGGGGGTTGGGCCATTGCGAGATGCTCCGCTGCCCGAGTGAAGTTCTCATGCTCTGCCACGGCAACGAACATTTCGAGCGATCTCAGCAGGTTCACATCCCTACTCTAACTGGTCATATATCAGAAATGCCATAGTTTATCTCTGATGTGATATTGGACATGATTGGCATGGATTCCCACGATGGAGTCATGAAACGTAGCACCCGTCTCATCGCTTCCCTCTCGTGCGGAGCTCTCCTCCTGGGCACCGGGGTAATTGCCCTGAGGTCGCTGCCCTTCTTACCTGAGGTCGCCGCTCGGCAGCTCGCCGCGGATCTGGAATCCGGCTCGTTCACCTCGCAGGTCTGGACCGATCCCGAGTCCGGAGGCACCAAGGCAGGCGATCGCTATCAGGAGATCGTCTCCGGGCTCAAGGACGCAAACGTCGAACTGAAGGATGTCGCGGTCGTCTCGGTGGACGAAGAAAACGGGGTGTCCCGCGTGAGCCTCGAATGGACGTGGGAGAGTCGAGATGCAGCCTCCACCGGAGCAGACTGGAAGTACAGAACGGAGGCGCAGCTCATCCACTCGGACTCCTTATGGAAGACGGACTTCGGCAGCGAGCTCATCCACCCGGACCTCTCCAATGGAGAGACACTGCAGGCGCGGGCGACTGCCGGCGAACGGGGGCGAATCCTCGGCGCCGACGACGAGGCGCTCGTGTCCCAGGGGCCCGTCGTCGATGTGGGCCTGCATCCCAGCCACATGGGCAAGGACTCCGAGGGCACCTACGAAAGGCTGTCCGATGCGCTCGATGTCGATGCGGATGCGTTGAAGAAGAGAGTCGAGTCCGCCGATCCGGAGGCCTTCGTGCCTGTCATCACCCTGCGCGAGGACGACTACCAACTTGTCAAAGTCGACATCCACTCCCTCCCAGGTGCGGTCTTCCGCGAACGCACCCAGCCTCTGAGCAGGTCGAAAGGTTTCGCCGCCGCGACCCTGGGCAGCGTCGGCACGGCTACCACCGAGGACATAGAACGTGATCCCGATAATGTCACTGAGGAATCGGAGATCGGCAGGTCCGGAATCCAGGCAGCATTCGATAAGACCCTGCGGCCTGAGGCCGGACTCTCAATCGTTGCCGGCGAGTTGGGGGCCGATGCTTCGGCTGAGACCGTGCATTCCTTTGGGGCTGGTAAGGGCCGGGATGTGCGGACGACGTTGGATGTCGGTGTGCAGACGGCGGCGGACTATGTTGTGCGGAAGTCCGAGAAGCCCGCTGCCATCGTCGCCGTGCGTCCGAGCGATGGGCATGTGCTGGCCGTGGCGAACCACGATCCAGCCGGGCTCGGATGGGACCGGGCCCTTCAGGGCCGTTACCCGCCTGGTTCGGTGTTCAAGATCGCAAGCGGACTGGCGATGCTCGATCGGGATGTCACGGCTTCAACCGTACTCGACTGTCCGAAGACGACGAACGTGCATGGCAAGTCCTTTAAGAATGCGGAGGACCACGTGCTGGGTTCGGTGCCCTTCGAGGAGAGCTTCGCCGAGTCTTGTAATACAGCTTTCGTCAACTCGGCCACGGACGTGAGTAGCGCTGACATTGTCCGTGCCTCGGCGGATCTGGGGATGAGGTCCACCGATATCGGCATCGATGCTTTCCTCTCCGACGTCCCCGAGGTAGGCGATCCGGTCGAGCACGCCGCCTCCATGATCGGCCAGGGCAAGGTCCTCGCCAGCCCGTTGGGCGTGGCCACGATGTCCGCCTCGGTGGCGGCCGGCCACACCGTCGCTCCGATCCTCATCCGGTCCGATCGATCCAACGCCCCGGCCACCCGGGACTTTGACTCCGAGCATCTCAACGAGGTGCGTTCGATGATGAGGATGACGGTGACGGAGGGGACCGCCAGTACGCTCAGTGAGGTTCTCGGCAAACCGGTCTATGGCAAGACGGGGACCGCGGAATATGGCTCCGAGGTTCCTCCGCGCACGCATTCCTGGTTCGCGGGCTTCCAAGGAGACCTCGCCGTGGCAGTGCTCGTCGAGGATGGCGGCTTCGGGGCCGAAGCAGCGGTTCCGATGGCCAAGCGATTCTTTCAAGAGATGAACTCATGAAACTGGCAAGAAACCTCATGGCCTTTTGCGGCCTGTCAATGGTATCCGGACTGGTTGCTGCGGGAGTGTTCATTCCCGTGGCGGGAGCAGGTGTCGCTACCGCCGATGCCGGACTAGAACTGTTCGACAGCTTGCCGAAAGAACTCGAGGAGCGAGAGCTCGCGCAGCCCTCCCGCCTGCTCACCAACGACGGGGAGAAAATCGCGGACTTCTACTGGCAAAATCGCAAGGAGGTGGCGCTCAACGAAATCTCCTCGCCGATGAAACAGGCCACCTTGGCAATCGAAGACCATCGGTTCTATGATCACGGGCCGGTCGACCTCGAAGGCGTGGCCCGAGCGGCTGCGACGAACGCTCTTTCCGGCTCGCGGCAGGGAGGATCCACCCTTACGCAGCAGTACGTGAAGAACGTGCTCATCGCCAACAGCCAGGCTGATGACGACGAGTCCGGGATCGAAGCCGCCCGTGAAACCTCCGGGGGAGCTGGAATCGCCCGAAAACTGCGGGAGATGAAGCTCGCGGTCGCGGTCGAGAAGAAGTATTCGAAGGACGAGATCCTCGAACGCTACCTCAACATCAACAGCTATTCGGGCTCACCGAATGCCTACGGAGTGCAAGCGGCAGCACAGCAATACTGGGGAATCGATGCCGATGAACTCGACGTGGCCCAATCCGCGACTCTGGCGGGAATCGTCCGCAACCCCACGCGCTACAATCCGCAACGCAACCCGGACGACGTGCTCGAACGTCGCAATGTGGTTCTGCAGAAGATGCATGAGCACGGTTTCATCGACCGGACTGAATACGACAAAGCCCGAGAGGCCGGGCTTAGCCTCGACCTCACGACTACACCCAATGGTTGCCAGGCAGCAGGGGACCTCGCCTATTTCTGCGAGTACATCCAGCACGAGATCAAAGCGAATCCGGCCTTTGGGAAGACCGTGGAGGAGCGCACCAACCTGCTCAAAAGGGGTGGGCTGACGATCCGCACCTCCCTTGACTCCGCTCTGCAAAAGAAGGCGGTCGAATCGGTGCGCAAACGCCTACCGGTCGCAGACCCTTCGGGTGCCGGACAGGCGCTCGTCTCCGTCGATGTGACCACCGGTGGCATTCTGGCGATGACCCAGAACACTGAGTACTCCTCCAGCGAGGAGAAGAAGTCAGGGCACACCTCAGTCAATTACTCAGTGGACGCGAATGTCGGCGGAGGCAACGGTTTCCAGCCCGGATCGACATGGAAGCCGTTCGTGCTGGCCAGCTGGCTGCAGGACGGTCGGGGACTCGGCGACGCCGTCAACGGCTCGGGGTCGAACTACACCGGTTTCTCCACCGAGGGCTGCGACGGGCGCAACTATGCCGCGAACGGGTACAACCCACGCAATGCCGGAGACTCCCACGGGGTGGGAGGAAGCATGACAGTCCTTGACGCGACACAGAAATCGGTGAACAAAGCCTATGCGGATATGGCCTCAAAACTGAACATGTGCGATATCCGGGACACCGCCTCGTCGCTGGGAGTCCATTTGGGCACCGGAGGGCAGCTCGGCTCACAGAAGCTCGGCGACGGAACCGAACAGGTGCTCTATCCTTCGTCGATCCTCGGCACGGTTTCGGTATCACCGCTGACCATGGCCAGCGCCTACACCGCTTTCGCCAATCACGGGAAGCGATGCGAGGCGCGCGGAGTGGTCTCGGTCAAAGACGATGACGGTAAGCCTGTCAACGTGGGCGCGAAGAATTGCAAACGGGTTCTCGACCGGGAAGTCGCTGACACCGTCGCATATGCCCTGTCCCAGACGTTCAACGGTGGGACAACGAGCAAGTTAAGGATTTCCGCACCGGCGGCGGCGAAGACCGGCACGACGAACTTCGAGGTCGGAGCCAGCTGGCTGCTTGGATTCACTCGGGGAATCTCGACGGCAGTATGGACCGGGGATCCCGAGGGAGTGCGCGATTGGCGCAGCAATCAGAAGGGACGGATGCCTCGAGTTGTCTACGGAGAGACTGTCTCAGGTCCGACCTGGCGGGAGTTCATGGGCTATGCGGCGAACCGTTATGAGACCGGTGCTTTTCCAAAAACGGCGCGTGCGGGGTCCAGCGGTGAGACAGGAGAGGGTGGCCCGGATGCTCGATCTGGTCCGGGTACTGACTCTGGGCCCGCCAGCACAGAGGATGGTTCCCGCTCAGGAAGCGCGGACTCGAGTTCTGGCCCGGGCCGAACCGGAAGCGAAGAAGAGCAGGATTCTGACGGTCAGGGTTCGGAGAACGACTCCCCGGGGCTCGGCGGTGGATGAGTGGATTCGCAAAACGACAGCACATCACAGAGCGGTCGGGAGTCGTTCGACCATCCGACTGGGGAGGCGACGCGGATGCGAACATTGCCTCTTTTGTCGAAACAGCGCTCAATCACGGGCGCCGCTATTGCGGGAATCCTGGCACTGGTCGTTCTTGCAGTGCCGATCGTGCTGTTCGCTTTCCTCGGGTTGATCTCATGGTCGGGTGGGTGGTTCCTTGACTACTCTCCACCTAACAGACAGGAATCGGTGCTTATGTTCGCGCTAGCCGGGTTGCTCATCGTCGACGTGATGCTGTGGGCGTGGGCAGGTCTGCGAGGATTCCCCGTACTGCTAAGCACCGTGGCAGCCATCCCGCCTACGGTGCTCGGCCTCGTCTATGTCATCGGGGTCCTCTCGGGGGCCTACTAACGGATCAGGGAAGGGCCAGTTCCCAGATCCTCAGAGTGGAGCCTGACGTGCCGGTGGTGGCGGTCTTCGATCGCGACGACCCCAGCACTCACGACTCCGATGGTCAATGTCGCGCTAAGGTGCGTTTCCGTTAGCCGTAGCCACGTCAAGATCGCCCCCGTTACCTTTGTGGTAGCTACAGCATCCGTCAAGGCAAAAGTGGTCGCTGGTCTGAGGACCCCTATTGCTGAACACATCCTTGACCGCGCACATGTCGCAATCTCTGAGGGAATCGATCTCATTAAGCACGTTCTCCATGTCGGTCCGGTAGGGGCATATCAGTTGCAGGCAGCAATCTCAGCAGTACATTCCGAAGCCACCACATGAGAATAGACTGATTGGGAACCGATCGTGGAGCTCTAAGCCATGCTTGCTCACGTGACATCGTCGCCGACGGTGAAGTTGAACTATGCGGTGGCCAACATCGAAGCGAGAAGGCCAGAAAGCGCATTGAGCTTACTCGACCCGCGCCTCGATGAGCCACGCACGAGGCGAAATCATCGCCTGTACAGTGTAGGTGCATCGATACTCAAGTCCTGCTGACGTCATCATAAGGCACTGATTGCTTATCGTCGGGCCAACAGTCTTTGCACGAGCATTCCCTAGCAACGGCATCTCAACAGCCAGATTAGGCGCCTGCAACCCATGATCGATTCTGCCACCGTAACCGCCGACTCGCAGCCTCTCAGTCCGGACGAATTTTCTTCGAGGACTTGACCACAAAGAGTGTGATCGCTTCAATTGATACTATGTCTCATAATCTTGATGTGCCATCTACTCGCCGCAGGAGTCGTAGGCGTCGCCGAAGGTTTGTCGTAGCCGTAGCGATCGCCCTCGTCGTTCTGTTCGTGGTCGCGTATGGCGTCAAGCGGGTGATTCAAACGCGTTCGTGGCAAGTGGCCGGAGAACTCATCAGCCGAGTAGAGACCGACGAACGCGTCGTGGCACTGACATTCGACGACGGCCCAACTGACTCCGATGCAGATGCTGTCCTCGATGTGCTCGCTGACCGTGATGTGCCAGCAACGTTCTACGTCAACGGCAAAGAAGTCGAAGGCAGCGGTTCCACCATGCGGCGAATCATCGAGGGTGGGCATGAGATCGGCAACCATACATGGAATCATCGGCCCATGGCATTCGTCTCACCCTCAACGGTCGCAGAGGAGATCGAACCCACCGATGAAGTCATTCGCGCCACTGGATACGACGGGCCCCTGACTTTCCGACCCCCACATGGCAAGAAACTCCTCACCTTACCGCTCTACTTGGCAAAGCATGACCGCCTCACGGTTACTTGGGACGTCGCCTACGAAGACTGGTCGGGCAACCCACAGAGCAGTGACGAACTCGTCAATGCAACCGTCGACAACACCCAGCCCGGGTCGATCATCCTTCTGCACCCCTGGTTCGGCAGAACCACCACTCAGAAAGCGATCGGCCCTGTAATCGATCGGCTGAAGGAGCAGGGCTATAGCTTCGTCACGGTCTCAGAGCTCATCGGATGAGACCCCGTGCCACCTCCAGGGATCACATCGACGACATCGCGCTCAAGCTCTTCCTCGACCACGGCTATCCCAATGTCACCATCGAAGACTTGATCAGTGCCTGTGGTGTGTCGCGGCCGACCTTCTTCCGCTATGTGCCTTCGCGTGATGCGCTGGTGCTTGATCACATCGCTGCATTCGGCGAACAGGTGGCGGGCCTTGTGCGCGACAGCGATGGTCAGTACGCCTGGGAAGTGCTGCGTGAGGCGACGTGCGCAGCAATCGAATCTCTCGACCCGGAGTCGCGAGCGGGTATGGCGTTTCGCATCCTGCAGGCCTCACCGGGTATCCGTTCGTCAGCTCTTGAACTCACCCGGACCTGGCGAAACCAACTCACGGACGCACTCGTGGACAGTTCACACTATGACGGTGATGCGGAACGATGCGAGGCAGCCGCCGCCATGGCGATCGGTCTGTTCCAGATGACATGGGCGAGGCCTCGAGCAAGTACTGAGATTCTCCGGTATGCGTTCAACGAGGCGCCCTCCCTCACGGCGCCTCGATCCGACCTGGACTGAGCAGTTTAAGAACAAGAGTCTTCAAGATACCACTTGCCTTAAAACATAAAGGCACCCCCACCGGTCACACCGCCTTCGCTCAATCCGAGAGAATATTTCCGCATCGCCGATTCCGGAGGCTGCGGGTGCAGTCTATTCTGTCTCTTCTGACTCGGGTTCTAGGTCTCTAAGCCGGTAGGAAGGTGCATGGTCACAACTACCGGTGCTTGGGCCAGGGATCACCGGAGCGTCGGGCCTCGCCTACAGCTCGTGCTCATCGAACGGTCGGCTTAGCGCTTGCTCAGCCCGCCGTCGACGAAGTATCGGGAGCCGATGACGTAGGCGGCGTCGTCACTGAGCAGGAACAACGCGACCGAAGCGGCTTCGTCGGGTGTGCCGGCTCGACCGAGCAGGACGCGGCCGATGACGTCGCGGTTGAACGCCTCGCGGGTGTCCTCGTCCATGAAGCGTCGGAAGTCGGTGTCGACATTGCCGGGGACGAGGACGTTGACCCAGATGTTTCTCGGTGCTGGTCAGGAGAGCTTCATCTGATCGTCCACCGACTCGAGTCACCAACTTCGACAGAAGCCAGTGGACGGCGGGCTTCCATCGATCACTGGCATGCTTGCTGCTCTCGAGGCTGGTCGAATAGTCTGTGACGATGATCACGCACATCGGCACTGCAATGCTGTACGTATCGGATCAGGACGAGTCGCTGAAGTTCTACCGCGACCTCCTCGGCTTCTCGGTCGTCACCGACCAGGACATGGGTGGGGGAGCCCGGTGGCTGGAAGTCGCCCCACCCGACGGCTCGACCACGATCGCGCTGCACGATGCCGTCGCCGATGGCAAGCAGCCCGGCGAGGGTGCTTACCTGACCTTCGCATGCGACGACGTCGCCGCCACCGTCGACGAGCTCCGCAGCAGAGGAGCGGAGGTCACCGACCCGGACGAGCAGCCATGGGGGACGTTCGCCTTCATCGAGGGCCCCGACGGGCATCGCGTCCAAATCCACCAGAAGTAGGCATTCCTCCCGGCTCCCGGACGTCGATCACATGGGAGCGGGCATATTGACATGTGGCATTACGGACCACAACGAGCAGTGTCGACGCCCGGACACGCAGCGCGAGCGGCGACCCGCGCGCTGACGAAACAAGAACTCGGCGAAGGTCTTTGGGGTGAGTCCTCCTCCATGCTGCCACGGTGCGCGGGGCTCCCGTGAGCGAGCTGGTCGATGATGTGCCGCTGTTATCCTGAGGGACATGCTGGATCGTGAAAGGACGCTTGCGTGGCGTGCTTCGTGTCAGGCGTTGGACGCTGTCGAGAACCTGGATGCCAGCGACATCGTCCGGCGCGTCGTGGCGATGCGGGGATGGCCGTCGAACCTGGCAGAGATGACAGTCGCTGTTCGGCAGACGCGAGCGGAAGCGGGAGCGCTGGGCGAGGCTCTGGCAGAAGGCCGCGTCATCCGCAGCTATGCGTTCCGTGGCGGCTCATACGTCTTCACCCACGAGATCGGTGCGCTCCTGCTGTCCATTCGCACCATCACGCGCGTCTGGGAGACGCGACGCTGGCAACAGCAGGGCGGTTTCGCCCTGGACGACTGGGAGCCGCTGCGAGAGGAAGTGTGCGCAGTCCTGGCATCCGGGCCGAAGACCCGCGATGAGATCAGCGCCTATTTGGCGCGCATACCCTCCTTGAATCACCTCACCGTGGGGGCATCCGGGGCCGGGGCTGACAGTCTTTACAAGCCGTTGCACTGGTGGGGCGACATCTGTTTCGGGCCGACGCGTGATGGGCAGACGACTTTTCGTCTGCTGGCGGGCGACCCACGCTGGCCGGGGCCTCTCGACGTTGACGAAGCGGGCCGCCGCGCCATCATGCTGTATCTCGGAGCCTATGGGCCCGCACACTTCGACAACTTGGTCTACTGGTTCACCGAAGGACTCGGCGTACCCCGGCGACGATTGTCTAAATGGCTGGACGACTTAGACGGGGAAGTGGAGCAGGTGACGGTCGGTTCGCGGCTGTGCTGCGTACCGGCCGCCGCGCTCGACGCTCTACGCACGGCCGAGCCGCTCGACACCGTTCGCCTGCTGCCGGGATTCGATCCCTGGGTCATGGGCCCGGGCACCGCAGACTCTGACATCATCTCTTCTGGTCGACGGGCGCTGGCCTCGCGCGGGAACAACCTCGTGACCTGGCGCGGCGGCGTCGCCGGCACCTGGCGGACTCGCGGGGCGGTAGCAGAGATCTCCTGGTTCAGCGAGGCTGGCCCCCCGCCGACCCCAGCAATCGACACCGAGGTCGAGCGCTTGGGGCGCATCCAGCGGCGCGAGCTGAGTCCCACGCTCAATCTGGTCTAGAGCACCAGGGGTCAGCGAATAACCGGCGCTAGCAAATGTTCATGCTGACGAGGTGCGTCAGCTGCGTCGTGCGGCCGAGTGGATAGCGGCCTCGTCGCTCGAAACGCATCGAGGGACGTCTCTAGGGATTGGACAAGTTGGTGAGACGAAAGCTGTCTCGTCTTTGTGTCACAGTGCAGGTCAACGTGCTGCACTGCTGACAAGTTCGGTGAGATCCTACAGCCGTGTAGGTTCTCGGATTTCGTATCGGAATCTCAATTTCGTGTCGGAGCGAGAAGAGCTTTAGGCATGACAACGAGATTGTTGCTGGACACTGAACTGATGTATCTCACCGAGGAGGACACCTCGGTAGCGACGACTGTGGGTGCCGTGGACAGCACCCGTCTATCGACGGACCGACCAGTCCGGCCGCCCAGGTCGCACGCATTTCAGCGTCACTACCCAGGATTGTTCTCGTCTGCGACCACGGGCGGCCACATACTGGACATCATCAGATTGATGAAGCGCTCCGTCATCGTCGAGGTCTACCACCGGTTCGAGCACAGACGAACTCAAAAGTTGACGACTATTAGGAATATCGCATTTCGATAGGCGGCTCAAAAGAACCACCGGTTCTCCGACTACGATGTCGATTAGGCTACGAGTCCCGAGCGGTATGCCAGGAGCGCCGCTTCGACCCGATTGCGTGCTCCGAGACTTCTCAGCATCTGGGTCACGTACCACTTGACAGTGCCGACGCTGAGGAAGAGTGCGTCGGCAATCTCGGCATTGGAGGCTCCTTCGGCGAGCTGGAG
Source organism: Brevibacterium sp. FAM 24630 (assembly GCF_049804075.1). Lineage (NCBI taxonomy): Bacteria > Bacillati > Actinomycetota > Actinomycetes > Micrococcales > Brevibacteriaceae > Brevibacterium > Brevibacterium sp. FAM 24630. Next base: position 16,645 of record NZ_JBNBZD010000002.1, read on the forward strand.
AAGGACCTCAGTCTCACGATCGTTGAGGCGGCGCACCCGACGCTGCGCATCGTCATCGACTCTCGAGGTCGTTCCGGCACGCTGAGCAAGTTGGGCCGCTACCTGCGGGGAGAAATAGGCTCCACCAGAGGCCGATGCGTGGATGGCGTGGGTGAGTTCGGCCGGTTCTCCTGCTTTGAGCACGAATCCGCTCACCCCAATGGACAAGGCCGCAGTGACGTAGTCGGACTCGCCGAAGGTGGTGAGCATGATGATTCCGATCTGAGGAAAGGCTTCAGCAATGTTTCTTGCTGCAGTGATGCCATCCATCACTGGCATTCTGATGTCAAGGAGGACGACATCGGGAACCACCTCGCGAACGACGGACAGCGCCTGCTTGCCGTCACCGGCCTCGCCCACTACGCGAGCAGATCCGGTCGTCTCCACGATGGTTCGAATCCCGGACCTGACCAAGGGTTCGTCGTCGACGAGCACCGCTCTGACCACTGTCATTGCTGGACTCCCGTCACGATGGTATCGATGGACACCAGTTCTCCGGAGGAGAAGCAGAGTCGGGCGAGATCTCCTGAGCGGTCTGAGAGCTGGTCAGCGGTGAGAGCATAGAACCGACATGTCGATCCGGGCGGAGCACCTTCATTGGCTCGCTGACGTTCCTCGTTGCTGATCAGCGTGTACTCCTCGTCCGGGAGTTCTCTTTGGGTCTGCGCAGTGGACATGCCGATCGACAGCGACTTGAGAACGTCTGCCGAGAGGAGCGATCGTTCAGCATGCCACCAATTGTTGAGCACAACTGCGCCGATGACCAGGCAGAGGGCAGCCAAGGGCAGAGCCGCTGCTATGGCCAGCCGTTTGTTCCCACGCATGCGGGCGGCGCCCAGTTCGACCGATGGATCATCGTCCGACCCAAGGGGCGTCGAGTTCGCCTGGGGCTCGTGATCCCGCGCCGGTGCGGTCAACGGCAGTGAGAGTCTCAGTTCATGCTGATCGGTCTCGATGATTTGATCCAGGTCTCCGCCCTGTGCCTCGACGGCCGATTTCAGCGAGGAGATACCGGTTCCGGCACCGAGAGTTCGGTGGGTGGAGTCTGTGGGCATGTCGTTGTCCATCGACATCAGCAACTGTGCGGAGTCGAAGCCGAGATTGATGCCGACGACCTGACCAGGAGCGTGTTTGAGAGCGTTCGTCAGTCCCTCTCTGAGAACCTTGCCGACCAGCGAGCCGGCAGGGAACTCATCGAGCTGTTCGCGATCACCAACGGTGATCGTGACACGAGTCCCGGCTGATTCCGCTTCGGCGAGTAGCTCGGCCGCTGTTTGTTTCTCCGTACCTTTGCCCAAAGTGCCCGACGGCTCGGGGAGGTCATCGCCAGCGGAGCTCAGAGATGTCGACACCGGGCTGGTCGGTGCCGGGGCTCCGTCCCGTAGGATCTCCACCGTGTGAGCTAAGGTAGACACGCTCTCGCGCAGTCGTCGATTCATGTCGGCAAGGGCCTTCCGCTGCTTCTCGGTGAGGGAATCATCGAGAGACAACGCATTGATCTGGACCGAGGTGAGACTGAGCTGATGACCGAGCTCATCGTGCAACTCCTCGGCGATCCGTCTCTTCTCCTCGCTGTAAGCCGATTCGATGGCGTTGCGGCGGGCAATGGAGCGAGCCTGCACAGCGGATTCGGCTGATTTCATCGCAAGACCGCGAATCATCCATCCCCGAGTGAGGGCGTAGGGCAGCAGTCCGGTGACAATGACCAGAACCGTCCAATTGAGCAGATAGTTGCTCGGCAGATCGAGGACGACAGTGAACAGCAGACTTCCGGCCGTGACGATCGAACCTCCGATGAGCACCGAATTGCTGCGCGAGAGCACTGTTCCTAGCGCGATGCCAATGACCATGGTGAGGAAGGCCCACCCGGAAGAGGCCCACAGGAGGCTTGCCGAGGCTGCGACCACGAACGCGCAAACCGCTTCGAGGACGAAGTTGGGTTCGATCCGCAGGCGTCTCATACCTCCATTGTCGCAGGAGCTCACCGAGTCGCACGGGGTTCGTGGTGGACCACAGAGACGATGCGGTCGGCCAGCGGGGTGAGGGCTCGTTGGAGCAGCAGTACGGTCAAGGCCACGACAATGATACCTATGAGTCCGCCGACCACGACGTCGTGGACGAAGTGTTCATGCGAGAGCACCCTCCCGGTCGCTGTGATGAGAGCCAGAGGCACCGCTACGATCCAGAGCCGGCGAGATCCGACGATCACAGCCAGGGCGAGACCGAACGCGATCACGGCGTGGTTAGAGGGAAAAGACCAGTCATCGAGGGGAGGACATTCCGGACTGGGCATATCGAGGTGGCAAGGGCGAGGCTGTCGGACGAGCATCTTGAGGACTTCGCTGAGCAGATAGGAGAGTACAGAACCCGCACCGGCCGCGGCGAGCGCGGCCAAGGCTCCGGGCCTGCGGCGTACCACGGCCAGAATGACGAATACTGCGCAAAGAACGCCGAGAGCAATGATGCTCAGTTGGGACGTCAGATCGGAGAGTTCAAGGACACGGGCGGAATCGGCAGCGGTCGATGCAGAGATGGTGTGATTCATTCCCGCAGATTAGAAGCCAGGGCCTGGTCTGCGGACCCGCTGATGGTCGGGAACCACCCAACTAAAGTTGGGTTGATGACCGCACCGTAGTTTCCGCAGACGAAATTCTCCCTGAAGGATTACGACAAGTTAGTGAGACGGGAGCAATCTCACCAACTTGTCATGTCCCAGGTCAGCGTTGTGCGATCCTGACAAGTGCAGCGAGATCCTACAACCGACGGCCCCGGAAAACCGGGGCCGTCAGTGGTGCCAGGGGCCGTTCATTCGGCTGAGGATCGGCCGATCATTCGCCGAGGTGGTCCTCCAGATCGTCGAGAATCTGACCGGCCCCGGTCGGGCCGAGTCCGAGGAACCACACATCATCATTGACGCGGATGGCCTTGCCGTCCTTGACCGCATCGAGGCCCTTCCACTGGCTCGACTCCAGCGCCTTCTTCTCTCCGGTGGCTTCCGGATCGCCGTAGCTCGTATAGAAGACATAGTCGCCGCCGGCCTGATCGAGGTTCTCCGGTGAGATCTCGACGGCGAGTTCGTCGACGTCCTGATTCTTCGGTCGCTTGAACCCGGCGTCATGGAGGATGACGCCGATGAGCGACTGGTTCGCGTACAGGCGCAGGCGATCAGGCATGAAGCGCACGAGCGAGATCGTCGGGTCGCCGTCGACGGAGTCCTTGAGCTCTCCAGCCTCGCGAGCGTACTCCTCAAGCTCCTTCGTCGTCTCGTCTTCCATGCCCATCGCCTCACCCACGAGGCGGAAGTTCTCCTTCCACGGGAAACCGGGACGGATCGAGAACACCGTCGGAGCAATGGAGTCGAGTTCGTCATAGAGTTTGTCGGCGCGCAGCTGGCTGCCGAGGATGAGGTCAGGTTCGAGTGAGGCGATCTTCTCGAGATCAAGCTCCTGAATCGTGCCGACCGTCTCGACTCCCTTGACCTGGTCTTCGAGATAGCTCGGCACCGGGCTGGCGCCTTCGGTCGTCACCATGCCGACGGGTGTGATGCCCAGCGACAGGACATCGTCGAGCTCTCCCGTGTCGAGGACGACGACGCGCTCGGGCTTCTTCTCGATCTCCGTCGTGCCATTCGCATGCTTGACCGTCCGCGGGAAGACCCCGGCCTCGGCATCGCTGCCGAGCTTCGCAGTCTCCTCATCAGCAGTGCCGAAGGCCTCGCCTCCTGTCGCAACATCTTTGTTTCCGGCGTCCCCGTCGGCGCCCTTGTCACCCTCGGCGGCACAGCCGACAGCGAGCAGGGCAATGGTCAGAGCTGAGGCGGCCACAGCAACCGCCCGATTCTTCAGAGTCGATTTCACGAAGATGAGCCTACCCTAAGTGGATACTTCGCTCGACACGCCGCACCTTCCGCTGAATCGCACCACGAATGCAGTTTCCCGGGCCTACTTAGGTTAGGCTCATCTTCGCAAGCGAACATTCTCGAAAGGTCCCCTATGTCCCGCGTCAAACCCGGCAGCACACGCGTATTTGCCGCAGTCACCCTCGCCACCGCTCTCAGCCTCAGCGCCTGCGGCGGGTCCGGCTCTTCCGACTCCGGCGATGGCGACACCGCCGCCGACGGTCAATGGCCCCTGACGATCACGGACGACGCCGGCCACGAAGTGATCATCGACGAAGCTCCCGAATCGATCGTCTCCACCTCGGTGACTCTCACCGGCAGCCTCCTCGCCGTCGACGCACCGGTCACCGCCTCCGGGGCCACCATGCCCAATTCCCCCGTTGCCGACGATCAAGGCTTCTTCACGCAGTGGAGCGACGTCGCGAAGGAGAAGGACGTCAAGGCCCTCTACCAGGGCGACCCCGATGTCGAGGCCGTACTCGCCGAGGAACCTGACCTCATTGTGGTCTCGAAGACCGGCCAGGACTCAGCGAACGCCATCTACGATCAGCTCAGCGACATCGCTCCGACCGTCGTCATCGACTACGGCGACAAGGACTGGCAGGAGGTCACCACCAAGCTCGGTGAGATCACCGGCCACGAGGATGAGGCGAAGAAGGTCAACGACGAGTTCGGTTCCCGCGCCGAGGAGGTCAAGTCCGCCATCGACGCCCCGAAGCAGCCGGTCACCGGCATGATCTTCAACGAGAAGGCCAAGGGCGGAGGATCCGGGGCCAGCGCGAACATCTGGACCCCGGAATCCGCTCAAGGCAAGCTCCTCCAAGAGGTCGGCTTCGAACTCGCCGAGGTCCCCGAAGGCACGGCCGGCCAAGGCGAAATGGGCAAACGTGCCGATATCGTCGAAGTCACCGGTGAGAACCTGTCGAAGGCCGTCACCGGCGAATCCGTGTTCCTGTTCAACGCGAACGAGAAGACCGCCGCGTCGTACGCGAAGAACTCGCTGGTCGAGAGCACACCGGCGGTGAAGAACGATGCCGTCTACCCGATGGGCCTCGACTCATTCCGCCTCGACTACTACTCCGCCACGAACGTCCTCGACCGCATCGAGGACGAATTCGGCAAGTGATCACCTGAACCCGAAACGGACGGCCGGCAACGACGATACTTCTCGCTGCCGGCCGTCCGTTCTCTGCCTATGGAGCCATCTGGGCGACCCCGGCGGGGCCGCCTCGGTGGTCGGATCGACCTCCGCGGGGCCGCCTCGGCGAATCAGCCCTTGGCCGGGCGGGAGCTGATGATCTCCGCGCGCTCTTCGCGGTTGAATTGACGCAGCTGGGTCACATGGGACGGGTTGAGATCGGAGACATCGGCGACCTGGAGCAGGCGCATGGTGCGCTCGACCTGCTCGCCGAGGATCTCGATCGTCCGGTCCACTCCTGCTCGACCGCCGGCCATGAGGCCGAAGAGGTAGGCGCGGCCGATGAGCGTGAAGTCCGCGCCCAGCGCCAACGACGCGACGATGTCGGCGCCGTTGCGGATTCCGGTGTCGATGATGATCTCCACGTCCTTGCCGATCTCGCGAGCCACCTCGGGGAGGAGTTCGAAGGGCACGGGCGCGCGATCGAGCTGGCGCCCGCCGTGGTTGGACAGGACGATCGAATCGACGCCGAGGTCGGCGAGCTTTTTCGCATCCTCGAGCGTCTGCACGCCCTTGACGGAGAATTTGCCGGGCCACATGGCGCGGATCTCGGCGAGGTCATCGAAGTTGATGGAGGGGTCCATCGCCGAATCGAGGAGCTCGCCGACGGTGCCGCCGGTCTCCGACAGGGACGCGAACTCGAGCTTCGGGGTGGTCAGGAAGTCCCACCACCACCAGGGACGAGGGATGGCGTTGAGGATCGTCTGCGGGGTCAGCTGCGGCGGAATGGAGAAGCCGTTGCGCGTATCGCGCAGTCGGGCACCGGCGACGGGAGCGTCGACGGTGAAGAAGAGAGTGTCGAACCCGGCGTTCTTCGCCCGCTCGACGAGGCCGTAGGAGATGTCGCGCTGCTTCATCACATAGAGCTGGAACCAATTGCGCCCGTGCGGGTTGGTCTTCTTGACGTCCTCGATCGACGTCGTGCCCAGCGTCGAGAGCGTGAACGGGATGCCCGCAGCCCCCGCGGCGCCGGCGCCGGCGGTCTCACCCTCGGTCTGCATGAGTCGGGTGAAGCCGGTCGGCGCGATGCCGAAGGGCATGGCCGAGCTGCCGCCCATGATCTGGGTCGAGGTGTCGACGTTCGTGACGTCCTTGAGGATCGAGGGGTGGAACTCGATATCGCGGAAGGACTGGACCGAGCGCTCCATCGAGATCTCACCCTCGGCGGCCCCATCCGTGTAGTCGAACGCCGCGGCCGGGGTCCGGCGCTTCGCGATCTTGCGCAGGTCCTCGATCGTCAGCGCATTCTCCAAGCGACGCTTCTTCGGGTCGAGTTCGAACTTCTTGAACTTCATCAGCTCGAAGATCTCGGCCGGCTGAGGAATCTGCCTCTTGACCATGTTTTTCGCTCCTTTGATTAGGCGGTGGTTGAGAAGTGGGTGGTGGCTGGTGCGGGTGGTCCGATCGGCAAGACGGCGCCGCGCGGATTCAGGAGCCGGGGACCATCCAGGACAGCACCGTCGACTGGAGTCCGACGAGCAGACACATGGCGACGAGCATGCCCAGGGACCAGCCGATGACGCGGCGGAGGATCGAGGCCTCCTTGCCGAGCAGACCGACGGCGGTGGCCGCGATGGTGAGGTTCTGCGGGCTGACCATCTTGCCGAGGACGCCGCCGGAGCTGTTGGCGCCGACGAGCAGCAGCGGGTTGAGCCCGGCCTCGTGTGCGGCGGTCTGCTGCAGGGTCGCGAACAGTGCGTTCGCCGAGGTGTCCGAACCGGTCACAGCAGTGCCCAGCCAGCCGAGGATCGGCGAGAGGAAGGCGAAGAAGGCTCCGGTGCCGGCGATCCAGGTTCCGATGGTGATCGTCTGGCCCGAGAGGTTCATGACATAGGCCAGCGCGAGAACGGAGCCGACGGTGAGGATCGAGAACTTCATCTTCACGACGTTGACGATGAAGACATCGACGGCGTCCTTCGCCGACATCTTGTACACGATCGCGACGATGATGCCGGAAATGAGCAGCAGGGTGCCAGGGGAAGACAGCCATTGGAAGTTGTAGACCGTGCTCGTCGAGACTTCGCCGGCGGCGTTGCGGATGTTCCCATCCAGTCCGGGCCAGGGGATCTTCACATCGGTCGAGGCCAGCCAGTTGTTGATTACCGGCACGAGTTTGGCCACGGAGAAGATGACGATGACGAGCAGATAGGGAAAGAGCGCGAGGAAGACTCGGGACCCGGTCAGCGGCGCGGTCTCCTTCTTCACATCGGTGGCAACGGCAGCAGAGGCACCGCCGGCATCAGGAGCATCGGCGCCTTCGTGTTCGCGCTCATCGGCCATGCGGTCGAGTGCGTCCTGACCGCCCTTCGGCTTCCAGAAGCGCAGCATGATGACGACGACTGCGAGGCCGACGAGGGAGGCGATGATGTCGGTGAGTTCGACGGAGAGGAACGTGGCGGAGACGTACTGGGCGAGGCCGAAGGCGATGCCCACGACGAGGGCAAGCGGCCAGATCTGCTTCAGCCCGCGACGCCCGTCGACGAGCAGGACGAGGAAGAGCGGCACGACTGCGGCGAGGAACGGGGTCTGGTGACCGACCATGGCGCCGATGTCCTGGTAGTCGATTCCCGTCAGAGTGCCGGCGGTGATGATCGGGATGGCGATGGCGCCGAAGGCCACGGGCGCGGTGTTGGCAACGAGGACGACGACGGCCGCTCGCATAGCGGTGAAGCCGACGGCGACGAGCATGACACCGGTGATCGCCACCGGGGCACCGAATCCGGCGAGCGCTTCGAGGAGGCCGCCGAAGCAGAAGGCGACGATGATGGCCTGGATGCGCGGGTCATCGGAGATGACGTTGATGACCAGCCGCAAGTCCTCGAAGTGGCCCGAGCGCACGGTGAGTTCGTAGAGCCAGATCGCGGTGATGACGATCCACATGATCGGGAACAGTCCGAAGGCGACCCCCTGTGTCGCCGAGAGCGCGGCGAGTCCGACCGGCATTCCGTAGGCGGCGATCGCGACGATGAGAGCGACGCCGACGGCGGTCAGTCCGGCCCAATGGGCCTTCCATTTGAGTGCGCCGAGGGTGACGAAGATCGTCAGCAGCGGCAGGATCGCCAACAGGGACGACCACAGCAGGCTGTCGGCCACCGGTGCGATTTCAGGTGTGTACATGGCTTCTCCAGATCGGCCGGGCCTGCCCACATCGGGTCCGTTCCCCTGTGAACGCGCTCCGAACTCGAACGATTAGAATTTTCAGTATGGCCTTTATGAGGTCAGACCATTAATCTGAGCATAGGACGAGGGTGTGATCTGCGTCAACTGTTTTCTTCCGGCGGCGGTTCCGGTCGCATCCCCACGAGCAGGACGACGAGCAACGAGAGGCATGACATGATGGCGCGGTGGAGACGACCATGAACGATGACACGAACGAGGTCCGCCCGGAACAGACAGTCAGCGCCGAGGCGGCCGACGGTCCCGAATGGAAACCCGTGAACCGGGCGAGCACCTATGAGCTCGTCATCGATGCCGTCGAAGAGCAGATCATGGCCGGTTCGCTGGGGGTCGGAGATCCTCTGCCTGCCGAACGGGACCTGGCGACGAAGCTCGGCGTCAGTCGCGCCAGTGTGCGCGAGGCGCTGCGCGTGCTCGACAGCCTCGGCGTCGTCCGTTCCTCGGGCGGGTCCGGCCGCGGCGCCGGCACGTTCATCGCCGCGATGCCCTCGGCTGCACTCACCCGGTTCCTCCGCCTTCATGTGGCGCTCACGAACTTCAGCATCGACGACGTGACTGAGACGCGCATCCAGCTCGAACGCTCGAGCGCGGTCCTCGCGGCGACCCGTGCCGATAAGGACGCGCTGGCCGAGGTCAATGCGCAGCTGGCGATGATGGACACTCCCGGGATCAGCTTGGAGACTTTCAACGACGCGGACACCGCTTTCCACGTCGCCATCGCCCAGGCGGCGGGCAATCAGCTGTTCTCCGACCTCACCGGGGCCATCCGCACTTCTCTGCGGAAGTCGATCTTCTCCTCATTCAGCCGCGTCGACGACCAGCAGGCGCTGATGGCGAAGCTGCAGTCCCAGCATCACGGGATCATGGACGCCATCACTGCTGGTCGCGCCGAAGATGCCGCGGCTCTCACCGAAGAGCACATCCGCTTCGCCGCTTCACGCCTCCCCGGCCTCTCCGACACCTAACCCACCCCAATTGCTACCTGACGGCGGCCCAGCAACCTTGCGCGAGGTTGCTGGGCCGCCGTCAGGTAGCAATTGAGGGGTTCAGTGGTCGTTGGAGTGCAGGGCCACCTCGGAGGTCTCCTCTTCGATCCTCGCCTCGTCCTCCGCCTGTCGCTTGGCGCGCTTCTGCTCCTTGTGCGCCGCTCGGATCTCCTTGCGTCGTTCGACGAGGAGGTAGAGGGCGGGGACGAGGATGAGGGTGAGGACCGTCGATGAGGTGAGGCCACCGATGACGACGATGGCCAGCGGCTGCGAAATGAAGACTCCCCCACCGGTGAGACCCAGCGACATCGGCACGAGGGCAAAGATCGTCGCGGCAGCGGTCATGAGGATCGGGCGCAGGCGCAGCCTGGTGCCGTGGACGATCGCGTCCATGAGCTCCAAGCCGTCCTCACGCAGTTTGTTGATGAGGTCGATGAGCACGATCGCATTCGTCACGACGATGCCGATGAGCATGAGCAGACCGATGAGCGAGGGAATTCCCAAGGGGGTGCCGGTCGCCAGCAGGAGCAGCACGGCTCCGGTCGCGGCGAATGGGATCGACACCAGCAGGACGAGCGGCTGGACGAAGCTGCGGAAGGTCGCGATCATCACGAGGAACACGAGCACGATCGCCACAGCCATGGCCGCCCCGAGCTGGCCGAAGGACTCCGCCTGCTCCTGGCTGGCTCCGCCGACGTCGAAGCTGACGCCGTCGGGCAGATCCATGGTCCCGGTCAGTTCGGCGGCCGCAGCGGTGACCGTCTCCAACTGTCCGTCGCCCGGGGTCGCGAACACCGTGACCTTCCGATCCCCGTCGGCGCGGTCGATCGTGGCCGGAGTCTCGGCCCTCTTCACTTTAGCGATCTCATCGACGGTGATCGATTCGCCCTTGATGTCGGGAATGGCGGCCTGCTCATCGGCGAGGCGCTCTTCCTCATCCTGATTCTGCTCCTGTTCACGCTGGCCGTCGACGAGGTCATCGATCGCGTCGTTGGCTTCCTTAAGCCCTTTCTCCGCCTGGTCGACGCCCTCACGGGCCTGCTCCACCTGGTCGGCCGCCATTTCATCCGGGCTCGGCGCAGGAGGCGGATTCTCGGCATCTCGCAACGCTTTGCGGGCCTCTTCGAGCTGCTCGGCGGCATCGTCACGGGCTGTTCGGGCCGATTCGAGCTGCTCTGCCGATTCGTCGGCGGCCTCACGTTTGGCCTCGTCGGCGCGGGCTTCGGTCTTCTCCTCGACCCTGTCGGTGGCTTCTTCTTGCGCGTTCTGCGTCTGCACCTCGGTGACGGGCAGTTCGAGGGCGCGGATCTCGTCCGGGGTCGCATCCGGGTGGGTCGGGGCGAGGAAGATGTCGCGTTCCTTGCCTTCCAGCGTCAGCGTTCCCGCATCGGTGCCGTGCAGGGCTGCGGCGATGGCCTGGCCGACTTCGGCCTGATTGTAACCGTAGTCGGCGGCCTTCTCTCGGTCGACGTCGATTTCAATGACAGGCTGCTCGGCGGCGAGGTCGTTGCGGGCGGTTTGGACTCCGTCCGTGTCCGCCATCCTCTTCGTCACCTCGTCGGCGGCATTGTGCAGTGAACGCAAGTCGGTGCCCGAGAGTGTGACTTCGACGTCTTCGCTGACGGATCCGCCGGCGTCCTGGACGTCGATGTCTCCGGCGTCGTCTCCGAGGTCGTCGAGCTGGGCCCGGATGCGGTTCGTCGCGACCTCGGCCTCGGAATCCTCGACAAGGGTGATGTTGAACTGGTTCTCGGCTCCGGCTTCCGGACCGTTGACCGTCGTCGAGTACGTCTCGACGTCCGGGTCGTCGGCGAGGACGGCTTCGATGCGCTTCGCGGCCTTGTCTCCAGCCTCGAGAGAAGCGCCCGCAGGCAGGGTCTGAGTGATGTAGAGGGAGTTGGCTCCGGCCGAACCCAGAAGGTCGGTCTTGAGGAAAGTCGCTCCCATCATCGTGACGATGAAGATGACGACAGAGAAGATGATGGTCCGCCAGGGGTGGTGCAGTGCGGAGAGAATCGCGGGCAGGCTGCGCTGCTGGAGTCGGTCGACTCTGCCGGAAGCCTCTCCATCGCCTGGTGCCGGGGAGACAACGGGTTCGACGCTCACATCCGGCAGGAGGTCTTTGCCTTTGGGTGCTCGTTTGGCGTTCTTCTTCTGGATCGTTCTCTGGCGGCGTTCGGCACGCGCCACGGAGCGCCTGTGCTGCCTGGCGGCCCAGAGTTCAAAGCTGCGGTCGGTTGCGACCTGACGCTTGGGTGAGAGCGGTTTGGGGCTGCGGCGCAGCACCCAGTAGCTGAAGACCGGGACGATCGTCAACGCGACGATGAGGGAGGCGAGCAGCGCCAGGGAGACGGTGACGGAGAAAGGGCGGAAGAGCTGTCCGGCGATGCCGTCGACGAAGGCGATGGGCAGGAACACCGCGACGGTGGTCAGGGTCGAGGCTGTGATGGCTCCGGCGACCTGTCTGACGCTGGCCACGATGTCCTCAATCGTCAGGTCGGTCGTTCCCTGGCGCCTCCTGATGTTCTCGATGACGACAATGGAGTCGTCAACGACTCGTCCGACGGCGATCGTCAGGGCGCCTAAGGTGAGGATGTTGAGGGTGTAATCGCCGACCATCAGCCCGATCATCGCGATGAGCAGCGACATCGGGATCGAGATCGCGGCGACGATGGTCGAGCGGAAGGAGCCGAGGAAGGCGAGGATGACGAAGATCGCGAAGATCAGGCCGAGTCCGCCTTCGACGGAAAGGTCATGGATCGACTTCTCGATCTCCGGTGCCTGGTCGAAGATCGTGGAGAACTCCGTATCTTCTCCGAGCTTCGGGCCCACTCGATCCAGAGTGTCTGCGACCTTATGGGAGACGTCGACGACATTGGCGTCCTGGTCCTTGGTCACCGATACGGTCACGGAGTCCTTGCCGTCGGCGCGGGACAAGGAGGTCTTCTCGATCGAGTCGAGGTCGACGTCGGCGACATCGCCGAGCAGCACGGTGCCGTCTTGGGTGCGCAGCGGCGTCTTCTCGATCTGTTTGACGGCGTCGACCTCGGTGCCGACCTCGACGGCCATCGAGGTGTCGCCCTGGCTGCTGCGACCGGCGGGGACGACGGTGCCGGCGGCTTCGAGTTCATCGGGGACCGAGGATTCGACGACGTTCTTGTCCGCCACGTCCCTGGGCCGGAAGGCGATGCTCACCCGCTGCTCGTCCTGGCCGGTGACCTCAACGTTCGAGACACCGTCGAGGGCGCGCAGTTCGGGGACGAGGTCGGCTTCGAGCCGGTCGCCGAGCGTCTTCGGATCTCCACCGGAGACGGCGAACATCGACACCGGGACGTCGTCCATCTGATAGGACAGAACCTCGACCTCGGCGTCGTCGGGAAGGCTCGCCTTCGCCCCGTCGACGGCGGAGCGGATCGAGTCGGTCATCTTCTCGGAGTCCTTGCCGAAGGGCCAGGTCACCTCGGCGGTCATCATTCCCGACGAGGTGGAGGTGGTGACCGATTCGAGTTCGCCTATCCCTTCGAGCGCGGTCTCCACAGGTTTCGTCACGGTCTCCTCGACGACCTCGGGGGAGGCACCGGGGACGGTCGCCTGCACCGAAGTGCTGGGCAGATCGACCGAGGGCATCGTCTCCTGATTGAGCGAGGTCGTCGCGACGATGCCGAAGACGGCGATCACGAGGGTGAGCAGTCCGACGATGAGGCGGTTCTTCAGACTCATCCGGGTGATCAGGGACACGGGTTCCTCCGGGTTCGGGGGTTGAGAAGGCACGGTTCGGACACAGTCGTCATGTGGCGGCATTGCCGAGGCAATGGTGCCCAGCGGCAGAGCCGAGCACCGACGAAGGCAACGCAGTCAGTATTCCAAGCGAAACGCCTGAGCGGATCGCCCGAAAGTATTCACCGGTGTCCCCCAAAGGGATGATTTCTCGCTGTCGTTTCCGGTCGACCGATCAGCACGACCCGGTGGGGCACACTTCGACCTTAGGGGCGACGGATGCTTCTCGGCACGGGTGTTGACCTCCAGACCGCCCTCAGGAAATACGGAGGAGAACCGGAGGATTGCCTCTGGCTCAGCTGTGCAGACGCACGTGGTGGAGGAGCCGTTCGGCGCGTTCCGGGCTCGGCACCGCGGAGTTGTCGGCCCCGGGATTGAGCGCGGCGACGAGAGAGGAGCGAGCCGCCTCGGCGTCGAAGTCCTCACCGATGACGACGAGGACGCTGTCGGCATCCTGCGCGACCGCGTCCTGCGCGACGGTGTCCTGCCGATCACCGTCCCCCACGGCCCCATCCGGATCCCGAGTCGTGGCAACCGGCCCGCCCGCCTCGGCGACGTAGACGTTCGGGCCGACCGCCTGCACTCCGAAGCGGCGCCGCCCGGACCCCACGGCCACCTGCACGGTTCCCTTCACGCGGTACACCCCCGGCGGCAGGTCCTCGACGAAGTCCATCACCGCATCGGGATCGGCGCATCCGCGCCCCGTGACGGTCACCGACCGCGCATGCCGGTGGGGCATCAGCTCTTCGGAGGCTCCGTCCTCTCCGGCCTGTTCGGCTGCGGCCTCGGCGTAGGCCTGACGCAGCAGCTCCCGGATCGGCAGTTCGGGTTGAGTCGTTTCGGTGCTCACTTCCCCGCCGCCTCGGCGGGATTCGGCGGACCTGCGGTCGCCCTCCCCCGGGTCGAAGATCAGGGTGGGATCGATGCGGGCATGGCTCGTGCCGATGACGATCACGCGCGGGTTGCGCTGGTGGACGCGGTCACGAACGGCGGCAACCGCGGCGTCGCGGTCGTTCGCGGGGATCTGGTCGAGTTTGTTGACCACGACCAGGGTCGTGGCCGCGTAGCGCAGCGGCGGCAGGCTCGAGGTGTCGACTGTCTTGAAGTGCATGGTCGCGTCGACGACGTCGATGACCCCGCCGAGGTGGAACCGATGTTGGCCCATGCGCGTGATCATCCGGGCCAGGGTCAGGGGTTCGGCGAATCCGCTGGCTTCGAGGATGATCGCATCCAGGCGCAGCTTCGGGTTCGTCATCGCCACGAGCGCGTCTTCGAGTTCCGAGTCGTCGGTCAGACAGCACACGCATCCGCCGGCGATCGACAGCGGTTCGTCGACCTGGCCGACAACGAGGCCGGCGTCGATGTTGAGGTCGCCGAAGTCATTGACGATGACTCCGATGCGGGCGTCGGGGTGGCGCAGCAGATGGTTGAGCAGACTCGTCTTCCCGGCGCCGAGGTAGCCGGTGAGCAGGATGACCGGTATCGCTTCCGGGTTCGTCCTGCTCCCGCCGCGGCGGTTCAGTGGAGCACCTGCAAATTCTTCGCACGCCGTACGCAGTCTTCGCGGGAGGATACCCCGAGCATTCGGTACAGCTTGCGCAGGTACCACTTCACCGTGTTCTGACCGATGAAGAGGCGCCCGGCGATCTCCCGGTTCGTGTACCCGGCGTCGACGAGGTGGAGGATTTCGCGTTCCCGCTCACTCAGGGAGGTCGGCGGCTTCGGCGTCGAGGTGATCGGATCGAACTCATCAGGTCCGGCACCGCTCACGACTGTGCCCACGGCACCGGCTGTCGGGGCTCCGGCCGGACCGAGCGGGGCATCATCGGAGCTGAACACTGACGACATCCAAGCCAACGTTCGCTGGCGGGGGTGCCACGTCTCGGGGTCGGCCATGAGTCGAGCGGCGATCTGCCGCACGAGCGATCCGCCTTCGACAAGCGGCTGCGTCAGCCCGCTGGCCTGACTGTCCGGGATCACGTCGTGCATCGTCTCCTCTGCTAGTTCGGGCTGACCGCACGCCTCCAGTGCGGATGCCCACAGAATCTGGTCACGCAGCGCCTGGAATCGGTTGCCCTGACCCTGCGACTCTGCGAACAATACCTCGACCAGAGAACCGAGTCCCACCAGAGCCTCCCCATCGGCTTCGTGAACGACCCGTGCCAGGTCGAAGCGGAGGAGCTCGCGTTCGAACTCCTCCCGCTGCCTCTGGGTGGCATGCAGTGGAACCTCGGGTCTGCGCGTTTCGAAGCCGAGCCGCTGCTTCGTCGTCGCCATCCGCGACCACAGACGGGTCAGCGACAGGGACAGCCCGGCCTGTTCCCCCTGTTCCAAGATATCCCAGGCCCCGTTGAGGTCGTCCCGCCCAGCCCGGATATGAGCCAGCGATTCGTATACGGGGAACATGAAGTCGACGACTCCGGCCCGTTGCCCCAGCTGTAGGGCCTCCTCGAGCAGAGCCTCCGCGCGGTCTCCCCCGCCTCGGTGGTAGAGGAGTTTGCCGACGAGTCCAAGTGAGAGCTTCGCGGCGTGCGACTGTCGGCCCGAGCGTTCGCAAGCGGTGTGGAAGGCATTCGTCCAATGGTGCTGGGCCAAGGCCACATCGAGATTGTGGAAGGCGATGAGTCCAGCGAAGCAGGCACCATAGACCTCGCTGAAGCTGCCGACCACCTGCCGGTGGTACTGCTGGGCCCACTGCTGTTGACGGTCGGCCTCCGGACCGCGACCGCGGTGGATGTCGAAGAACGTGACGACATTGGCCGCCACCGACACCGTCCACGGGTGGAGGCGTTCGGCCTCCTCGAGGACCTCTCTCCGCAGCCGCTGGTCCTCAGGCACCCGGTCCTGGTACATCGCTACGCATTCGCGGACGACAAGGGACTCATGGGAGATCCGGAACCGGTCGGCTGCGGTGAGTCTGCGGTCACCGGCGGCCGCCTCGGCGAGCACTTCGAGGGAGGCGAAGGCCTCATTCGGGAAATGGAGGAGGCAGTAGGCCCACGCGATCGCCAGCTGCAGCCAGGAGCGGGACCCGATCTCCTTCTTCGGCAGCTTCTCCACCAGGGCGAGCAGCGTCGCCATCCTCGAGTGCTCGACCAGCCGCAGCGCCTGCTCTTCGACAACGTCGGTGGCGAAGGAAGCCTCCTCGGCGAGCATCGCATGGTCGACAGCCGGGGAGAGCATCCCCTGCTCGTGGAACCAGTGGGCGGCCAACGAATGGAGTTCGGCGACCTTCTCCGGCTGGTCGCGTTCGAGGCGCTGGCGCAGGAAGTCCCGGAACAGGTGGTGGTAGCGGTACCAGGTGCCGGAATCGTCGAGGCACTGGAGGAAGAGATCGCCGAAGAGCACCTGTTCGATCCGCTGTTCGGCGTTGGTCTCGCCCGTGAGCAGGGTGGCCAGTTCCGCGTTCATCCGGTCGAGGACGGAGGTGAAGAGCAGAAACTTCAGCAGCTTCGGCTCAAGGAGGTCGAGGACATTCTCCGCCAAGTAGTCGCTGATCCCATGCCTGCGGCTGGCTAAGTTGTCCAGCAACGCCGCGGTATCGGAGTCCTTCTTCAGCGCCAAGGAGGTCAGCTGAAGGGCGGCGATCCACCCCTCCGTCTTCGCATGGAGGGCGGAGAGTTCGGTGCCGCTGAGGTCGAGGCCCTTGACATCCACGAGGAACTGCCGCGATTCCCGCTCATCGAAGCGCAGAGTCTCCGGGTTGATCTCGACGACCCGGTCATGCACGCGCAGGGAGGTCAACGGCAGGCCAGTGGCCGTGCGGCTGGTGACGAGTAATCCGAGCTTGTCACCGGAGTCCTCGAGTAGACGGGCCAGCGCCCGCTGGGTCCGCACGTCATCGATGACGTGCCAGTCGTCGAGAACGACGACGCTGCGAAACTGGGCCCGGTGGACGGCATTGATGATGAGGGGGACGACGTAGCGTTCGGCGTCCTCGGGGCGCTCCTCGAGGATCTGGAAGACGTTCTCATCGAGCTCGGGGTGGATGTGCTGGAGGCATTCGAGGAGGTGGCCGAGGAACCACGGGGTGCGGTTGTCATCTGCATCGAGGGAGAACCACGCCGTCTTGTTGCCGCGCCGGGCCAGCTCCGCCATCCACTGCGCGGCCACGGTCGACTTCCCGAAGCCGGCCGGAGCATGGATGAGGGTGAGGCTGCGCACTTCGACCTGATCGATCAGCGCGTCCATCCGCGGGCGCGTCAACCAACGCCCCACCGGAGTGGGCGGCCTGAACCGGGTGGAAGCAGTGGGCGGCATATGGATCATCGAAGCACTCCAGCGTGGTCGAATCGGCACTTCATCGGACTATCCGTGCTTGCTGGAAGCCTATCGCGGGAAGGCTCCGAGCCACCCCCTGAGGCAATCGACCACCCCGGGTGGTTCGTACAAACCCTCCCCCTGGGCGGCTTGCGGCTCCCTCCCAGCCCCTCACTAGATTCGTCGACACCGAGGCAATCTCGTATCGCCATCGGAAGCATCGTCGAGGCGATCCGCGCAACTCAAGGAGGAGTTCAATGGACTACCTGATCAACATCGACAACGGGGGCACACTTACGGACGTGTGTGTCGCCGGAGAGGAAGGGATCTTCTATACGAAGACCCTGACGACCCCGACCGACCTATCCGAATGCTTCTTCACCGGAATCACGCAAGCTGCCGAGGACGTCATCGGAGAGGCTGACCCGACCGCACTGTTGCAGAAGACCGATATCATCCGCTACTCATCGACGCAGGGCACCAACGCCCTCGTCGAACGCAAGGGTCCGGCCATCGGCATCGTCACCGATGACAAGGACTTCCGCGAACAGATCCGCTTCGACGAGACAACGTCCTCGCTCTTCGATGAACTCGTCGGCGAGCGGGTCTCGGTCATCGATGCCGTCGACGATGTGGAGAAGCTCGACGCGACCGTCGTCCAGGCGGTCAACACACTGACCACGGCCGGCGCCGAACGCCTCGTCGTCGCCGTCACCGATGAGGCGAAGGAGAAGGCCATCAAGCGCATCTTCCTCCGCCGCTTCCCCCGCCACCTGCTCGGTTCGGTACCGGTGCTCTTCTCGTGGGAGTTCGCCCCGGATTCGCTGCGCAGCCGCCGCCTGTGGTCGGCGATCCTCAATACCTTCCTCCATCCCACGCTCGAACGCTTCCTCTACAGTGCCGAGCACCGTCTGCGAGCGCAGAAGGTGAAGAACCCGCTGCTCATCTACCGCAACGACGGAGCAAGTTCGCGCGTGGCGAAGTCCGTGGCGCTCAAGACCTATTCCTCGGGTCCGCGCGGCGGACTCGAAGGCACTCGCGCCCTGGCTGAGGCCTACGGCATCCCTCATGTACTGATGATCGACGTCGGCGGCACTACGACCGACGTCGGGGCCGTGGAGGATCTGCGCATCGCCAGCGATCGTCGCGGTCGAGTCGGAGGCGTGCCGATCTCTTTCGAACTCAGCGACGTCCGGTCCAAGGGTGTGGGCGGCAGCTCGATCTTCCGCGTCGTCGACGGACAGATCCAGGTCGGCCCCGACAGCGTCGGTGCGGCACCGGGACCCGCTTGCTTCGGCTTCGGCGGCACCGAGGCGACGATCACCGACGTCAATCTGCTGCTGGGCATCCTCAATCCCGAGACCTATCTCAACGGGGCGATGCGGCTCGACCCCGAACGGTCCAAGCAGGTCATCGAGAAGAACATCGCCGGCCCCCTGAGCATCGACCTCGACGAGGCGCTGCTGCGGCTGGAGAAGGCCCACGCGAAGAAGATCGCCGAGACCTTCGCCGAGCAGGTGCGCCCCGACGGCTCGACGACCCTGGCGGCCTTCGGCGGCGGCGGACCTATGAGCGCCTGTCTGGCCGCCCGCGCGGCCGGAGTCCGCCAGGTACTCGTGCCGCGCCTCGCAGCAGTGTTCTCCGCCTACGGCATCAGCTTCTCCGATATCGCGCAGAACTACGAAGCCGACGTCACCGGGCTGAGCGAGGCCGAGGTCGAAGAATTCCGCAAGGACTTCCTCGATCGCGCCGAACGCTACATGTTCCAGGAAGGCTACGCCCTCAAGGACTGCACGCTCACGTGGAGCCTCATCGTCGAGAACGCCGATGGCAGCGAAGGTGCCCGGTACCGCGCCGATAAGGGCCTGCCGGACGTGAACAGACCGAGCGAGGGTCAACGGACCTTCCTCGACCTCGAGGCCCGACACGCGCTGCCGCACCCTGAGCTCAAGGCCACCCTGCCGACCGCGGACGACAAGGCGACCTCCGAATCGGTCCGCACGGTGCTCGGCGCCGATGGTCAGCGCATGGACATCCCGGTCGTCGTGCTCGAGGATCAGGCTCCCAACGCCGCGGGCATGGGGCCGGCGATCATCGAAGGCCCGTTCTTCACCGCCCGGGTGCCCGAGGACTGGGAGTTCGTCTTCTCCGACACAGGCGACCTCCTGCTCACCGACCACGCCTGACTCACGGGCCGCCTCGACGCCCACTCAATCCACACACCCATTCGATGACGATCTGGAAGGAACCATCGCAATGAAAGTCCCAATGACGGAATATCTCTACATCGACCTCGAGACTGAGCGCTGGCAGTGCCGCGTGTGCGCTCAAGATCTCGGCGATGCGCGGGGGAACTATAAGGAAGGCACCCTCGTCTACGACCGGAACCCCGAGGAGATCCACCCGCCACACATCGACCGGGAGAAGTACAAATACACCTTCTCCCCTGATCCGGCCTTCTGCCGGATCCTCGAATACTGCTGCCCCGGCTGCGGCACTCAGATCGAGGCGGAGTACCTGCCACCCGGCCACCCGCCGACAATCGACATGATCTGGGACATCGACTCCCTCAAGGAGCGCTGGGCTCGCCAGGGCGAGAACCCGATCGATGTCATCAACTACGGACCCGACGAGAACGCCCTCGCCGACCTTCGCCCGTACTATGACGAGGCCGCGGCCGCGCACGCCGCTCAGAGCTGAATCGGAGACCCGACATGAAACGCATTTCAGTAGACATCGGTGGTACCTTCACGGACTGCTTTTTCGCCTGGGACGAGGACTACATCGAGTCCAAGGCGCTGACCACACACCACAATCTGGCGCTCGGCTTCAACTCGGCGCTCGACAATGCCTGTTCCCTGGCCGGTCTCACCCGCGAGGACGTGCTCAAGGAAGTCGACTCGGTCCGCTACGCGACGACGCTGGGCACCAATGCCCTTATCGAGGCCAAGGGCCCACGCGTCGGTGCGATCGTCACTCACGGCTTCGAGGACACCATCCACATCTCCCGGTCGAAGGGCTACGGAGCCGGCCTCGACCCGCAGAAGCAAGGCGATATGGCCGACGCTGCGCGCCCGGCCCCGCTGGTGCCGCGTGAGATGGTCCGGTCGGTGAAGGAACGCGTCGACTCCGTCGGCGAGGTCCTCGTCGCCGTCCAGCCCGATGATGTGCGCTCTCAGGTCCGCGAACTCGTCGACAACGGCGCCGAGGCGATCGTCGTCGCGCTGACCAACGCCACGGAGAACGCCTCGCATGAGCAGCAGATCCTCGAGATCATCCTCGAGGACTACCCTGCTCACGAGCTCGGGTCGATCCCGGTCCTGCTCAGCAGCGACGTCTCCGGACGCAAGGGCGAATACGTCCGCGCGAACTCGACGATCATCGACGCTTTCCTCCACGAGACGATGTTCCACGCGCTCAATCAGCTCTCGGCCAACCTCCGGGAGTCCGGCTACGAGAAGCCGATGCTCGTCATCCACAACTCCGGAGGCATGGCCCAGTCGAATTCGACCGATGCGCTGCAGACGATCCACTCGGGTCCGATCGCCGGTGTCGGAGGTGCCCAGCACCTGTCGGAGAGCACCGGCATCGGCGATGTCGTGTCGATGGACATGGGTGGCACATCCTTCGACATCGGCCTCGTGCCCGAAGGCGGAGTCCAGCATTATGACTTCCAGCCGACGATCGGCCGCTGGCTCGTGTCTGTGCCGATGATCCATCTCAACACGCTCGGCTCGGGCGGCGGTTCGATCGCCACTTACGACCGGATCCACAAGTCCGTCAGGGTCGGACCAGAATCGGCCGGATCGGATCCAGGTCCAGCCTGCTACGATCGCGGCGGTCTGCGCCCGAGCGTCACGGATGCCGACCTCGTCCTCGGTTATCTCGACCCGGAGAACTACGCCAACGGCTTCATCAAGCTCAGCCCGAAGCGCTCGGTGTTCGCGATCGAGGATGCCCTCTGCGACGACCTCGACCTCGAACCCGTCGAGGCGGCAAAGGTCATCAAGCGCACCGTCGATGAGCAGATGGCCATCGGCATCGAGATGGAGCTGCGCTCGCGCGGCGGCACCGTCGAGGACTACACGATGGTCGCCTACGGCGGCAACGGCCCCCTCCACGCCTGTGGCATCGCGGCCCGGGCCGGAATCTCACGTATCCTCTTCCCGCCCTTCGCCTCAGTGTTCTCCGCTCTCGGTGCCAGCAACCTCAAACCGCTGCACATCCACGAGCGCAGCGCCTACATCGTCCTCTACGAACCGATCGGCAGGTCGCTGTTCGACGAGTACGACCGCTTCAACAGCTACATCGAGGAGCTCGAACGCCGCGGCCGTGAGGACCTCGTGCGTCAGGGCTACGACGGCGAGAAGGTTAAACACCGGCTCGAGATGGACATGCGCTATGGCAACCAGCTGGTCACCACGGCTGTGTCCTTCGACATCAACCGGATCAAGAACGTCGGAGACGTGCTCGCAATCATCCGCAAGTTCTCCGATATCTACGGCGACCGCTATGGCGAGGGCACGCAGGCTCCTGAGGCCGGCGTCCGCGTCCAGACCGTGCGCGTGGCCTCCTACATCGACGGTGAGGTCGTGCACTTCGATGACCTCGAGGACGGCGGACAGCGCGTCACGCCGGAACCCGCCGGCCACCGCACGGTGCACTTCGTCGGCCATGACGATCCTGTCGAGACTCCGATCTACGACGCAGGAGCCCTCCGCGAGAACTACGTCGTGCACGGGCCTGCCGTCATCACTACGGAGAACACGACGTACCTCGTCGAACACGGCTGGCGCATCGAGCCGACCCCGCAGGGCGCCGTCTGGCTGCTCAGCGAGTCGACTCTCAGCAGCACCTCCGCCGACTTCGCATCGGCATCCTCGGGCTCGACTCCAGCGTCGGAGTCGGCCTATTCGGACACCTCGTCGGCACTGGTCGAGTAAAGGAGCAGGACAATGACGACCACAGAGACACCACAGCACACCCACGCGCACTCGCACCCGACTCCGGAAACTCACCTCACCCAGGAAGAGCAGGAATGGGTCGATGCGTTCATGAACGACACGACCTTGTTCATCGGGCCCGATCCTGAGATCATGCGTGAGCACAGCATCTCCGAACGCAGCCCGCTGGAGGAGCGGATCCTCGCAAACGACCTCGACCCGCTGGTTGCCGACCGGATCCGCCGCCGCCTGGCCGGCGCCCTCGACGAAGCCTTCGAGATGTGCGAGAGCATGGGCGCAGCCCCCGGTGCGAAATGGGCCGACCTCTCTGTCGCCGTGTACACCGCCTCCGGCGATGTCGCCTACATGTCGAACCGCGGAGTCATCGCGTTCTCTGCGGTGCTCCACCACCCGATCCGCCACATTATGAAGTACTGGAAGGACGAGCCGACGGTGGGCATCAACCCCGGCGACGGTTTCTTCCACAACGATGCGCGCTTCGGCATGGTTCACAACACCGACCAGTCGATGCTCGTCCCGGTCATGCGTGAGGGCGAGATCATCGCATGGGTTGGTGCGACGATCCACGAGGGTGAGAACGGCGCCTGCGAACCCGGCGGTATGCCCTCCGGTTCCGAGACCCCCTTCGATGACGGTCTGCGCGGCTCGCCGATGAAGATCGTCGAGGGTGGCCGACTGCGTCGAGACCTGCTGACCTTCCTCCAGCACTCCACCCGCGACCCGAAGCTCATGCTCGCCGATATCAAGGTGAAGATGGGTGCGGTCAAGCGCGTCATGGACATCGTCGACCAGTCGCTCGAGGAGTTCGGCGTCGAGACCTTCGTCGGCTCAATCCGAATGACCGTCGAGGACGTCGAGAACGAGGTTCGCCGTCGCATCACCGAGCTGCCTGATGGCACGGTGACGGTCAACCAGTTCGTCGATTCGACACTCAAAGAGAACATCCTCATCAAGTTCGCCGCGAAGATCACGGTCGAGGGCGAGCGCCTCATCGTCGACCTGCGGGGCACCGGCCCGGAGATCATCAACCGGGCCATCAACTCCCCGCTGGCCTCGACGAAGGCGTTCCTGTCGCAGGCAATCCTGTCCTACTGGTGGCCAGACCTGCCGCGATCGACGGGAGCCCTGTCTCCTATCGAAGTTATCTCAGATGAGGGCACCTGGGCCGACTGCAGCTATGACGCCCCTACGGGTCAAAACCTGCAGGCTTCCTTCCGCGGCTTCAGCGCCCTGCAGATCGCGTATGCGAAGCTCCAGTTCTCGGTCACGGAGAAGTACGCGAACGTGCTCGCTCCCTGGTTCAACCAGATCAACGACTTCCTCTGGGGCGGAACCACGCAGCATGGAGAGCAGGTCGGCAACCTCTGCGCCGACCTCAACGGCATGAGCGGCGGTGCCAAACCATTCCAGGACGGTGAGGACTCCGTCGCTCCCCTGTTCTGTGCGATGGCCGACACCGGCGAACAAGAAGTCATGGAGGAAGAGGTTCCGTTCCTCCAGCTGGTGAGCAAGCGCGTCGTCCGCGACAACCAGGGCTTCGGGAAGTACCGAAGCGGAATGGGTTACGAGATGATCGTCGCCGCCCGCAACACCCCGAACTGGGGTTTCATGACGGTGACCTCCGGCGCAAAGTTCTCCTCGGTGTGCGGCCTGTTCGGCGGGTACGGCTGCCCGACCTACCCGCTGGCGATGGTCAAGGGGATCAACATCTTCGACATCGTCAAGAAGGACCCCTCACAGTTCGATCTGTCGATGGAACGGGTAATGAACGAGCAGCCGTTCGAAGGCGGCAAGTACTCGACCTACCACATGGGTCTGCAGTTCGATGTCGCTCAGGAGGGTGAGCTCTACATGATCGCCCAGGGCGCCGGCGGCGGCTACGGCGACGTGCTCGAGCGCGATCCCGAGAATGTCATCGCCGATCTGCGCCTCGATCGGATCTCCGCGCACGTCGCTCGCGAGATCTACCAGGTGGCCTGGGATCCGGAGACCTTCGCCGTCGACGCCGAAGAGACGCAGCGGATGCGCGATGCCGAGCGGCGGGCACGGCTTGCCCGGTCCAAGCCCTACGCTGAGTTCGTCAAGGAATTCGTCACCGAGGAACCGCCGGCCGATGTGCCCTACTTCGGCTCCTGGGGCCAGGACAACGATGAGCATCTCTTCGCCACCGTCTGGGGCCACACCGGTCCCGGCCGAGTGCAGGGTGCCATCGAGGAGATCCCTCTCATCACGGTGCCCAACCGTCACGTGGTGAGGATCGGCGAACTCGAGGCACGCATCCGTGAGCTCGAGGAACGCTGTGATGAGGTCGTCCAGCACCGGACCTGACCCGCCCCGACCGCCCGGAACCGGCACCCCTGAACGTGGGGTGCCGGTTCCACTCCCATCCCCGAGGCGGCCGAGCCCTCCGGCTCCGCCCCGCCCGAGGCGTCGCCTCGGCCACCGCACCGATGAAAGGAAGCATAATGTCCGACCGACTCACCGCACTGCTCGATGACGCGGGTGGTCCGCCGAGGCTGCTCCTCGACGCCGCCGCCTACGCCCAGCATGTGATCCTCCAGGATCGCGCCGTGCCCTGGCACGATGCCACCGCATTCTCCAACCATCTGTCGAGCATCCAATCGCTCCTCGGTTCCGAGATCGTGCTCATCCGCCTCGATGACATGCTCGCCGAGGAGCTTGAGACGAACTCGGTTCTCGTCGAGGCGATGTCTGCGAAGACCCGCAAGGGCTTCGCCCTGCGCGCCCTGCTCCGCGACGAAGCTCTGCGCGCTGCCGTCCGCGCCCTCGTCCACACCGCCACGGAGACTCAGCGCAGTCCCGTCATCATCCAGCTGCCCTCCCCGAAGGCGTTGCTGCTGTCAGCTGACGCGGCGGCCGACCCCGACGGCGGTCACGAGATCGATGACGACGATGTCGAGAACGCCGCTGTCTACTGCGCCGACTGGATCCGCGGATTCGCCTCGGTCGGAATCGGAGGGATCATCTTCGACGAACGCACACACCGGTCCCCAGTCGAGGCGTACCAGCCGATCGCGAACACCACCGGGCACTACGGGGTACTGCTCGGCCACCGCCACGATGAGGTCCTCACCTTCGACCACGGCGCCGAGGTTCCCGTCGCCGCTCCCGATGTCTTCACCGGCGCCGAGGCGGTCGGTCACGTCCGTGTGCTCTTCGCTGAGATCCCGGCCGAGACCGTGCCCGAGACCGTGCTCGAACGCCTGACCGAGATGCGGGACGGCCTGCACGTGAGCTGAGCCGCCATGATCATGGCCGTCCTCATCCGTATGGGTGACGACGGTCATCGTCATTCACCTCTTTGGGCGTGGGTCTCATCGTCGGTGCGGCCAGGCGGGCAGTCGCCTCAGCGCCAGTGTGCTTACATGGGAGGCACGCACCTTCCGGTGCGATGATTGGCAGCCAGCGGAGTAAGGACGGGACATGAGCGCACCGGCGCCTGGGGACAAGCACCCGAAGAAGCCGCGGAGCACCGCGCAGAAGGCCCTCATCCGCGCCGCTCTGGAGTCCGAAACCCGCTTCGTCTCGGCCAAGCAGCTGCACCGCCGCCTCGAGGACGAAGGCGCGAGCGTCGGCCTGGCCACGGTGTACCGGCAGCTCAATGCGCTCGGTCACAGCGGTGAGGCCGATACGATCACCGTCGCCGAGACTCAGCTCTTCCGCGCCTGCACGCAGACCGAGCATCACCATCATCTCGTCTGCGAGCGCTGCGGCACCGCCGTCGAGATCGACCCGCCGAGCGAGGACTGGATGCGCACGACTGCCGCCTCGAACGGATTCGCGATCACACACCATGTCTTCGAGATCTTCGGCCTGTGCGCCGACTGCCGGGCGGCTGCCGCGGAGTAGACGCCGTCAGCTCCGGTGCGCGGTGTCCCAGGCGGGGAATTCGTCCGTGTACTCCAACCAGGCCATCGGTCCGGCCAGCAGTTCGGCATCGGTGAGCACCGCACGATCGAGCGCTTCGCACAGCCCCGCCTCGTCGAGGTCGAAGCCGATGACGGCAAGCTCCTGTCCCCACGCGAGCAGCTCCGCCCCAGCACCGCCAAACGGGCCGGCAGACAGCGGTGTCAGCCTCAGCAGGCTTCCGGCCTGGTCCCAATGCGCGCTGGCATAGGGCCGGGACGCCAGTCTGGCGAATCCGGCAGAGCGCACGATTCGGCCCCAGCGGTCTTCGCCGAATGCGGCAGTGAGCACCGCCTGCAGGCGCTGCGGATGGAACGGGCGCGCCTGCTCGAAGCGGCATGCCCCGACGCCTCCCGTATGGGCAGGCGGCCGAAACTCCGCGTTGAGGATCGCCGTCCACCCGGCCGCCGGAGGTCGCCCGCCGAAGTCCCAGCGCTCCGGGGCATGCACGGCGTCGGCCTCGGCAATGAACTGCCTGGCCTCCGGCGCCAGGTGCCCGACCAGACCGAGGGCGGCGGCGAAGCCGGCGAAGTCGATCCGCTCTCCGGGCTCGAGCAGGACGAGCGTGGAGGCGAATTCGACCTGATCGACGAGCAGCGCGGCACGGTCTTCGCAGCCCAGATCGGCAGGCAGGCACACGAGGTCGAGCACACACACGAGATCGGTCAGGACGGCCCGGGACTCCGGGGCACTCAGTGCGCCGATGATCTCCGCACAGCTCGTCTCATCGTCGTACTCGAGCACGAAGCCGCGCACACTCGGCGTCATCGCAACCAGGGCGACGAGGCGGTCGATGACCTCGATGCCCTGCACGGTCTGCTCCGCGGGAACGAACACATAATCGCGCGCTCCCGCCAGCGCCATCGCATATCGCCGTCGCTCCGCGGCGCAGAGACCGACGACCGCGATCGCTTCGATCTCACCGGCCACCGGTGCTCGCGCCCCCTCGAATGAGTCCTGCATTCGCTTCCCTTCGCCTGAGACCATAGTATTACTGTTAATGATACTCGTTCTCACTAAGGAGTCACACTCATGAAGGTTCGACGTTCACTGCGGTCCCTGAAGTCCCAGCCCGGCTCTCAGGTCGTCCGTCGACGCGGACGCGTCTACGTCATCAACAAGAAGAATCCCCGATTCAAAGCTCGACAGGGCTGAGTCGGCCCCGTCCCGAGCGGACGGTTCAGCCTCGCTCGAACAGCTGCGGATCGGCTTCGACGAGTCGGCGGGTGTGGCGGATATGGGAAGCCATGGCCGCCTCGGCGGATTCGATGTCTTCGATCTCGATCGCGCGCAGGATCATCCGATGCTCGGCGAAGATGTCGGTTTTGCGTCGGTGCACATCGGCGGTCAGCAGCCGCCTGCGGTAGTAGTGACTGAGGTTCCACAGGTGGTCGACGGTCTCGCTCAGCCGTGCCGCATCGGGCACGGCCATGATCGCGCGGTGGAAGTCGCGGTCGCGTTCGAGGAACTCACCGGCCGATGTCGCGGACTCGACCGCCTCGGCGAGGTGGACGAAATCCGCCATCGCCTCCGGGGCATGCAGGGGGATCGCCATCGACAGCAGCAGCGGCTCGAGGCGTTCGCGCATGAGGTAGACCTCGCGGCACTCCTCGAGGCTGAGTTCGGTCACCCACGCCCCCGTCGACGGCACCAGCGTGATCAGTCCGGCGGTGGCGAGGCTGCGCAGGGCCTCACGGATGGGGATCCGGCTGACGCCGAACTCGGCGGCGATCTCCTCCTGCCGGATGCGCGCCCCCGGCGGCAGCTGACCGTCGATGATGCGCGCCCGCAGCTCTGCCGCGATCGCGCCACTGCGACCTGGATCGTGGGTCATCGCGCACTCCCTCCTGCGGGTGAGATCCTTCGCGCTCGACCCCGACGATCGGCGCGACGCGCCGAAGGGGCGAAAAATCGCAACCCAATTGCAACCCGTCGCCATCACCCTACACAGCCGCCGATCTGCGCTGAGGGAAAGCTGTGAGACTTTCCGCCGATCGGATCCAATCGGACCCTTCTCCCTGCCACTGACATGCGCGATTCCGACATCGATTCCGCCATTTCCCGCGCGATTGGATCCAATCGCAGATCGCTGACTCCGCGACTCGGAAAACTGAGCATCGTCGCTGGTCATCTGGTGTATAAAGGCGCCCTCTCAAATGAGCTGCAAACGCTCTGACAGTGATTGACATCACCCACAGGGCGGCGCAGACTTCAACAGTCGAAAATGGTTTCGAAAGCGAAGGGGCAACGATGTCAACCATGAATCCCCCGACACCCGGAGCTGCGGCCTCCGGTGCCGACAGACCGATGAAGGTCGACGTCCGCAGCGACAAGGGACTGAAGAGAGATATCGGAAAGATCGGCCTGCTGTTCACAGGGGTCGGCTCGATCATCGGTTCCGGCTGGCTCTTCGGAGCCTTCAACGCCTCGGTGATGGTCGGACCCGCCTCGTTGATCTCCTGGGCCCTGGGCGCGGTGATGATGATCTTCGTGGCGCTCAACTACGCCGAGCTCGGCGTGATGTTCCCCGTTGCCGGCGGCGTCATCCGCTTCCCGCACTTCTCGTTCGGATCCTTCGCCAGCTTCACATCAGGCTGGATCACCTGGCTCTCCGTCGCGGCGACCGTGCCGATCGAGGTCATGGCGGCCGTGCAGTACGCTTCGAGCTATCTGCCCTGGCTCATGCACACCGTCGATGACGTCGCCGTCCTCACCGGCCCCGGCATCGCGGTGAGCATCGCGCTCATGCTCGTCTTCAGCATCATCAACCTCTACGGCGTCTCGCTGTTCGCCCGCTTCAACAACGTCCTCGTGTGGTGGAAACTCGTCGTCATCGTCCTCGTCATCGTCGTGTTCTTCGCACTGGCCTTCAATCCCGGCCACTTCACCTCACAGCAGTTCGGCGGCTTCGCGCCCAACGGAGTGAGCCCGATCCTCGCCGCCCTGCCCGCCGCGGGCATCGTCTTCTCCTACCTCGGATTCCGGCAGGGCGTGGAGTTCGCAGGTGAGACGACGAACCCGCAGAAGAACGTGCCGTTCGCCGTGGTCGGATCGATCCTCGTCACCGGAGCCATCTACATCCTCCTGCAGGCCGCTTTCATCGGCGCTCTGCCGACCGACCTGCTCAAGGACGGTTGGGCGAACCTCGCGTTCACCAACGATGCGGGCCCTCTGGCCGAGATCTCCCTGCTGCTGGGAGCGGTGTGGCTGGCCATCATCCTCTACGGTGATGCGATCATCTCCCCCGCCGACACCGGTCTGATCTACACCGCTCTGGCTCCACGCCTGTCGTACTCGCAGGCGAAGGTCGGCAACGCACCCCGCGCCCTGGCGAAGCTCAACAAGAACGGCGTGCCGTGGATCTCGCTGCTCGTGGTCTTCGTCGTCTCGTGCATCATGTTCCTGCCGTTCCCGTCCTGGGCGAAGCTCGTCGGCTTCATCACCTCGGGCACGGTGCTCTCGTTCGCCACCGGCCCCGTCGTGGTGGCGGCACTGCGCCGTCAGCTGCCCGAGCAGGATCGCCCCTTCAAGCTGCCCGGCGGTGATGCGCTACCGATCATCGGGTTCGTCTGCGCGAACCTCATCGTCTACTGGACGGGGTGGGAGACGAACTGGAAGCTGTTCCTCGCCGTGGCCATCGGCTATGTCGTGATGATCGCCCACCACATCTTCGCCACAGACAAGTCCCGCCTGCCGGATCTGAAGATGCGTTCGGGCTGGTGGATGCTGCTGTGGATGGTCGGGCTCGTCGTCCTCAGCTTCATCGGTCACTACGGCGGCGGCCTCGACCTCCTCGGCTTCATCGTCGGCGAGATCGTCACCGTGATCTTCTCGATCATCGTCTTCTACATCGGCATCGCCTGCCGCCTGAGTCCCGAAGAAGCCGTCGAGGCCGTCGAACAGACGCAGATCGACGGCTGAAGACCCTCGCCGAGGCGACCGTCGTGAGTCACGATGACCGCCGTTTCCGGCCCGCCCCGGCACCCTCGCCGAGGCGGGCCGGATTTATTCACGGCCGAAACCGACCCGTACGCCCCAGCAATTCCCTAGGCTCTGGTTCCAAGGAGGTGCCATGGCCACCACATACGAACCGGAGCAGATCGCGGCGATGGCCGCGGAATTCGGTCGTGCCGCCGCCCTGCTCGACATCGACCTGCCGAGCGATCCGGTCGAGCTGACCGACTGCATCCTCACCGCCAGCGCCCGATGGAGCAGCCTTTCCGGCTGTCGTGCGCTCGGACCGTTCGGCGCATTCCTCGCCGGAGCCGCAGACGAGCCCGCCTTCGACCACCTCGATCGGCTCGTCGCGGGACTGACGGTCAGAGACTGAGCGAACCGACCGAGCCCACGGCTGAGCTGACCGGTTCGGAGGCTGTGCTGCCTGTCCGAGGCTGCCGCTGACCTCGGCTGCTGCTCAGCCCTCGGGCTTCAGCGCCGCTTCGACGGCGGCGATCGCCTCGGCGACCGACCCGCCCTCGGCGCCGCGCGCATGCACGGCGCCGGCCAGGAAGGCGGCGAGGACCGGGCTGAGCGAGGAGTCCGAATGCTTGACGCGAGAGGCGAAGTCGAGCACCGCCTCAGCATCCGCCTCACTGATCTCACCCCATGCGCCCTCAGTCTCGGCCACTTCACCGGGCAGACCGCCCTCGGTCTCGGCTGCGTCACCGCTCAGACCATCCGCGGCCTGTTCACGCAGCCGCAGCACCGCCTCGGGGGCGGGGCGAGAGGCTGTCTGTTCCTCGGCCGACACCTCGGGCTGGGTAAGTTGGGCCCGGACCCGGTCGAACTCCGCTGGAGTATCGAAATCGAGCAGCTGTCGTGGATCGACGTCGACACGCACCGCGTCGATCGTGCGGTAGAGCAGCTTCACCGCCCGATCGGTCGGATCCCCGATCTCCTGCAGCCGTCGGCACAGGAGCCGCGTCGGCCACGCCGCGCAGAGGAATTGCATGCTGTCGCGATCGTCGTATCCCACTGCCGGTACCCCGGCGCGCGAGCAGGCATCCATGAGGTCACGCAGATGTCCGGGCAGCACCAACGGCATGTCCCCGGCCACGATGAGGGTGATCGCGTCCTCCCCAGGGTCTCCGCAGGACTCGACGATCCCGTTCACGGCCGCGGCGATACCAGCCAAGGGGCCCGAAAACTTCGGCTCCTCACGCACCGCGACGACGCACTCACGCTCGACCTCGCTCAAGCCGTCGAGCGGACCGGCCACCCAGACTCCGGCTTCGGGAGCGGCGGCGAGAACAGCGGAGAGGATCCGCGATATCACCGCTGTTCCGTCGAGGTCGACGCCGGGCTTGTGCGTCCCGCCGAAGCGTCGCGACCGACCCCCGCTGAGAATGACTGCTGAGACCTCCATGAGCCGATCATACATATTTCTACGAGTCGTAGAATAGGGTACTCGCTGCTGAGGTATATCGAATCGTGATCGATTCAGATCAAGGCGCGAGACTTCCTGCCTGCTCCCTTCACCGCCCCCACCACAGGTTAAGTCGCTTTCCCGCCGAGGTCCGGGAATAAACACGGTGGAAACGGTTCCCGTTTCTCTTCGACTCTGCTGTGATCGACGACATAGAAGCCCACGTCGATGCAGGAGGATCGAGATGCCACAGCAGCCGGCACCATCGCCACGGCGTTCCGAACGCACTCGCGCTCTGGTCTTCGCCACACTCGGGTTCACAGTGACGTTCTGGGCGTGGTCGCTCATCAGCCCCCTCGGACCGCACTTCGTCGCCGAGGAGCTCACCGCCGACTCCTCACTGCTCGTGGCCGTGCCCGTGCTCGTCGGCTCGCTGGGACGCATCGTCGTCGGAGCCCTCACCGACCGCCTCGGCGGGCGCTTCATGATGTCGTTCATCGCACTCATCACCGTCATCCCGGTCCTCTTCGTCGGGTTCATCGGCCAGTACACCTACCCGGCACTCATCGTCGGCGGATTCTTCCTCGGTGTGGCGGGGACGAGCTTCGCCGTCGGAGTGCCCTACGTCAATCGGTGGTTCTCGAAGGAGTCCCGCGGTTCGGCCATCGGCGTCTACGGCATCGGCATGGGCGGCACCGCGATCGCAGCGTTCACCACCGTCCCCCTGCACGACATCTGGCCACAGCTGCCGTTCATCATCGCCGCGGTCGTCCTCATCGTCTATGCGATCCTCGCCGCGACGATGATGCGCAACCCTCCCGGCTGGCAGCCGGTGCGACAGAGCCTGATCTCGACTCTCGGGCAGACTCTGTCGATCAAACTCACCTGGCAGGCGTCCTACCTCTACGCGCTCGCCTTCGGCGGGTATGTCGCCTTCTCCGTCTACCTGCCGACGTTCCTCCACAACGACTACGATCTCGAGCCTGCCGATGCTTCGCTGCGCATGGCCGGGTTCGTCATCGTCGCCGTCATCGCCCGCCCCGTGGGAGGCGTCCTCTCCGACCGCCTCGGCGCATCGAAGACTCTGGGGGTCGCTTATTCGATGATTGCGATCTGCGCCATCGCGCTGTCGTTCCATCCCTTGGCATTCATCGTCTACACCAGCGAATTCATCGCTATGTCAGCAGGGTTCGGTCTCGCCTCCGGCGCCACCTTCGCCCTCATCGCACAGCGCTCGGATCCCGCCCGCGTCGGTTCGATCACCGGCTTCGTCGGAGCTGCCGGCGGAATGGGCGGATTCGTGCCGCCGCTCCTGCTGGGAGCGATGTGGTCGGCCACCCAGGACTA
Source organism: Brevibacterium sp. FAM 24630 (assembly GCF_049804075.1). NCBI lineage: Bacteria > Bacillati > Actinomycetota > Actinomycetes > Micrococcales > Brevibacteriaceae > Brevibacterium > Brevibacterium sp. FAM 24630. The sequence continues at coordinate 49,583 of NZ_JBNBZD010000002.1, forward strand.
TTCACTGGGACTGCTGCTGCTCGCCGGCTTCACCGTCATCGCCCTCCTCATCACCCTCTGGATCGGCACGAACCCGCCGCCCCCAACGGCAGCCGATGCCGCTTCCGACGGTGATTCCACCGCGCCCGGCACCACCGACCATGACAAGGAGACACACTCATGAGCATCGAGAACTCCACGCAGAACAGTGCAGGAACGGCGCCTGCAGGCTCCTCGGCGTCGGCGGACCGGCGGCCCGGCGTCGACGGTTCGCTGATGAACGCGCTCATCGGCAGCCGCAAGTTCTTCACCCCGCGGGCGACGATGAGCGACGACAGACGCGAAATCCACTATTCCGGCGGCCGCCAGGGCGATTCGTTCTACCGCAACCGGTGGTCCCACGACAAGGTCGTCCGCTCCACCCACGGTGTCAACTGCACGGGTTCGTGCTCCTGGCACGTCTACGTCAAGGACGGGCTCATCACCTGGGAGTCCCAGGCCACCGACTATCCGAGCGCCGGCCCGGACATGCCCGAATACGAACCGCGCGGCTGCCCCCGCGGTGCGTCGTTCTCCTGGTACACCTACTCCCCCACCCGCGTGCGCTACCCCTATGTCCGTGGTGCCCTGCTGCGTCTCTTCCGCGAGGCCAAGGCCGCCAACGGCCACGACCCGGTGCTCGCATGGAAGTCCATCGTCGAGGATCCGGTCAAGGCCCGCCGCTACAAGTCCGTGCGCGGCAAGGGCGGACTCGTGCGTGCCACCTGGTCCGAAGCCGTCGAGATCGTGGCCGCCGCCTATGTCTACACCGTCAAGTACCTCGGTCCCGACCGGACCACCGGCTTCTCCCCCATCCCCGCGATGAGCCCGGTGTCCTTCTCCTCCGGAGCACGCTTCCACCAGCTCATCGGCGGTTCGATGCTGTCCTTCTACGATTGGTACGCCGATCTGCCTCCGGCCTCCCCACAGGTCTTCGGCGATCAGACCGATGTACCCGAATCTGGTGACTGGTGGAACTCGAGCTACCTGATGATGTGGGGCTCGAACGTGCCGTTGACCCGCACCCCCGATGCCCACTGGATGGCCGAGGCCCGCTATCACGGGCAGAAGGTCATCTCGATCGCCCCGGACTATGCGGAGAACGTGAAGTTCGCCGACGAATGGCTGGCGCCGGCCACCGGCACGGACGGGGCCCTGGCGATGGCGATGGGCCATGTCATCCTCAAGGAGTTCTTCGTCGACGCGAGAACGGACTACTTCGACGGCTATGTCCGCAAGTACACGGATCTGCCGTTCCTCGTCGAACTCGAGCCCGGAGACGACGGGACCTATCAGCCCGGTCGCTTCGTCACCGCCACCGACCTCGGCTCCGCGACCACCGCCGAGGCGGACACCGAGGACGCGGACTTCAAACCCGCCCTGTGGGACAAAGCCACCGGCGCCCCCGCCGTTCCGAACGGCACCCTGGGCCACCGCTTCGCCGCCGACGGTGAGGGCAGATGGAACCTCGACCTCGGGGACATCGACCCGGCCCTGTCGATCCGCGAGGCCGAATCCGACGGAGAGGCGGGATCCGGGACCTCCGGCACCGAGGCGGATGCCGATCGGCCAGGTGCCGTGACGATCAGGCTCCCGCGCTTCGACACCGCCATCCAGGGCGAGATCGACGACGTCGTGCGCGGTGTCCCGGTCCGCCGCCTCGGCGACCGCGTAGTCACGACGGTCTTCGACCTCCTGCTCGCCGAGTACGGTGTGCCCCGCGAGGGTCTGCCCGGTCAGTGGCCGGCCGACTACGAGGATGCGACGAGCCCGAACACCCCCGCCTGGCAGGAGGCCATCACCGGAGTGCCCTGGCAGGCGGCGGCACGGATCGCCCGTGAGTTCGCGGCCAATGCCCGTGATTCGAAGGGCCGGTCCATGATCATCATGGGCGCGGGCACGAACCACTGGTTCCACTCCGACCAGACCTACCGCACCTTCCTCACCCTGACCACGCTGTGCGGGACCCAGGGAGTCAACGGCGGCGGCTGGGCCCACTACGTCGGGCAGGAGAAGATCCGTCCGTTCACCGGCTGGCTGCACCTGGCCAATGCGCTCGACTGGGTGCGCCCACCGCGGCAGATGACGCAGACGACGTACTGGTACATGCACACCGATCAGTGGCGCTACGACCAGTTCGGGGCCGATATGCTCTCGGCCCGCGCCGGTCAGGGAAAATTCGCGGGCATGTCCACCGCCGATGCCGTTGCCCAGGCCACCCGGCTCGGCTGGCAGCCGTACTACCCGACCTTCGATGACAATCCCCTCGACATCGCCGAGGCGGCCAAGGCGGCGGGCAAGACCAGTGCCGAGCACATCGTCGACGAACTCAAGGCCGACCGTCTGCGCTTCGCTGTCGAGGACCCGGATGCTGAGAACAACTATCCGCGCATCTGGTCGATGTGGCGGGCCAACACCCTGGGCTCCTCGGCCAAGGGCGACCAGTACTTCCTCAAGCACCTCCTCGGCGTGGACAATTCCGTCAGCGCCGAACAGACGCCGGAGCATCTGCGCCCCCGCGACGTCGACTGGCGCGAGGAGGCCCCCGAGGGCAAGATCGACCTGCTGCTCACCCTCGATTTCCGGATGACCACGACGACCCTGCATTCGGATGTCGTGCTCCCGGCGGCCACCTGGTATGAGAAGCACGATCTGTCGACGACGGACATGCACCCGTTCGTCAACACCTTCAACCCGGCGATCTCGACCCCCTGGCAGTCGCGCAACGACTGGGACACCTGGGCGACGATCGCCGAGAAGTTCTCCGAACTCGCCCGCACCCATCTGGGCACGCGCACCGATGTCGTGGCCGTTCCGCTCCAGCACGACAGTCCGGATGCGCTTAACACCCCGCACGGGCGGGTCAAGGATTGGAAGTTCGGCGAATGCGAGCCGGTCCCCGGCAAGACCATGCCCAAACTCGTCGAGGTCGAACGCGACTTTACGGCCATCTACGACAAGTACACCTCGATCGGACCGCTGCTCGAATCCCAGGGGATGACCGCCCGCGGCATCCGCTACGACGTCGACCATCACATCGAACGGCTCCGGCGACTCAACGGGGTGGCGACCACGGGCGCAGGCAAGGGTCAGCCCCGGCTCGACACCGATCGGCAGGCTGCGGACTACATCCTCGGCCTGTCGGGGACGACGAACGGACTCATGGCCACCGAGGGATTCACGAAGCTCGAGGCCCGCACTGGTCAGAAGCTCGCCGATCTGTCGGCCGAGCACGAAGGCAAGCAGGTCTCCTTCGAAGACGCGAAAGCGGCCCCGGTGCCGGTGATCACCTCACCCGAATGGTCGGGCTCGGAGTCCGGGGGCAGACGCTATTCGCCGTTCACGATCAATGTCGAGCGGCTCAAACCCTGGCATACGCTCACCGGCCGCTACCAGTTCTACATCGACCATGACTGGTTCATCGAGATGGGCGATTCCCTGCCCACGTTCCGGCCTCCGCTGGACATGAATGCCCTGTTCGGGGAACCGGTCGTCGGCGATTCGGACGGAACCTCGATCGCGGTGCGCTACCTGACTCCGCACAACAAATGGGCGATCCACTCGATGTATCAGGAGAACTTCTTCATGATGAGCCTCGGCCGCGGCGGGCAGACGATCTGGATGAGCGTCGAGGACGCCGAAGCCGTGGGCATCGCCGACAACGACTGGATCGAGGCGATCAACCGCAATGGGGTCGTCGCCGCCCGGGCCGTCGTCTCCCACCGGATGCCCAAGGGCACAGCCTTCATGCATCACGCGCAGGAGCGCACGGTCAACGTCCCGCTGTCGGAGACGACCGGGCAGCGCGGCGGGATCCACAATTCGCTCACGCGGATCATGATCAAACCGACCCACCTCGTCGGCGGATACGGGCAGCTGTCCTTCGCCTTCAACTACTACGGGCCCACAGGAAATCAGCGCGACGAGGTGACCGTGATCCGGCGGCGCACCAACCAGATCGTGGAGTACTGAGAGGCGATGGCACTCATGAACGGCTGGCAGGAACCCGCGAACTACTTGCACGCGACTTCGACTGGCGAACAGGAGGCACACTGATGAGAATCATGGCGCAGATGGCGATGGTGATGAACCTCGACAAATGCATCGGCTGCCACACGTGCTCGGTCACGTGCAAGCAGGCGTGGACGAACCGGAAGGGCACCGAGTACGTCTGGTTCAACAATGTCGAGACCCGGCCCGGGCAGGGCTATCCACGCGGCTACGAGGATCAGGAGAAATGGCAGGGCGGATGGGCGCTGTCGCGCAACGGTCGCCTCAAGCTCAAGGCCGGCGGCAAACTGAAGAAGCTCGCCTCCATCTTCTCGAATCCGAAGCTGCCCGGCATCGAGGACTACTACGAGCCGTGGAGCTACGAATACGACAACCTGCTCTCGGCACCGGAGCAGAAGCACATTCCCACGGCCCCGCCGAAGTCCCTGCTCACCGGCGAACGGATGGACATCAAGTGGTCGGGGAACTGGGACGACGACCTCGGCGGCACCTATGCCAAGGCCGATCTCGACCCGATGCTCAAGTCGATCGGGGACAAGGTCAAGCTCGAATTCGAAGAGACCTTCATGTTCTACCTGCCGCGCATCTGCGAGCACTGCCTCAATCCCTCATGCGTGGCCTCGTGTCCCTCGGGTGCCATCTACAAGCGGGAGGAGGACGGCATCGTGCTCGTCGACCAGGACTCCTGCCGCGGTTGGCGGATGTGCATCTCCGGCTGCCCGTACAAGAAGGTCTACTTCAACCATCGCACCGGCAAGGCCGAGAAATGCACGTTCTGCTACCCGCGCATCGAAAACGGCGAACCGACCGTGTGCGCCGAGACCTGCGTAGGCCGGCTGCGCTACATCGGTCTGGTCTTCTACGATGCCGACCGGGTCACCGAGGCGGCTTCGGTCCCCGATGAGAAGGATCTGTTCGCCGCCCAGAAGGATCTCATCCTCGACCCGCACGATCCCGAGATCATGGACGCGGCCGAGCGGGCGGGCATCCCGCACGACTGGATCATGGCCGCCCAACGCTCACCCGTGTACAAGCTCATCAAGGACTACGACCTCGCACTGCCGCTGCACCCGGAGTACCGGACGATGCCGATGGTCTGGTACATCCCGCCGCTGTCGCCGGTCGTCGACGTCGTCAAGGACACCGGCTACGACGCGGAGAACGCGGTCAACCTCTTCGCCGCGATCGACGAGCTGCGCATCCCCATCGAATACCTCGCGAACCTCTTCACCGCCGGGGACACCGATGTCGTGGCCGATGTGCTGCGGCGCATGGCGGCCATGCGGGCGTTCATGCGCGATATCAATATGGGCGTCGAACCCGATGAGCGCATCCCGCACTCGGTGGGCATGACGCCCGAGGCCATGGAGGAGATGTACCGTCTGCTGGCGATCGCGAAGTACGACGAACGCTATGTCATCCCCGCCGGCCACTCCGAGCAGGCGCACAGCCTCGAGGGCATCAATACCGACTGCCCGCTCAACGCCGAGGGCGGACCCGGGATGAATGAGATGCCCGACATCGCCTCCGGCTCGGGTTTCGCCGGGACATCGGGGGTGTCGGATCCGCTGGCCGAACGCAGCGCGGACGACGGCGACCGGTCTCACCTGCGCGGTCGGCTCAACCTGCTGAATTGGAACGGGAAGGGTCGACCCACCGGCCTGTTCCCCAGCGCCGACGGGCCGGCAGGAGCCTGAGATGTACCGACCGCTGAAGTTCCTGTCCAAGTGGACGAAACGCGCCGCCGCCCATGCCGAATCCGGCGGCCAGACGGCCCCCGGGGTGAGCGATCAGGCGCTGCGTGCCGTCTATGCCGCCGCATCCTGGCTCATCGACTACCCCGATGAGAAGCTGCTCGAACGACTGCCGCAGATCTCAGCGCTGCTCGAACAGGCAGAAGTGCCGGAGCACCTGAAGCAGGACCTGAGCGCAACGATCGGCCACCTCGGTGACGGTGACCCCATCGACCTGCGCGCCGACTACGTCGAAACCTTTGACACACGCCGACGCGGCTGCCTGTTCCTCACCTACTTCTCGAACGGGGACACGCGCAAGCGTGGGCAGGCGCTGCTGGAGATCAAGGACCACTACCGCGCGGCGGGCCTGGACATGGACGAATCGCAGCTGCCGGACCATCTCACCTATGTCCTCGAATTCGCCGCCGGGCACGATCTGGCCGCTGGCGTGCGGATTCTGCTGTCGAACCGGGCCGGGATCGAACTGCTGCGCCTGCATCTGGCCGAGATCGGCTCACCCTGGGCAGGGACGATACGGGCCGTGTGCGCGACACTGCCGGCTCTCGACGGGGATGACATCCACGCCGTCGAACGGCTCGCCGCCGAGGGACCGGCGGCCGAAACCGTCGGGATCGACGGGCTCGGCGGCTACGGTGACGCTCCACCGAGCGCGGCAGAGATGACCGCGGCGATGGCGGCGGCACCAGGGGCCGCCTCGGTGATGGAGACGGCGACACGAACGGACGGTGCGGTCCAGGCTCGGGGCGGCTGCTCGGCAGGTGGAACCCAGACATTCATTCCGCTGACCGAAGTGACAGGAGAGCGATCATGAACTCACCGACAGTGCTCGAGACGTTTCTGTGGGTGATCATTCCCTATATGGCGCTGGCCGTGTTCGTCCTCGGCCATATCTGGCGCTTCCGACGGGACCGGTTCGGATGGACGACGCGGTCCTCGCAGATCTACGAGTCGAAGCTGCTGCGCATCGGTTCGCCGCTGTTCCACTACGGGATCATCTTCGTCTTCCTCGGCCACGTCGTGGGGTTGGGGATTCCGAAGACGTGGACGTCGGCCGTGGGCATCACCGATCACATGTACCACTTCATGGCGATCACCGTCGGCCTCGGCGCCGCTGCGGCCACCGTGGGCGGACTCGTCCTGCTCATCTACCGCAGGCGGACGAACAACCGCGTCTTCGGCGCGACCACCCGACTCGACAAGCTCATGTACCTCATGCTCGCCATCGTCATCCTCGCCGGGGTGTACTCGACGATCTTCGACTCAGCGCTCGGCGGCTACGACTACAGGGAGGGAGTGTCCGTGTGGTTCCGCCAGTTCTGGACCTTCCAACCCGATATCGCACTCATGTCGTCTGCACCGCTCGGATTCCAGATCCACGTGCTCTCGGCGATCCTCATCTTCGCACTGTGGCCCTTCACGCGACTCGTTCACGTCTTCGCCGCCCCGCTCGGTTATCTGACCAGGCCATACATCATCTATCGGGCGAAGGACCGGCAGCGTCAGCCGCAGCGCCGAGGATGGGAGACCATCGACTACTGAGGTTCGTCCTCCTCGTCGAGCACTGTCTTCGAGCCGGGGCAATCGCCCTCCCGCAGGACGATCTGACAGGTCGCCGACGAGGTGTAGGGCAGCAGCTCATCGAGTTCGAGAGGGCCGGGCACCTGTTTCAGCAGACTGCGGACGAGGTTCGCATGGATGCCACAGGCGATCGCCCGCTCGTCCCCGACCATCCGGTAGTGCGGGCACGGGGCCAGGGAGATGCGCATCTCCTCGGCATCGGCCTCCGGCTCCATTCCCGAATCGTCGAGATGTTCGTAGAGCAGATCGAATTGGGCACCTGCGCCGTCGCCGAGTGCGTCGAGGGCGGCCGGTCGCAGGCCCATGCCTGCAACGAGTCGGCAGAGCACCTCGTGATGCTCGCGAGCGCGGGCGATGCGCTCGGCGGCGGCCGCGTTCGACTCAGGATCGTCGACCGGGTGATAGACCATCGGCGGCCTGCCTCTCGCCCCCGTCGATTCGGGCTGCAGGCAGATGAATCCCTCGTCGACGAGCACCCGCAGGTGGTCTCGCGCGGTGTTGATGTGCAGTCCCACCTCATCGGCGAGCTGCTTGAGGCGACTGCCCGGGTGGTTCTGCACGGCACCCAGCAGCAGGACCCGACTGACCTCGGCCAGTCCTCGAAAATCGTTCACTCTTCGCGGCATACCATCACATCCTTGCGATGCCTCGGTGGGGAACAGTTCGGAGACCTCCTCCACCTCTATTCTACAGCGCGTAGAAATTGATCTCATCACCGGCAGGCAACGGAATCCGCAGCCCATCACGACCGGATCGGCGCTACCCTGGGCAGGAACACGCCCACATCGCGCACGCACCGTCGAGTGCCCGGAGGATGAACATGTCGAAGTTCGACGTCGTCGAAGCGTCCATCGCCGATCTGCGGACGGCCCTTGAGGACGGCCGCACCACCTCGGTGGAACTCGTCGAGGCCTATCAGGATCGGATCGCCGCATTCGACGGCCCGGATACCGACACGAAGCTCAACTCCGTGATCGTTGCGAACCCCCAAGCGCTGACCGAGGCTGCCGCCTCCGACGAACGACGCACCGCCGGGACCACGCTCGGCCCCCTCGACGGGATTCCGTACACGGCGAAGGACAGCTACATGGTCGCCGGCCTCACGGTCGCGTCCGGTTCGCCGGCATTCGCCGATCTGATCGCGCAGAAGGATGCGTTCACGATCGAACGCCTGCGCGCCGGCGGCGCCATCTGCTTGGGCCTGACGAACATGCCGCCGATGGCCAACGGCGGCATGCAGCGCGGGCTCTACGGTCGCGCCGAGAGCCCGTACAACGCGGACTGGCTGACCAGCGCGTTCGCCTCGGGATCTTCGAACGGTTCGGGCACCGCCACAACCGCGAGCTTCGCGGCTTTCGGCCTCGGGGAAGAGACCTGGTCCTCCGGTCGGGCACCGGCTTCGCACAATGCGCTCATCGCCTACACGCCCTCGCGCGGGGTCATCAGCGTGCGCGGGAACTGGCCGCTCGTGCCGACCATGGACGTCGTGGTCCCCCACACCCGAAAGATGGCCGATCTGCTCGAGGTCCTCGACGTCATCGTCGACGATGATGCCGAGACCCGCGGCGATTTCTGGCGCGTCCAACCCTGGGTGAGCATTCCGAAGGCGAGCGCTGTGCGCCCAGCCTCGTATGCCTCGCTGCTGCCGGAGTCGCTCGAGGAGGCCCGGTCGGTGCTCGCCGGCGCCCGCCTCGGAGTGCCGCGGATGTATATCAACGCCGATGACGAGGCCGGGACGAACCCGGACGGCGGGATCGGCGGGCCCACGGGACAGCGGGTCGTCACTCGTGCCTCGGTGATCGAGGCGTGGCAGGCCGCGCGGGCCGATCTCGAAGCCGCCGGCGCCGAGGTTGTCGAGACGGATTTCCCGGTCGTGAGCAATTACGAGGGCGACCGCCTCGACGCTCCGACGATCAGGACTCGCGGACTCGTCTCGCCTGAGTATCTCGATCGGGAGATCAACGACCTCTCCTCGTGGGCGTGGGACGATTTCCTCTCAGCAAATGGGGATCCGAACCTGCACACGCTCGCCGAGGTCGACGGGGCGTTGATCTTCCCGCAGCCCGAGGGTGCGCTGCCCGATCGGTATTTCGGCTTCGACGACGATATCGCGACCTATCCGGAACAGGTGCGGGCCAATGGCTATTCGTCGCTGACGGAGATCCCGGAGCTCGAATCCGGTGTGCGCGGGCTCGAGGAGACTCGCCGTGTCGACCTCGAAGAGTGGATGGATGCCAACGGACTCGATGCCGTGGTCTTCCCGGCGATGGCCGATGTGGGACCGGCGGACATGGACGTCGATGAGACCTCGGCTGATCTCGGGTGGCGCAACGGCACATGGGTGGCCAACGGCAACCTTGTGCCGCGTCATCTCGGCATCCCCTCGGTGACGGTGCCGATGGGCACGATGGCCGACACCGGCATTCCGGTGGGTCTGACGATCGCGGGCCGCGGCTGGGACGATACCGCGCTCATCGAGATCGCCGCGGCGTTCGAAGCCACGGGAGCGCGCCGGGAGGTGCCGCCGCGGACCCCGCGTCTGTGAGCGATCATGGCAGGGTCGTGGGTGCCTACGGCGACCGGTCGTGCGCGCATGGGGGCGCTCAGATCGTCAGGGATCTGTTCGGGTGTGCAGCTGCTCGCTGTCGAGAACTCCACACGTCGCTGCGAGGATGACGGTGAGTGCATGTGCGCGCTGGGCCTCGAAGTCCGGCCCATTGATCGTCTCGGAGTGATCGCCGGCGGCCTCGTCGCGATCGGCGTCTGGTTCACCCGGACGCGGGGCCAAGTCGGCGATCAGCGGCTGCGTCGCCGCAGCGCTGCGGGCGAACCCCGCGACGAGTTCGAAGAGCACTGCGATCGCCGAATACTTCTGGCCCCGGCCCGCCGGATGGGGCGTGAGCAGTGACATGGCTGTCTCGACGACGTCCACGGCCTGTGGGCCGAGCTTCGTCGGCAGGCCGCCCGCGGCGAGCCACGGATGTGCGAAGTGCAGCTCGAGGAGGCCGTGCGTGAAAGTCCGCAGATCGGTCTGCCAGTCTCCGGTCGCCGTGGCTTCGCCTCGTTCGGTCAGTGCGCTGTCGCGAACGAGGTTGACGAGTTCCTCTCGGTTCCTCACATGCCGGTACAGGGCCGCTGCAGCACTGTCGAGCTCAGCGGCCACGGCGCGCATGGTCACGGCTTCGAGTCCGCTGCGATCGGCCAGAGCGATCGCGGCTCGAACGATCACGGTCCGGTTCAACTTCGCCCGCCGGCCGATCCTGATGGCCGGCCCGACGTGCCTGTCCGTCGTTGCGCCCTCCTCAGCCATCACACATCGCTGCCCACCGGCGCAGCGGTGCCGTGCTGTCGCCGTCGTCGAGTCGGGCAGCGACCTGAGAGGCGCGCTGCCGGTACCCTGAGTCGCCGAGAACCTGCTCCACACCTGCAGACACCCCTTCTCCGCTCACGCGCTTTCCGGTGAGCGGGGTGACCGCGGTGCCGAGTTCGTGTGCGCGTCGCGCCCAGAAGAATTGGTCGGTGTGCTGCGGCAGCGGGACACTCGGGGTTTGGGCACGCAGACAGGCCGCGGTGATTCCGGCACCGGCCTGATGCACGACCGCCGCGACCTGCGGCAGCAGCCAGGAATGGGGCACATGGTCCGCGGCGAAGACTCGGTGCGGAGCCGCCTCGGCGAGGTTGCTGCCGCAGGCCCCCTGCACGATCACTCGGCGGTCGGTGGCCTCCGCGAAGTCAGTCACCGCCGAACTTCCGCCGGTATCGACGCTGCCCAAAGTGATGAGGACGGGTGCGGGCCCAGCAGCGAGGAAGTCGACGAGTCCGACCGCGGGTGTCCAGTCCTCATCCTCGACGGGCCACCAGAATCCGTCGAGGCTGAGGTTGCTCGGCCAGTCGTTGGGACGCGGCAGGACTGCAGGCGAGATGCCGTGGTGGATGGGCAGGCCGGCGCTCAGCCGTCGATGGGCGCCTGCACGGCGGCTCTCATCCGGCAGTCCCAGTTCCCTGCGCACATGAGCGACCGCTGTGTCGACGGGAGCGGGGAAGCGTCGGGCCAGGCGGCCGAAACCGCGGTTGAGGACGGGCCCGAGATCGAGGTTCGAAGCGATCATCGGCGGGTAGCCTCGACTCGGCTCGGCCGGTTGCAGCAGCGCCTCGGCCGAGGGCACATCCAACGCTTCGGCGATGTCGTGACCATACGGCGAAATCGGGTTCGCGATGACAGCCCCGAACCCACCGCCCGCTGCGGCGGCGAGCGCAGCGCGGGCATGGTCGAGCATGTAGTCCCGCAGGTGGGCAAGGTAACCGCGGGCTCCCGGAGCTTTGCCACCGGGCGGCCGCGGCGGTTCGAGGGGAACGGTGAACGATACGGATTCGCAGCCGGCGGCAGTCACGGACTGCTCGTAGTCGGCATGAGTGACGATCGTTGCCCCGTGCCCGTCGGCGATGAGGCCCGAGGCGATGCGGATAGCAGGCTCGACGTCGCCGCGGGAACCGGGCGCGAGGACAAGGATCTTCATGAGCCTCCTTTGCGAACATTGTTCACTAAGGATAGCTCAGTGATCACTGCACAGGTTTTCGGACCCGGGCTTTCGGACCGCGGTGCTTCGACTTCTCAGCGCCCTTCTGCCAGTTCACGTCGCCTCTTCGCGGCATCGCGCAGCTGCTTCCACCCGGTGAGGACGAACCAGACGAAGAACGGGTAGGCAGCGACCCTCTCGATGATGCCGACCGGCAGATTCCAGCCCTCGGGTGCGGCCATGAGCAGGGTTCCCGCGAACCCGAGTGCGCCGAAGCCGACGGTGAGTCCACCGAATTCGGCAGGCCCGATCCACCTCTTCTCCGGCCACCTCGACATCGCGATGCCGGCGGCCAGCAGCCCGAGGTTCTGCACCGCGGCACCACCGAAGCCGAAGACCGCATGCAGGGTGGGGTCGATGTCGGCGGGGACCATCCCGGTTCCGACCAGCAGCAACCCGCCCCCGGCGAGAAGGAAGGAACCGCACCTGCCCCAGACCGTCGGCGCGATCCAGTCGTGCCAGACCAAAGCGATGACCGCGAGGATCGATCCGCCGAGGATGGAGGATCCGTTGACGAGCGGGTGCGCAGGCGAACACACCTCGATCGGGGCGTCGGCGACGGACCATTCCCCGCACCCTGTCACGCCCAGGTGGCTGATCGACTGTCGAACGAACGAATAGGTGCCCTCGGACAGAAGTGCCGCGGGGATTTCGATGAGGATGACGAGCAGACCGGCAAGCACAGCGAGGAGCGCCCATACCCGCTCAGGTTTGGGCGAAACGCGGATGGTGCCCGAACCGACCACCTCGGCCCCTCTGTGCGACAACCTCAGATGTCGTTCACGGTATCACCGCCCGAGTCTGAAACCTTCTGGTGAACCGCTGAAAACCCTGGCGTGTCGGGCCTGCGAAGTGGAACAGTATTGTCCATGGTCGATTACACGGTTCTTGCCGAACGCGCCTTCACCCTGCTGCAGGGACACCATCAGGACGAGCCTCTCGTACTGCCGACCGTCTGGGATGCCTGGTCGGCACGCGCCATGGTCGACGTCGGCTTCAACGCCTTGAGCATCGGTTCGCACCCGCTGGCCGATTCTCTCGGCCATGCCGATGGGGAGAACATGACCCTCGAGCAGGCGCTCGAAGGAATCTCGAGGATCACCTCGGCGGTGGACGTTCCCGTCACCGCGGATCTCGAATCCGGCTATGACACCCCGGCTCCCGAACTCATCGCCGGGCTCCTCGAAGCCGGTGCCGTCGGGGTGAATATCGAAGACACGATCCACAGTCGGGGCAGCATGCGCAGTCCCGACGAGCATGCTGCCTACATCTGGAGCCTCCGGCAGGCCGCCGAAGCTCAGCGGGTCCACGTCGTCATCAACGCGCGGACCGACGTGTTCAAATTTCCCGGCGATTTCGATGACCCCACCGCCGAGGCTGTCCGTCGTCTCCGTCTGTGCACCGAGGCGGGCGCGGACTCCGTCTACCCCGTCCGCCTGCCCGATGTCGGCACCCTCAAATCGATCCTCGCCCAGGTCACTCTGCCGTTGAACGTCACCGCTCATCCGATCAAGGGAGCAGTCCCCGAGGAGCTCGACCTCGGCCAGCTCACCGAACTCGGGGTGGGACGCGTGACCTTCGGTCCGCTGCTGCAAGCGGCGCTGACCGACTGCTTCGACGATTTCACACGTTCCTGGCAATAGGATTCCCGCACTCCCACCTCGTCCACCCGGGCCGCTGTCGTCCCTTGAAGAGAATCCACCCGATAGAGGAGATGCAATGCCACTCAATCCCCGTGAAGGCCAGCCCATCTGGATCGACTATGTCTGCCAGGACTTCGAGGCCGCCCAGAACTTCTACAACCAGCTCTTCGGCTGGGAATTCACCGACCAGGGCCCTGACTTCGGCCACTACACCATGATCACGAAGGACGGCAATGCCGTCGGCGGCGGCATGCAGGCGATGAACATGGACGGCACCCCGAGCCCGGAGATACCCACCGCCTGGTCGACCTACCTGCATACTGCCGACATCACCGGAGTCCATAAGGCCGCGTTGGCCGCCGGTGCCGCGGATGTCGTCGGTCCGATGCCCGTCGGCCCGCTTGGAGAGATGGCCGTTGTCGTCGACCCGACGGGATCGCCCATCGGCATGTGGCAGCCCGGCGAGTTCTCCGGCTTCGATACTCCGCTCACCCCGGGCACGCCGGTGTGGTTCGAGCTCATGACGACGAACTACCAGGCCGCGAACGAGTTCTACGGCGAGGTCTTCTCCTTCGACATCACCCCGATGGAGGGGTTCCCCTACTCAACGCACGGCGACGGAGATGATGCCGTGGCCGGAATCTGCGATGCCAGCGAGTGGGCGCGGAATTCCTACTGGCGCACCTACTTCAATGTCGAAGACGCCGATGCCGCGGCAGCGAAGGTGACCGAGCTCGGCGGCAAGGTGCTCGCCGGTCCCGAGGACTCCCCGTACGGTCGCATCGTCACGGTCACGGATCCGGAAGGGGCGACGTTTCAGCTGCAGCAGAACCCGTGACCGGCCGCGAGACCGCGGTCGCAGTACGTTTCGGGCCGCTGCGGAAACGGCTCCTCAGCCTCGGGGTCGGGGAGATCGTCGCCGCGGCGGTCTTTGCCGCAGTGCCGGCGAATCTCGCGTTCGTCGCCGCCGACGGCGCCGAGGCGGCACTGTGGTTCGCTGTGGCTCCACTGCTGTCCGTCCTCGTTCAGGGCGGCGTCTATTGGCTGCTTGCCCGGAAGCACCTGCCCGCCACGATTCCGCCCCATTTCGCTCGAATCTATCGAGGACTGCGGGTTCTCGATCCGATCGTGATTCTCGGCTGCGGCATCGGCGTCGTTGCCACCTGGCCCGGACCCAGCCTCAGTGCCGTCCTCGTCGTGTTCGTCTGGCTGTTCGCGGCGGCCGAGTACATCAACTACTTCCACATCCGCCTGGCATATCCGTGGCCGGTATGGGTCGGACGGGTCGGACGCAGGTCGACGCCGAGGCTGGTCAGGGACCTCCGCGCGGTCTGAGCCCGCAGGGTGCCGAAGCCAGTGTCCTCAGGACCTCGGCACCACCCCGTCAGCCCCGCAGACCCACCCGCATCAGGCCCGCAGCGCGAGCGCGAATGGCAGCACCGAGGTGGCTCCCGCCCTGCGCAGCAAGCGTGCGCAGACCGTCATCGTCCACCGAGAGACGACCTCGTCATCGACGAGCAGCACCGACTTCCCGGCCACGGCCTCTTCGACCTCGGGCGGGACGACGAAGGCCTCATAGAGGTCTTTGACTCGGAAGGCGCTGTTGACGTCCGGGGTGCCGTGGTCGCCGATCTGAAGCAGTTCACCCCCGTCGGCGAGACGACCGGCCGCAGCGAGATTCTCAGCCAAGGACCGAACGGTCACGGGGCGACGGCCGCTCGGAATCGAGACGACTACCTCGGGGCGAGAATTCCAATCCCACTGAGCAAGCACTTCAAGGCACCACTTGCCGATCTGCCCGGGGACCTCGACATCGGGAGCATCGGAGGCGAGGAATGACCGCAGCGTCTGCCCCTGCCCGAGGTCGGACAGGCGGGCGATCGCACGCCCTTCCTCGGCGAGTTCTTCCGCGGGGATCCGGCCCTTGAGAGGCACGCCGATATTGGCCAACCCGCTGGGCCACGTACTGCGCGGTTCGATGGGCAAGCCGATCTTGTGGAGGTTCCCGGCCGCAGCCTGACGCTGCTCGTCGGAGATCTCAGCGGAGAACCACACACCGGCGCAGTTGTCGCAGCGCCCGCATGGCTGCGGGTCGGGATCGTCGAGCTGCCGGATGAGGAACTCCATCCGGCATTGACCGGTCGCTTCGTAGTCGAGCATGGCCCGGGCCTCTTCGGCGCGGACGGCCGCGACCTTTTCGTATCGCTCCCGGTCATAGGCCCAGCCCATCCCGGTGGAGACGTACCCACCGCGGACCTTGGACACGGCGTCTTCGACTTCGAGGGTCTTGAGCAGCAGATTCAGACGGGACCTCTTGGTTCCGACCAGCGTCTCCAAGCGGGCCACGGACAGGGGGCCGTCCGCCTCGGCGAGGGCCGCGAGCACAGCATTCGCGTCGTTCTGGTTCGGCATCGATGCGGTGGCGAAATACTCCCAGATCTGTTCGTCTTCGGCACCGGGCAGCAGGAGCACATCGGCGGAGTCCGTAGCGCGGCCGGCACGACCGACCTGCTGGTAATAGGCCACGGCCGAGGACGGTGCCCCGATGTGGATGACGAAACCGAGGTCGGGTTTGTCGAAGCCCATGCCCAGCGCCGAGGTGGCCACCAGCGCCTTGAGGCGGTTGTCCTTGAGCTGCTGTTCGAGTTCGGCACGTTCTTCGGCATCGGTCCGGCCCGTATAAGCGCGGACCTCGTGGCCCTGCTCGCGCAGCATCCGGGTGATGTCCTCGGCGGCGGAGACGGTGAGGGTGTAGACGATGCCGGAGCCGGTGAAGTCACCCAGGTGTGAGGCCAACCAGGCGATGCGGGCACTGGCGTCGAGTCCGGGCAGGACCCCGAGCCGCAGCGAGTCGCGGGCGAGTTCGCCGCGGACGACGGTGGTGTCGTCGCCGAGCTGTTCGGCGACGTCGGCGACGACCCGGGAGTTCGCGGTCGCGGTCGTCGCGAGCACCGGGGTGTTCGTCGGCAGTTCGGACAGGATCCGGCCGATGCGGCGGTAGTCGGGGCGGAAGTCATGCCCCCAGTCGGAGATGCAGTGGGCTTCGTCGACGACGATGAGGCCGAGGAAGGACAGCAGCTGCGGCAGCACCTCGTCGCGGAACTGCGGGTTGTTCAGCCGCTCCGGGGAGACGAGGAGGACATCGAGGCTGCCGGCTCTGAGGTCCTCGAGCACGGAGTCCCACTCGGTGACGTTCGAGGAATTGAGACTGGCGGCACGGACACCGGCACGCTCGGCAGCGGCGATCTGGTCGCGCATGAGCGCCAACAGCGGCGAGATGATGAGGCTGGGTCCGGTGCCGGAGGCCCGGAGCATGCGGGTGGCGACGAAGTACACAGCCGACTTGCCCCACCCCGTGCGCTGGACGACGAGCACGCGTTTCTTGCCCTGGACGAGGTCACGGATCGACTCGAGCTGACCGTCGCGGAACTGCGCGCTCGGGTCTGCGGTCAGCTCGGCGAGGATCCGCTGAGCGGAGGCGGCGAAGTCGTCGGGAGTTGCCGAAACGGGCGGGGACGTCGGGATGCTTTCCGTCATGGGGCCAGTCTAGGTGGAGGCACTGACGCGACCCGGCCGGAGGCCCCGTCCTCGACTCAGCGCAGCGCGAGTTCGATGCCGAGCGTTGCGAGCACGCCGAAGAGCACTCCCCACATGATGATCGAGATGACCTGCCAGAAGGCGACGACATTGCGGTTCGCACCGAAGCCGACCATCGCCGAGGACGTGATCTGTGAGGGCAGGAAGGTCTGGCCGAGCAGCGAGACTCCCGGCACGCCGAACTTGTCGAACATGCGCTTGAGCCGTTGCCGTTTCGGCGACTCATCAGGTTCCTTGTTCTTCGTCGCCCTGTCGCGAATGGCACCGGTTCCATAGACGAAGGCGAGCATCGAGATCACATTGCCGATGACGGCCATGAGGATGGCGACGACCGGGTGGAGGCCGATCGCCACACCGATGACCGAGCCGAAGTAGGACTCGACGAAGGGGATGGCGGAGACGAGAAGGATGCCCGCCCACTGCAGCCAGTCGGGAATGGACGCGGCGAATTCCTGGAGGCTCTCGATCATTTCGGACTCCCTTTCCACAGGGTCGATGCTCTGTCTAGTACGGCGTACTAGTACACTGTACTACACTGGCGCATGGCCGCGCCGCGATTCGGCGGTCGCCTGGCATATGGTGGGATCACAAGGGAAGAGGAACATGGCTCGTCGCGCAGAGATCATCGAGGCCGCGATCAGGCTGGCCGAACGGTCGAGCCCCGGTCAGGCGAATCTCAGTGTGAGAGCCGTGGCCAAGGAGGCCGGGATCGGAGCATCGACTCTGCGGCACTACTTTCCCACTCAGGCCGCTCTGCACGAGGCGATCGCGCAGAGCTACATGGAAGTCGCGATCAAGGACTTCTCGATCGACGACGCGGCCCGCGATCCACGGCAGCGTCTCTTCGAGTGCTGCTCCCAGTTCCTACCCTCGCATGAGCATCGCGATCTCCAACTCGATGTCTGGCTGACCATGCACATCAGCGCCCTCGGGCCCGAGCAGCGTACGCGGGCCCGCCGGCTGATCGAACACGGCCATCAGGTCACCTATGACTGTCTCCACAGGTGGCTGGGCCTCCTCGCCGAGGAGGGCCATATCGATCCCGCCGAGGTGCCACCCTCGGCGACCGCCCTGTTCACGATGCTCGACGGACTGAGTCTGCATGCGATCATCGCCCCCGAGCGCATCACCGTCGATGCCGCCCTCGATCAGCTCAGATGGCTGATCGCGAAGCTGCTCGACGGCTGATCACCGCATCGTCGCTGCGGCACGGCGGAGAGCCGCGGTCAGCCGTGCGAGCTTCTCCGAAGCCAGCTTCCAATGGTGCCAGTACAGGGGCACGTCGATGGGCCGGGCCTCGGGGATCTGAACGAGATCGTCGTCGAGTTCGTCGAGCTGGAGCACGGGCAGCATCCCCCAGCCGACACCGGCTGCCACTGCGGTCGCGAAATCGGCGGAGCTCGGCACCACCGACATCGGCGGGGTCACCTCGACTCCCTCGCGGCGGAGGAATGACAGCTGCAGATCGTCGTCCTTGCCGAAGTTCACCATGGGCATCCTCTCCAGGTCCACCTCGGCGCCGGTGCTGTGCCTGGCCAGCAGATGCCTGGTGGCGACGGCGACATAGCGCATCGACCCGAGCCGTTCGACCTCGGTCCCGTATCCGCCGACCTGCGCCGAGGTGATCGTTCCCAACACTTCGCCCGAGGTCAGGAGGCCGAGCGCCTTGTCCTGGTCGGCGAGCTCGATGCGGATGACGATGTCATCCCAGCCGGCCGCCTCGGCGAAGATCGGACGAAACCACGTCGCCATGGAATCGGCGTTGACCCCGATCCGCAGCACTGTGGGGATCCGGGCCGCGGTGCCGGACCCGGCCCGGTCGGCGTCGGTCCGGCCGGGTGCATCGATGTCGATGAGACGGTCCATCGTCTCGGCCTCGAGCAGCTCGACCTCCCGGGCGTACCTGAGGACCGCCTGCCCCGCCTCGGTGACGGTGATCGGATTGCTGCGGCGGATGAGCACCTGTCCGAGGCGGGACTCGAGGGTGCGGATGCGCTGACTCGCAGCCGAAGGCGTGATCCCCAGGACGAATGCCGCGCCTTCGACCGTGCCCTCGTCGACGGCCGCGGCGAGCGCCTTGACGTGCTCGATGTTCATGAAGCAATTGTGCATCAGATGAAGATTCTTGTGTTTTTCTTACCCGGCTGCGGACTCTAATCTTGAGTCCGTGCTCACTCATCTCGTCACCGGACTCCTCACCGGCTGGTCGCTCATCATCGCCGTCGGACCTCAGAACGCTCTCCTGCTGCGGCAGGGCATCCGGCGTGAGCACCTCGGCGTCGTCGTCACTATCTGCAGTCCTGCTCATCGGAGCGGGCACGGTGGGCATCGGCGCGATCGTGCTCTTGGCGCCATGGGCTCTGGAGATCCTGCGCTGGCTGGGCGTGGCCTATCTGCTCTGGTTCGCGTGGACCAGCCTGCGCTCGGCACGCGCTGCCACCGGGCTCGAAGCGGACACCCAGCAGCGCAGCCTCAAGTCGGTCATCCTCACCACGCTGGCGCTGACCTTCCTCAATCCCGGTGTGTACATCGATACCGTCGTCATGCTCGGCAATCTCGCCAATCAGCAGGGCGAGGGCAACGTCTGGCCGTTCACGCTCGGGGCCATGCTCGGTTCGATGAGCTGGTTCCTCGCCATCGGCTACGGCGCCCGCGGACTCTCCCGGTACCTGGCCCGGCCGCGAGTGTGGCAGGTCCTCGACATCGTCATCGCGATCGTGCTCATCATCCTCGCGCTGCGGCTGGCACTCGGGTAGGCACGGCCGGCCATGTCAGGGCCGGCCGGTAGCCTCACCGACATGGATCCCCGCATCGATCTGCCGCTGCGATCAGTGAACAAGCACGCTCTGTCGCCTCCGGAGCTGAGTCCCTGGCTGCGCGAGCTGCCGGCCGTCCGCAACGTTCTGGAGGGATTCGAGTTCGAACGCACGACCGTCTTCGTCGGCGAGAACGGTTCGGGCAAGTCCACGATCATCGAAGCCATCGCTACGGCCCTCGACCTGCCGCACGGCGGTGGCTCCGACTGGGAGAGGCGCGATCACGCCGAGGCGCCTCCCGAGCTGAGCGACCACCTGCAGATCATTCGCGGAGCGTCAGCTGACCGCGGCGGCTTCTTCCTCCGCGCCGAGACGATGCACGAGAACATGGCCTACCTGCTGGACGTCGGTTCCATCCGCGGCCGCCAGTACGCCCAGCGGTCACATGGCGAGATGTTCGTCGACCTGCTCACGGGCAGATTCATGGGGCTGGGGCTGTGGATCCTCGATGAGCCGGAGAGCGCGCTGTCCTTCACCGCTTCGCTCACTCTTCTCCAGCTCATCCGCGAACGCCAGCGCAACGGCCTGCAGACGGTCATGGCCACGCATTCTCCGATCCTCGCCCGAGCCGAGGGGGCGAAGCTCGTCGAGGCCGGGGAATGGGGGCTGCGCGAGTCCACGTGGGAAGACCTCGACATGGTCGACCACTGGCGCCGCTTCCTCGACGACCCGCAGCGGTACCTTCGCTACCTCGACGACTGACCGAGGCGACCCCTTCCGCCGCGCCCGGCCCAGCACTACAAGCTCAGACTCGGGTGCAGCTGCGTGAGCGTGACCATGCGTTTGCGGCTGCACACGACGACGGTCGCTGCCAGGGCGATGAGCGTCATCAGCAGCAGAACCACCGCCGATTGCCCGGCGATGAACATATCGCCGCCGGCGATGAGCGTGCGCAGTCCGTTGACCGCGTGACTCATCGGCAGGAACGGCGAGATGATCTGGAAGATGCCCGGTGCCGTCTCCACGGGATAGGTCCCGCCCGCCGAGGCGATCTGGATCATCAGCAGCACGAGCGCGATGAGCCGCCCGACTCCGCCCAGTGCGGCCACACACAGCTGGTGGATCGCGTGGAAGTTCGCGGCGATGAGCACCGAGAACAGCAGGGTCCACAGCCATGCACCTGCCGAGAAGTCGAGGGCGAAGGTGAGCACGAGGTAGAGCACTGCGACCTGCGCGACTCCGAAGAGCAGACCCGGCACATATCCGGCCCAAGCGATGCGCGAAGACTTCGCCGATGAGGCCAGGGCACGATAGGGAATCGCGTTGAGGACCATGTAGGTGATCATGCCGCCGATCCACAGTGCCAGAGACACGAAGAAGGCTGCCAGGCCCTCACCGTAGGCATCGACGGCGTTGTCCTTGGACTTCTCCGCATCGACCGGCACAGCCACGACGTCCGACCGGTGGTCGCGGTCGTTCTTGTCGTACGTCGGGATCTGCTCAAGCCCCTTCTCCAAGCCGTCGGCGAGTTCCTCGGAACCGTCGACGAGCTTGCCCGCACCCTTGTCGAGTTCGGTCGACCCGTCGACGAGCTGCGAGGAGCCGTCCTTGAGGTCATCGGCTCCGTCCTTGGCCTTCGCGGTGCCGTCCTTGAGTTCGACGGCACCGGAATGGAGATCATCGGCTCCCGTGGCGAGCTTGCCCGCCCCGGCATCGAGCTTGAGCAGGCCGGAATGGAGGTCGTCGGCTCCAGTGGAGACCTTCTGCGCCCCATCGTCGAGCTGACCGACCTTCTTGTCCGCGGCCCTGATCTTCTCCATGACGGAATCGACGGCGTCGGTCACCGGGCCCTCGAGGCGCTTGGCTTCGTCCTTCGCATCGGAGGCACGCGTGTGCGCACTGTCGAGATCCTCGCCGAGGCCGTTCATGTCGTCCGCGAGTCTCTGCACATTCTCATCGTCCGGATAGTCCTTCTGCAGCTGCTTGACCCGGTCGTCCATGTCCCCGCGCACGGTGGTGCGAGCATCATCGAAGTCGCCTTCGGCACGTTCGAGCTTCGGTCGCGCCCCGTCGACGAGGTCATCGGCCTTGCGCTTGAGGTCCTCCGCCTTGTCCGTGGTCTCATCGGCGACGTCACGGAGCTCGGAGGTGCCGTCGGCGACCTGACCGGCCCCGTCGGCGAGTTCGCTCGAACCGTTCTTCGCCTCGGTCGTCGACTTCGCTAAGGTATCGGCGCCGTCGGCGAGGTCGCCGCTGCCCTTCTTGAGCTCCCCGGCGCCGTCGTCGAGATCGCCGAGTCCCGTTCTCAGCGTGCCGACGCCCTTGTCGAGCTCGGTCGTCCCGTCGACGAGCTGACCGGTTCCGTCGTGGAGTTCGACCGAACCGTCGTGGAGCTCCGCCGCCCCGTCTGCGGCCTTCTTCGTCTCCGCGTGGATGTCATTGAAGCCGAGGTAGACCTCGTTGACGTATTCGGACGTGGTCGTCTTGTTCAAACCCGAATTGATCTCATTGAGCACAGTGCCGGCCACTTGGCCGACGATGAAGTTGTGGGCGTCGTCGGTGCGCAACTGCAGTCCAGCCCGTTCCGGATCGTCGCCGCCGGTGGACACCAGGGCCTGCGAGAAGTCCTTCGGGATCTCGAGGATCGCGAAGTACTTGCCTTCGGACAGGCCCTTGTCGGCTTCCTCCTGGCTCGTCTCGGTCCAGTCGAATCCGCCTTCGCCCTTCGGGGTGATCTCGTCGACGAGTTCATCGCCGGCGTGCAGGGTCTCGCCGTCGGAATCCGGCTTCTCCGCCCCGACGTCCTCGTTGACCACTGCCGCCTGCAGTTTGTCGAGATGGTCGGTCGGGTTCCAGTTCGAGGCCAGGTAGAGGCCGCCGTAGATGGCGGGGATGATGGCGATGACGATCATCGCCAGGCGCGTGATCGTGTGTCGTTTGAACCGTGAGAGCTCTAGCCAGGGAAGGGAGAACATACGGGAATCTCCTCGGGATCGAAATCGTGGTGGAGGACTGTCAGTGCGGATGGGGCCGCGATCGGATCGCGGCCGGGAGCCGCCTCGGCGAGTGCAGGCGACGGTGCGGACATCGTCAGTGCCGCGATCGGCTGTGGGGTCTCTGGCTGACGGGCAGCTCGAGTTCGACGACCGCCCTCGGCTCCGCGTGGGGTCCGAGCGATCGCTGTGCGATGTCGAATTCGCCGGCGTCCTCGCAGGAGACGATGACCGTGAGCGGCTTGTCCGGCTCTCGAGTCTTCCGCAGCTGCTGGTAGACGAGGATCCCCGCCCAGGCTCGCGCCCGGTCGGCTGATTCGCGCAGGTAGTCGATGTTGTCGATGACGACGACGGGCGGTCGGCTCAGGCAGGCCAACCCGAATTCGAGGAAGAACTTCTGCAGCTCGCTCAGTTCCGAGACGAAGACCTCACCGTCGTCGTCGATGAGGAAGTCTGCCCGCTGCGCATCTGTGGTCGAGAACGTCCCTTCGGGCTGTTCGTCGATGAAGTCCGTCGCCGACTGCAGAGTCTCGCGGAACAGGCCGATGATCTCGCGCAGCGATGACTTCGACACCCAAGGCTTATACCAAGGCTGCAGCATGATCTGGCGTTCGGCGACGTGCTGGGCCACGGTGAAATCGTTCTCGAGGTCGGTCAGACCCTCGACATGTCCGACCGCGACCAGGCTGCGAACGGCGCGGGCCCGTTTGCGGATGTCGAGGTCGCCGAGGCGGCCCTCCCCCGCCGAGACCCGCATCCGTCCCGCGAGGGACAGGAGGAAGGAGGTCTTTCCGCTGCCGGCGGGACCGCGGACGATCGCGAGTCCGCCCTCCGGAATCTCGAGGTCGATGTCGTCGAAGACCTCACCCTGCTTGCCTGACAGGGACCAATTGCGCACTGCAATCGACTGCTCGTCGCTGTCCGTGTCCTCGGCGAGAGTCTCTGTGGTGCTCTCCATGGCCATGGCTCCCAATCGTCCGTTCCCACGTGTCTGTGCCGGCTTGTCTGTCCTCGCGCCGACCCTCAGCGCGTCCGGGCGCCGACGCGCCGCTTATGTGACTGCAGACTACGCCACCGGAGGGGAACGGCGGCATAAGGAGGGGCCGACAGACTTCAGGTTACTCATAGGTAACTCTAGCGGATCGTCTCACGAATACGGGCTCAGAAAAAGGCGATTGTCGGCAATCGCACACCATCGCCTCCGCCTGCGGGCGCGATTCGGAGTCCGCAACGTCTCCTGTGCAGCTGCGGGCCGATGCGGAGTACTAAGGTTGAAAGGAACGAATACGCAGATGGGAACGAATACGCACATGAGGGCGAGGAGCGGATGAGCACGGCGGATAGCGGCCTCTCGCAGCTGCACAGGGCCTGGGGCCTGAGCCCGTCGACGCTCGCACCCGGATGCTTCGCTTCGGTGATGGCCACGGGCATCGTCGCGGTCGGCGCTCAGCTCAAGGGGCTGCACCTGCTCAGCGTCGTTCTGTTCTGGCCGGCTGTCGTCCTCTACCTGTTCTTCATCGCTCTGTCACTCATTCGGGTGGTCCGCTACCGAGATGATCTGCGTGCCGACCTTCACAATCCCAGTCGCGCCTTCGGGTTCTTCACTGCTGTGGCGGGCACGAATGTCCTGGCCACAGCGCTGATCGGGCTCGGGGTGGTGCAACCGGCGCTGGTGCTCTTCGGCATCGGCGCCCTGTTGTGGCTGATCCTCGGGTACGGAATTCCATTCACTGCGATCCTCGGCTCGAACATCCACCCGGTGTCCAAGGAAGTCAACGGCACCTGGCTGGTCTGGGTGGTGGCGTCTCAGTCCGTGGCCGTCGTCGCCTCGAGCCTGGCGATCGAAACCGCGAACACCGAGTTCTCCTCTGCGGGCTTCGTCGTCTTCCTCACCCTGGTCGCTGTGGTGATGTGGGCCGTGGGATTGGCACTCTATGTCGTCTGCTCGGTGTCGATCTTCGTCAGGGTTCTGCGGCATCGATTCGGGCCCGAAGACCTCGACGCCCCGTACTGGGTGACGATGGGGGCCTTGGCAATCACGATCGTTGCGGGATCGCGGATCCTCGAACTCGAGGCCTCGCCGATCCTTGATGCCACACGCATGGTCGTCGGCGGATCGTCGACGCTGCTGTGGGCCTTCGCCACCTGGCTCATCCCGGCTCTCGTTCTGGCCGGAGCGTGGCGGCACCTCATCCACCGGGTGCCGATGAGCTACTCGGCGGGACTGTGGAGCATGGTGTTCCCCTTGGGCATGTACGCGGTGGCGAGCATGTTCCTGGGCCGCTCGGATCGGCTGCCCGCGATCGAGTGGATCGGTCAGCACTGGTTCTGGATCGGCTTCGTCGTGTGGGCGATCGTCTTCGTCGCGATGATCGTGTCGTTCGTCCGGACCGTCCGCCCCCGGTAGTCACCCGCGAGCGTCACCGCCTCTCGCAGGCGGCACAACGCCCCGCCGACGTCATCTCATACCGTTGCAACGGTGCGAGATGGCGCCGACGGGGCGTGATGGTCCCGCAGCTGACATGTCCTCAGCGAGACGTGATTGCCGGAGTGCGACTCAGGCGTCGTAGCGCTGTCCCTCGGGCTTCGAAGGCATGATGTAGAGCACGATGAGGACGATGCTGCCGATGCCCGTCAAGGACAGAAGGTACAGCAGACCTGAGTAGTTCGCATCATGAAGCCGGCGCCAGGAGATGGCGATCTGCGGTACCAGAGTAGCCAGGACGAAAAGCCCCATGAGCGTTCCACCGATGCCCATCAGAGCCAGGCTGGCCCCGGACGGCCCGGAGAACCCATACGGATCCCCAGATGCCGAAACCGACATCATGACCAACCCGATGATCAGCAAGATATACGGAATCAGAGCACCGAGAGCGGTGAACAGGTAAGCGAACCAGAACTCGCTGCGCGAGGCCCGGCCGTTGAACTTCACGTAGTTCTTGAAGAAGCGCTTGACGGCCTGGCCGAAGGAGGCGCCGTAGAGCGGGAGGGAAAGGTCATCGGGGTGGGCGGCACCGCGCGGCGCTCCGCCGAAGCCCTGCTCACCGGGCATTCCGGCACCCGGCATTCCCTGACCGGGGACCCCGGAACCTGAGTTGTATGCTGCATTCGCGTCGTAGGACATTATGACCTTCGTATTTAGAGGATTGTTCAGGATCAGCAGCTCCAATTGTGCACCAAAGTCCGCCTCCGCCCCTATTTCCCACGGTTTCAGATCTGCAACACGCCTCTTCGTTCGCCCAACGGCCCTGCCTCGACGACAGCAGCCGCATCCCGAACTCGAACCTTCGAAGACAGCAGCGGCGCCCGAGGATCTGTCCTTCGGGCGCCGCTGGGAATGCCTCGATGCCTCAGGCATCACCCCCGGTCAGGGCATATGCTTCGTCGACCGGAGTCTCGTCGATATGGCCGTCGACGCGACGCAGCGTCTTCCAGCCCACCGAGATGACGACGACCGACAGCAGCACGGCTCCGGCTCCGAAGAGGTACGGAGAACCGGCCCGATCGACTCGGACACGGCTCCGGCGACGATCGGCGCCACGGCACCGCCGACGAAGCGCACACCCGAGTAGGTGCCCGAAGCCACCGGGCGGGGCAGGTCGCTGACCTCCATCGCCGATTCTGTGAAGACCGTGTTGAGCACACCGAGGAACATGCCCGCGACGATGATGCAGATGATGATGCCGACGAACGAGTCGACGAGGAACGACATGACCCCGAGCAGCACAGCGAGCGCGACGAGGGTGACGATGAGGCTGCGGCGGCGCCCCATCCGCTTGGTCAGCTGCGGAGCCGCGAACACCGAGGTGACCGCCACGCAGATGCCCCAGCCGAAGAAGACGTAGCCGAGTCCCATGGCTCCGAAGTCCTCCATGCCCATCTTCGCGGCGGCCGCTTCGACAGGGAAGGGGCTGTAGGCCAGGAGGATGAAGAAGCCGAAGTTGTACAGCAGCGCGGAGACACCGAGCACAGCCACTCCCGGACGAGCGAGCGCCCGGAATGTGGCACTGAGCCTGATCGGCTCGGCAGACGGTCCGCCCGAATTCGTGCCTCCCGGCAGCAGCACGACGATGGCGATGAAGCCGATGGCCATGAGGACTGCGGTGCCGAAGAACGGACCGCGCCACGAGATCCCGCCGAGCAGCCCGCCGAGGAGCGGGCCGGTGGCGATGCCCACGCCCAGAGCCGCCTCGTAGAGGATGATCGCCCTATCCGCGCCGCCGGATGCGGCACCGACGATCGTCGACAGGGCGGTGGAGATGAAGAGCGCATTGCCCAGACCCCAACCGGCGCGGAAGCCGATGATCTGGTCGACGGAACCGGAGAATCCCGCGAGCGCGGCGAATGCGACGATGAGGACGAGCCCGACGAGCAGTGTGGTCTTCGCGCCGATGCGCGAGGACAGGAAGCTCGTGAAGAACATCATGCCGCCGGTGATGAACAGGTAGCTGGTGAACAGCAGCATCGACTGGGCGGGAGAGGCATCGAGTTCAGCCGAGATGGCCGGCAGGATCGGGTCGACCAGACCGATGCCCATGAAGGCGATGACGGCGGCGAACGCAACTGCCCAGACGGCACGTGGCTGATGGAGGATGGACGCTCCCGCCCCGGTGTCGCCGGGTGTTTCGTCTCCTGTGGCTTCGTTGTCTGCTGACGCTCTCATCTGCTGGTCGCGTCCCCTTTCGTGTGGTGCCTTCTGTTGTGAGATCACGGGTGAGACCCGTAGTGGATTCGTCGTCTAGTCCGCGTTCGCGTCCGACTCCGGTGCTTCCGCGGATTCGTCGACGCTGTCGACCGGATGCCGATCCTTGAGGAAGTCCGAGACCAGCCCGAGTGCCCGATCGACGCTCTGCCGCTCCTCGACGCTGAGCGATTCGAAGTACGGCTGCATCTGATCGATCATGATCGAGCGGTTCTCGGCCAGCCGCTCCCGGCCGGCATCGGTCAGCGAGAACTGCGAGGCGCGCCCGTCGGTGGGGCTCGCCTCCCGGACGACGAGTCCGGCCTCCTCGAGTTTGGCGAGGAGCTTCGTCGCCGCGGGCTGTGAACTCAGGTACCCCTGGGCGAAATGCCCGACCCGAACGGGCTGATACTGCTCGACGACTGCGAGCGCTCGCAGGGCGGCCAAGGAGTTCTCGTTGCCGATCACTCGCCGAAACGCCCTGGTCAGACGCGACGAGACGACGACGAGACGCGATACGAGCTCTGCTGAATCCACATCATCCATAACCTCTTTATATACCCCGGTTATGCATCACGGCAAATCCGGCTCCGCCGGACGCGGAGGTCATCTTGTGACGGACGCCACATCCGCCTCGGCGATGGTCGTGCTAATCTGGCCTCACATGTTCCGGGGACGGTGAAATTCCGTACCGGCGGTCATAGTCCGCGACCCGCTGGCATTCGTGCAGGCGGTTGATTCGGTGAAATTCCGAAACCGACAGTCAGAGTCTGGATGGGAGGAGCATGGTGGCCTTGGCCGCTGTGGAGGCGTGCATTCGCATGCACCGCCGTCAGCGTCCGGCCGCTCTGATGGTTGCACCCGCAATATCCTCCCTCCCGGCGAAGGCTCGGGAGGTTTTTTCATGGGCGCGCAGCTCACGGAGGCAGCGGAGTTCACCGAACTCGAATCCGCGGCGATGACCGCGGCCCTCAACGCGGCCCGCGAAGGATTCCGCGGGGCGAATCCGCTCGTGGGCGCCGCAATCCTGACCGACGACGGCCAGATCGTCATCGGCCATCACCGTGGCGCCGGCACTCCACACGCCGAAGTCGATGCCATCACCACCGCTCACGATCTCGACATCGACCTGTCCGCTGCGACGCTGTTCGTCACGCTCGAACCCTGCTCCCACTACGGTCGGACGGGGCCGTGCACCGAGGCGATCCGCTCCGCCGGAATCCCGTCCGTCATCTTCGCCGCACCCGACCCGAATCCGCTGGCCGCCGGTGGCGGTGAGATCCTCGCCGAGGCGGGGCTCACAGTGCGTTCGGGACTGCACCGCGCGGACTCCCGCGCTCTCAACGCCCGGTGGGTCTCGGCGATGTCCGAGGGCCGGCCCTTCGTCACGGTGAAGATCGCGCAGAGCCTCGACGGGGCCGTTGCCGCCGCCGACGGGACCAGCCAATGGATCACCTCGGCGCAGTCCCGGGCGCACGCCCATGAGATCCGCTCTCGCGTCGATGCCATCCTCGTCGGCACCGGCACGGCGCTGGCCGATGATCCGCGACTCAACGCCCGCGAAGCGGACGGGACCGCCCTGCCGAATCAGCCGCGGCCCGTCGTGCTCGGTGACACCGAGCTGCCCGCCGAATCCTTCCTCGCGCTCAACCCCGACACCCTCCGGCTGCGCACCCATGACATCGGCGAAGCCCTGGACCGACTGCACGAGGAGAAGGTCCGCCACCTCCTCGTCGAGGGCGGGCCGCGGATCCTCGCCGCCTTCTTCGCCGCCGGTGTCGTCGATGAGGTCTTCTGCTATCAGGCGCCGCTGCTGATCGGCCCGGGCCGGCGCAGCATCGAAGGGCTCAATATCGGCACCCTCAGCGAGGCGCTTCGACTGGTCCCCGACGACACCGAGGTGCCCGCCCTCTCAACGCTCGGCCCCGACTTCCTGCTCCACTTCGCCACAGAGACGACACCACCGGGATCCGCCCCGCCGGTTTCAGAGTCGACAGGGGCAGGGTCGACGGGTTCAGGATCGACCGTCTCAGGCCCACCGGGCCCCTGACGACACGCAGCCGGCCCACCGCTGCCCCACTCGACACTCACTGTTCAGCACCACGACTTCAGCATCACGGAGGCACATGTTCACCGGAATCATCGAAGGACTCGGCACCGTCGAGACCATCGAGCACACGAACGATTCGGCCGCGATCACCATCGATGCCGGCG
This sequence comes from Brevibacterium sp. FAM 24630, assembly GCF_049804075.1. Classification (NCBI taxonomy): domain Bacteria; kingdom Bacillati; phylum Actinomycetota; class Actinomycetes; order Micrococcales; family Brevibacteriaceae; genus Brevibacterium; species Brevibacterium sp. FAM 24630. The sequence goes on from NZ_JBNBZD010000002.1 coordinate 79,408, forward strand.
ATCTCGTCGCCGATCTCGACCTCGGCGGATCGCTGGCCGTCAACGGCGTCTGCCTGACCTCGACGAGACGGTCCGCTGCGCAGAAGCCGGGACGCTTCACCGCCGAGGTGATGGGCGAGACGCTGCGTCTGACCGGGCTCGGCACGCTGGGCACCGGCGACCGGGTCAACCTGGAACGCTGCACACCCGCCTCGGGGCGCTTCGACGGTCACGTCGTCCAAGGCCACGTCGACGGACGCGGCGAACTCATCGACCGCATCGACCGGCCCGACTGGTCGACCCTGCGCATCGCGGTCCCGAACGACCTCGCTCCGCTGACAGCGGTCAAGGGATCCATCGCCCTCAACGGAGTGTCCCTGACCCTGACCGCCGTGTCCGAACCCTCGGCCCCCAACGCGTGGGTCGAGGTCGGCCTCATCCCGGCCACCCTGACCCATACGACCTTCGGCGAGCTCGAGGTCGGCGCGGCCGTGAACATCGAAGTCGATGTGCTCGCGAAGTACACCGCCCGCCTCCTGTCCTTCTCATCGTCTACGACGCACAACAGCACTCAGCAAGGAGTCGATCATGACTGATTCAGTCGCTCACGCCAGCCGTCTCGACCCGATCGACGCGGCCATCTCCGCCGTCGCCGCCGGCCGTCCCATCCTCGTCGTCGACGATGAGGACAGGGAGAACGAAGGCGACCTCATCATGGCCGCCGAATACGCGGACGCCGCGACGATCGGCTTCTTCGTCCGCCACACCTCGGGCGTCATCTGCGCTCCTATGACCGCCAACCGCGCCGGTGCCCTGCGACTGCCGCCGATGGTCACCGACAACGAGGACCCGAAGGGCACCGCCTACACGATCAGCTGCGACGCAGTGGGAGTGACCACGGGAATCAGCGCCGCCGAACGTGCCGAGACCGGCCGGGTGCTCGCCGCAGCGATCCCCGATCCGGCAGCGATCTCGCGGCCCGGTCACATCTTCCCGCTCGTCGCGAAGGACGGCGGGGTCCGCGAACGCCCGGGCCACACCGAAGCGGGTGTCGAGTTCGCGCGCCTGGCCGGTGCGCAGCCGGTGGCGATGATCGCCGAGGTGGTCCACGACGACGGTTCGATGATGCGCTTCGACGCGGTCCGTGACTTCGCCGATGCGAACGACCTCGTCATGGTCTCCATCGAGCAGCTCATCGCCTACCTCGATGCCCGGGATGCAGGCGGCGTCGACGAGGCGTCGTCGACGGGGTCTTCCGCACTGACCGGCACCGAGACCTCTGCAACTTCCGCGATGTCCGGCGCCGAGTCACCGGCGGGAGACGAGCCCCTGCTGACGACCGCGGAGGTTCCGCTGCCGACGAAGCACGGGAGCCTGCGGGCCCGCGCGTTCACGATCGACGGGCACGACCACCTCGGCGTGTTCGCGGGATCGTTGGACTCTGCATCTGACGGTCCGGCGCCCTTGGTGCGTGTGCATTCGGAGTGCCTGACCGGGGATGTCTTCGGTTCGCATCGGTGTGACTGCGGGGAGCAGCTCGACCGGGCGCTCGATCTCGTCGCCGACCGTGGAGGGGCCGTGATCTACCTGACCGGGCATGAGGGCCGCGGGATCGGACTGAGCAACAAGCTGCGTGCCTATGCGCTGCAGGATCAGGGCCGAGACACGGTGGATGCGAATCGTGACCTCGGGTTCACCGATGATGCCCGCGACTACCGTGCCGCCGCAGCGATTCTGCGTTCGCTCGGTCTCACACGCATCCGACTGCTGACGAACAACCCGGCGAAGACGGCAGCACTGGAGAAGCTGGGCATCACGGTCGAGGCGGTGGTCTCGCTCGAGGTCGCCGCCCGCCCGGAGAACACCCACTACCTGGCCACGAAGCGCGAACGCATGCACCATGCGCTCACGCTGCCCGAGGTCACGGGGACTGCCCGCGACAGCGCCGAATCCACCGGGGCCGTCGCCAGCTGACGCTCAGCCGCCGGCCCTGGCGGCACCGATCATACGAAGACCACGACGGGGTCACCGCACTCTCGTCAGGAACGAACCAGGCTCTTCCGAACCCGCACGACAGGCTCACCCGAGCCCTTGAGCAAAGGACATACCCATGGCCCATTCCGGAGCCCCCGCACTCACCGTCGACGCCGCCGATCTGCGCGTCGCCATCGTCGCTGCCTCCTGGCACACCCAGATCATGGACGGACTCGTCGACGGAGCCCAACGCGCCGCCGCCGAGGCCGGTGCCGAAGCCACGCTCATCCGCGTTCCCGGCAGCTTCGAACTGCCGGTCGCCGCGGCACGACTGATGCCGCACTTCGACGCGGTCGTCGCCCTCGGCGTGGTCATCCGCGGTGGCACTCCGCACTTCGACTACGTCTGCCAGGCCGCCACCGACGGCCTGGGTCGTGTGGCCATCGACTCCGGCAAGCCCGTGGGCTTCGGCGTGCTCACCTGTGACACCGAACAGCAGGGGCTCGACCGTGCCGGGCTCGAGGGATCGCAGGAAGACAAGGGGCATGAGGCGCTGACCGCAGCCCTCGTCACCGCTCAGGCCTTAGCCCCCTACGGTCTCCGCTGACCAGCACCTCCCCTGGTTTCATCGAGAAACAGGTTGAGTGCCGAGGCCCGGGAGTGCACTCCCGTTTCTCGGCACTCAACCTGTTTCTCGGCAGGGGCCTCAGGCGCAGCGTCAGCCGCGGCGTCAGGCGCGGCGTCAGAAGAGCTGGCGGATGTTCGTCCGTGCGAGGTCGATGAGTTCATCGCCCTTGCCCGACATCACCGTGCGGATGGCGTAGAGGGCGAAGCCCTTGGCCTGGTCGGCGGTGATCGTCGGCGGCATCGACAGCTCCTGCCGCTCGGTGACGACGTCGAGGACTGCGGGCCCGTCGTAGGCGAGGAACTCACGCACCACCTTCGGCAGGTCCTTGGACTTCTCGACGCGGAACCCCTTGATCCCGACCGCCTCGGCGATGGTGGAGAAATCGGGGTTGTTGAGCTCGGTGCCGAAGGTGACGAAACCGGCGGCCTTCATCTCGAGCTCGACGAAGTTGAGCGAGGAGTTGTTGTACACGACCGTCTTCACCGGCAGTTTGTTCTGGGTGAGCGTGATGAGTTCGCCCAGCAGCATCGACAGTCCGCCGTCACCGGCGAGCGCAATGGTCTGCCGGTCCTCGAACGCTGACTGCACCCCGACACTCTGGGAGAGGGCGTTGGCCATGGAGCCGTGGCTGAAAGACCCGATGAGGCGGCGCTTGCCGTTCATCGTCAGATACCTCGCCGCCCAGGTCACCGGTGATCCCACATCCGGGACGAAGACCGCATCGTCATCGGCCATCTCGTCGATGAGCCGGGTGAGGTACTGCGGGTGGATGGTGCGCTTCGACGGTGTGGCGAGTTCGTCGAGCTCCTTGCGGGTCTTCGCATAGTGCTTGGTCATCGTCTTGAGATGAGAACTGCTGCGGTGGCCCTTGATGAGAGGCAGCAGTGAGTCGACGGTATCGGCCACCGTCCCCACCAGGCCGATGTCGACCGGGGTGCGCCGCCCGATCTGGGAGCCGCGCACGTCGACCTGGATGACGGTCGCGTCTTCGGGATAGAACTGCTGATAGGGCAGGTCGGTTCCGAGCATGAGCAGGGTGTCGCAGCCCTTGAGCGCGTGATAGCCGGAGGAGAAGCCGAGCAGACCTGTCATGCCCACGTCGAAGGGGTTGTCGTACTCGACGAATTCCTTGCCGCGCAGGGCGTGGACGATCGGTGCCTGCAGCTTGTCGGCGATGGCGATGAGCTCATCATGAGCGCCCTCGGTGCCGGCGCCGGCGAGGATCGTGACCTTCTTGCCCTTGTTGAGCGCCTTCGCGGCGGCCTCGACCTGGGATTCGGCGGGGATCACGTGCGAGGGATAGGACCGGACCACCTCGGCGGCGGCGCTGATCTCGGTCAGGCCGATGTCACCGGGGATGACGAGGACCGCGACGCCGCGCTTCTCGACGGCCTCGCGCATGGCGATGCGCAGCAGCCGGGGCATCTGCTCGGCAGTGGCCACGTTTTCGACGTAGACGCTGCATTCGCGGAACAGCTCGGTCGGGTGGGTCTCCTGGAAGTAGTTCGAGCCGATCTCGTCGCTGGGGATCTGTGCGGCGATCGCCAACACGGGAACTCGCGACCGCTGGGCATCGTAGAGACCGTTGATGAGGTGGAGGTTGCCGGGCCCGCAGCTGCCGGCGCACACGGCCAGCTGGCCGGTCAGTGCGGCCTCACCGCTGGCGGCGAAGGAGGCGGCCTCCTCGTGGCGGACATGGACCCAGTCGAGCTGAGGGTTGACCCGCAGCGCATCGGTGAAGCCGTTGAGCGAGTCTCCGGGGATGCCGTAGACGCGCTGGACTCCGCTGGCCACGAGGGTATCGACGATGTTTCTGGCGACGGTGGGCATTGACTTCCTTCCGTTGAAACACGAACGCCGAGGTAGCTCGTCTGCGTTCCCCGGCGTATGCGTGGACCGCACCGTCAGTCTATCCCCGAGTCCACCGGCTGGATATGTGAGAGCAGTGACAGCGCGGAGCAGCTGGGACGGTCCGGACGTGACAGGCAGATTGCCATATCGACAGCACGTGTAAAGAATTCGCCATTTCTTTTACACGTTCCGCGAATGCAGCAATCGACTTTGCACATGTGGATGCCGACCGAACCGTATAACGATCTGCCTGAACCGAAGGCAGCAGAACTCGAAACGCGTGCTGTATTGAAATCCGCAGTTGAAGCTCGAGCAACTCCGACCTTCGCGATCTGCTCTTCGAGCGCCCATACTGCCGGCTTGCCGATGCGAGGGTCGGCTGGGAGGGCCCTCTCAGGTCCGGGCCGAGAGCACGGTCGCCAGGGTCAGCAGTCCGGCCATGGTCATCGACATCCAGCCGTAACCGCCGATGACATCGGCCAGGGCGGGCCCGGCCACGGGGGCCAGAGCCGTTCCGGCGGTGATGGGGGCGACGAAGACGCCGTTGATGGCTCCGAAGTTCTTCGTCCCCCAACGGTCGGACACGGCTGTGGCCTGGAAGAGGGTCATGCAGCCGCGCACTCCCCCGGTGACCATGGCGATGCCGATGAGCATCCAGATCGGGCTCGGCACCAGCGCCAGCAGCCACAGCCCGAGGGCGCCGGCGGCGAAGAGCAGGACGGTGCGGGCACGCGGACTCGTGTGCCGCTCCAGGCTCGGATAGCCGAAGCGTCCCGCCACCTGACCGAAGCCGACGAGCCCGAGGGCGATCGCGGCGAGACTGTACCCGGCTCCGCGTTCGATGAGGACGGGGATGATGTTGATCGTCAACGCGAAGAGGGTGAAGGTCGCGATGGCCACCGCGATCTGCAGGATGATGAAGCGCGGGTGTCGGGTGATCGTCCGCAGTTCGGCCCGGCTCGGTCGCACCCGGTCCGCGGCCGCTTCGTCGGTCCATCTCCGGTTGAGGAAGAGCAGATGCATCGGCAGTGCCAGGACCGCGAGCAGACCGGCGAGGATGCCATAGGTGCCCCGCCATCCGCAGACGTCGATGAGCCAGGCGATGATCGGCGCGAACACCGTCGAGGCGAGCCCACCGACGAGCGTGATCGTCGTCAGCGGCTTCGTCCGTTCGTTCCCGTACCAGCGGGTGACGACGGCGAAGGCCGGCGGGTAGAGGGTCGCAGCCTGAGCGAAGCCCGCGAGGATCCAGGCGAAGAAGAAGACGACGAGGTTCGGGGCGACCGCCACGAGTCCGAGCGCGATGACGCCGATGAGCGTGCCCGCGCCCATGATCAGCCGCGGCCCGTGCTCGTCGAGCATCCGCCCGACGCGGGGTCCCATGAGCGCCGAGACGATGAGTCCGATCGTCAGTGCTGCCGTCACCGTCGTATGGCTCCAGCCCATATCCGCTGAGATCGGGGTGACCGCGACGGGCAGCGAGTAGTAGAGCAGGCCCCAGCAGACCAACTCCGCGATGCACAGGGCGGTCAGTCCTCCGCGCGGTTTATCCGTCGTCATCGTCGCCTTCGCCGAGGAGACGCTCCGTTTCCGTGCCACGTCTCGTCCCCGCACCGAGATCGCCCTCCCCTTCGCCGAGGCGGCTCGGCGTCGGGTTTCCGACCGCGGTCCGCAGTCGGTTCAGTGCCGTGTCCCAGGGGATGCGTTCCTGTTCGAGCCGGACGTTGCCTTCGGCGCGGATCCGGTCGAGGGCACGCAGTTCCGTGCCGGTGAGGTGGGCGAACGTGCCGGTGCTCGGTTTCGGTTCGGGCACCCACAGGTCCCGGTGGGCGAGCAGGTTCGCTTCGTCCATGAGCACGGATTCGACGGCCGGCAGGTGGCTGCGCAGCCGATTGAGGATCGCGAACCCGTGAGAGTCGAGGTCACCCCAATAGATCACTCGGGCGTCGGCAATCCAGTCGAACCGAGCCACCCCGTCGACGGCATAGCCGGAACCATGGACGGCCACGGCGGCCGGCCAGGCGGGCATGGCGAGCACGGATTCGAGGTTCTCGAAGACGAAGACCAACTGCGGGGCGATGGGCAGGCGGCCGAGCTGCGAGATCGGTGCGGTGATGTCATCGAGGCCGGCCAGGCTGATATCGGCCGCCTGGCCGGTGGCCGGAGCGGCGGGCTCCGCCGTGACCCTCAGGGCCGGGTCGAGGATGCGCAGACGCAGTCGCGGTTCGGCGTCGAGGACGGTCACGGCGTCGGCGTGCCCGATTCCGCCGAGGAGTGCGGTGACAAGGCTGCGGTGGGTCTCGAACCACTTGGAGTCGACTCCGCGGATGGGCAGCTGCCTCGGTCGCAGTGTTCCGAGCCGGTGGCCGCGCAGCCAGTCGACGACGTCGAGGACGGTGGTGAACGCGGCGTCGGTCAACCCGAGGATCCGCTTCGCCTGGGACCGAATCGCGGCGGCGAGTGCGTCGTCGTCACCGGTGCCGCCGGCGCCGGGACCGTCCGGGTCATCAGCGTCGATCTGTTCGACGCTGCCCGGCTCAGCTGCGAATCGGTCGCGGATCGTCGCTGCCCGGTCGCGCAGTCTCCGCCAGTCGCGGGCGGACTCGCCGCCGACGAAATCAGCGACCGCGTCCGCGGTGGTCAGGCGCACACGGATGGGAATGCGTTGGCGACCGACCCGGGCCCAGTTGCGGTCTTCCCAGTCGATCTCGAGTCCCGAGCGAGTCCCGGCGACCGATCCCGGCGCCGTCGGCGAGGCCCATCCGATGGCTGTCTCCTCGGCTGCCCTCCAGCTGCCGGCCCACTCGGCGGCGGCAGCCTGATCGGTGAGCACCTGCTTCTCCGTCGGCGGCTTGAGCGCGATCTCGAGGCGCACTACGCCGCTGCCCTCCGCGGCCCAGGCGGCCATGGACGAGTTCAGACGAGCGCGCGCCTTCGTCCGGGCCCCGGCGACGGAGAGCATGGTCATTGTGCGTCCGGTTCCTCAGAGTTCGAGACATCGTCCGCGCCGACCGGTTCGCCGGCACCTTCCAGTTCGCTCACATCGCCCGCGCCGTCGGAGTCCGCACGCTCGGTTGCGTCCCACACCATCGTCGAGGTGAGGGTCTTCTGCCGACTCGGGTTCTCGATCGACGTCGCCGCACCCACATAGGGTTCGATCGTCTGCAGCAGCTTCTGCGGGGTCGCGAGCACCATGTGGAATCCGAATTCGATGAAGATGTCGAGCGCCATCCGGGTGTAGCGTGTGTCGGCCTTGTCGAAGGCTTCGTCGAGGATGATCGTGCCGTACTTCGAGATCGCCTCGTCCGGGTCTGCCAATTGGTAGCGCAGCGCCGCGGCCAGGCAGAAGATCACAAGCTTCTGCTGCTGACCGCCGGACATTGCGGCACCCGAATCGTAGGTCGCATGCGCCCGCCCGTGATCATCGATCTCCTCGGCGAGGAAGCTGACGTGCAGACGGGTGTCCAGGCAGTGGGTCTTCCACACCTTGTCGACGTGCTCGCTGGAGGCGAATCGGCGCATCACCTCGGCGAGGGTGTCGTACTTCTTCTCCGCGGTCTCCATATCGTCTTCGCCCCAGCTGCCCGCGGCCACGAAGCGCAGATCGGCGATGAAGGCGTTGACGGTCTCGGACCGGCGGGTCTTGACCTTCAGCCGCAGGTACCGGTCCTCGTCGAACTGCGAGCGCAGCAGGGAGGAGTTGATCGGGGCGACCCGATCATCGATCTCCCGCGGGGCGGCATGGATCTCGTTGAGCAGCTCGCCGATGAGGTCGCGGGAGCGCTGTTGGAGCAGCTCCCGGAACCGGTTCTCATGATCGGGCAGACCGTGTGCGAGGATCTCGTCGAGCATCCCCAGATACGCCCGCCGATCGTCGACCTCGGCTGTCAGCTGGGACGATACCGACGGCCACGCGGCTTTGAACTCTGTTGCCAACCGGGTCACGGCGTTGCTGGCGTCCCTGGCCACAGCCTGTGCCCGGTCCTTCTCCTCCTGCAGAATCTGCGAGACCTGCTGGCCCACCTCGGCGAGGTTCTCGCGCTTGATGCTGCGTTGGACCTTCCGGAACCGATCATCCAACTGTTCGCCGAGGCGGCCCTCGACTTCGGCAATGCGACCGGCGTTGACGTCGTCCTCGATCCGGGTGATGTTCGAGCGCAGATCCGCCGATTCCTCGTTGGCCCGGCGGAGCGCGTAGTCGGCTTCGGATTTCGCGTTCTCAGCGGTGTCCTTGACGGTTTTCGCTTGGCGTTCGGCGCCGATCGCCTGCTGCAGGTCACCGTCGGCGTCTTCGAGTTCGGCCAATTGCCGCTCCAGGGTCGCCACCTTCTCGGCGGCCCCGTCCCGGTCGACGTCACGCCAGGACTGTTCGCGGATGCCAGCGAGGATGCCGCGGCGACGGTGCGCCTGTGCGGTTTCGGCATCGGCGGCGGCGACGATCTGTTCGGCGGCGGCCAGTTCGGACTGCGCTTCTTTGAGTGAGGCGATGAGCGCTTCGAGTTTGGCTTCCCGGTCGCCGAGGACCCACTGGCTGCGGTCGTCGATGCGCCGCCGGTCGTCCTTCTCATACCGGGTGCGTGAGGTCTTGACCTGACCTTTGACGGTGACGGCGCGCGGGTGGTCGTCGAGTTCGTCGGGGTGGTCGACGCACGCGAAGTCGAAGCGTTCGGACAGGGTGGACCGCACCCAGTCACCGAATCCGGTGTCGGACACGTGCACCTTGTTGACCAGTGATTTCTCACTGCCGACGGGGCGTGGACTCGGCACCGAATGCGGGATCTCCTCGAACACGAGGCGACCGCGAATACGGTGGGCGTCGACCCAGGTGCGCACGGCCGAGAGGTTCTCGGACCGGACGAGGACGGTGAGCGCCATCGGGCGCAGCACGCGTTCGATCGCCCCGGTCCAGCGGGCTTCTGCGGGGTCGACCTCGATGAGTTCGGCGGCGAAGGGCAGGGCCTTCTCGCTCAGGCCGGTGCCGGCGGCGAGTTCGGTCCGGATCGCCATGAGGTTGTTCGGCACGGTCGATCCGGAGCGGCGCAGGGATTCGATCTCGCCTTCGAGCTCCCGCACCCGGGCGCGGGCCTGGGAGAACCGGTCGTGGTCGGCGTGGCTGGGACCGGACACCCGGGTGTCGTCGTCGAGGCTGGACGCGATCTGGGCTTGGAGTTCGGCGAACTCCGCGGCCGTGGTCGGTGCCGCGTCGATGCCGGCCTGTTCGAGCTGACGGGCCAGACCGGCCCAGCGTTCGGCGATGGCGCGGCGTTCGGTCTCGGCGGTGTCGATGCGCTGCTGGAGGTGTTCGGCCTCGGACCCGCCGAGTTCGAGCGTGGCCCGCCGGGCCAGGTCGTACTCGTCGACGGCGGCATCGTAGTCGCGCTGCGCCCGGTCGGCGGTGACCTCGAGTTCGACGATCCGGCGGGTCAGTGCCGAGAGGTCGGTCCGGAGGATGTCGAGTTCGCGTCGCTTCTGGTACGGCAGCAGGGCGTCGCTGAGGGCGATCGATTCCGCGGCGACGTCGTTGGCCGATTCGAAACGAGCGGCGGCTTCGCGCAGCTGGAGCAGGTGGTCGCGTTGACGACGCAGTTCGACGACATGGTCGTGGGCGTCTTTGAGGTCGCCGAACTGGGCGACGGCGGTCTCGGCGAGGTCGAAGGTCACCGGGGTTTCGAGCATATGGTCACGGAAGAGCCGGTCGAGGCTGTCGAGGCTCTTGGCCGACTGCGTCTTGTGCAGCAGTTGGAGGGCGGATTCGTCGGCCATGCCGAAGGTCTTGCGCATGCGCGCATAGAACTTCCCGTGGTGTCCGTTCGAGGTGACCACGGCATCGGGGCGGTCGGCCTTGAGTTTGCGGGTCTCGAGTCCCGAGCGGGCATAGTGCTGGAGTTCGGAGAGATCGAGTTCTCCGCGCTCGAGGATGCAGGCGTCGGAGAGGTCCGTCGTCTTCGTACCGGAGCCCTTGATGAAGAAGAGCCGGGCCAAGGACAGCGGCCGGTCGGTGCCGTTGTCGTAGCGGAGGATGATGCCGCTCCAGGTCGCCCGGGGCCGCAGATACTTGCTGACGACGCGGTCCTCTTCGGTGTCGGCGGTCCGTGTCCACGCCCCGCGGACGTAGCTGACGAGGCTGCGCTGGTCGACGCGGCTGCCGGCGGTCTGGGCGGCGACGTTGAAGCGCAGCCATTTGTCCGGGGTGAGCACGGCGGCGATGCCGTCGAGGAGGGAGGACTTGCCCGAACCGGAGGGTCCGGTGATGAGGTGACCCTTGTGCGACACGGGGATGCGGTGGATGTCGGCGTCGAAGGTGCCCCAGTTCGCGATCTGGATCTCGCTGAGTCGCCACTGGCTGCCGACGTCGGGACGGTTCGCTCCGCGGGCCCGTGCCTGCTCGGCGACGAACGCAGCGTCGAGTGGGAAGAGTGCTTCGGTCACGCGTCGTCCTCCTCGGTGTCAGTTTCAGCGTCGCCGCCAGAATCGCCCTCAGCACCAGCATCGCCGGCACCCGTATCAGCATCGCCGAAATCCTCACCGGCATCGGTCTCACCCGCAGCGATGCGCTCATAGACGGCGATGAGTTCACGCACCCGATCCTCGTCGATGAGGAACTTCACCATCGGAGAGATCTCGAACCGGTCCTCGCCGGCCTTGTGGAGCACGCGCAGCCGGTTGCTCATCCGCGACCAGGCACCGTTGAGATTGCGTTGGAAGGTCGATTCGTCGCCGGTGCGGTAGATCGCGAGCCGTTCGTAGACCTCTTCGCGGTCGACGATGACGCGCTTCTCCCCCGGTGCGGCGAGCAGCAGCTGCCGCAGCACGAGGAGCATCGCCGTGTCGAGGAAGGTGAGCCGTTCGCTGCGCACCGCGGCCGGCGCGTCGATCTCATCGGTGACGATCTTGCGAGTGAACGCGAATTCGTCGACCCGGTCGATGACGAGGTCGAGGAACAGGTCGTGCAGACGGGAGCGGACGAGTCCTTCGTCGGCGACGAGGGCCGCCCACAGCTGCGGGCTCTGCGTCCCCGAGACGTAGGGGCCCTTGAGCAGTTCGAGCAGCACCCGCCGGGTCCGCTCCCTCAGCGTTCCGGTGTCCCCGGACCACAGGGCGCTGGGATTGTCGTCGACGGTCTCCGGGGAAGCGAAGGGCTCCCTCGCCGAGGCGGCCCCCTCCTCGGCGGGTGGTGTGTCGGTGTCGTGATCGGCAGGGCTCATAGGGTGATGCCTTCGGTGAAGTAGTGGCGGCGGATCGCGGCGGTGCGGGCGATGCCGTCGACGCCGGACCAGGTGAGGATTTCGCGGTTGTCGTGATCGACGTGGCCGTACGTGCTGGCCAGGGACAGCAGGCCGATGACGCTGGCCAGGCCCTGGGTCGCGGGGAAGGTCTCGAGCACCTCGGCGACAGAGGCCTCATGGGCGGAGGTGACGACGGAATTGATGTTCTCGGTGAGCTCGGCGAAGTCGATCTCGGATTCGCGGGCGACGGCGATGAGTTCGGCGAAGTCGACTTCGGTTTCGGTGGCCTCGTCGAGTTCGGCTCCGGCGTCGAACTCCTCGGGGTCGTGCAGGATGACTTCGCCGACGCTGCCCAAGGAGACGCTGGAGAGTTCGAGGTCGATGCCGATCTCGTCGTAGGGTCTGAGCTCTTGGGCCACCGGCGCCGCCGCGGCGAGGCCCTCTTGGAGCAGGGTGCGCATGACGCGGTCGCGTTGGAATTCGTGGGAGTGGACGTAGCGGCGCAGACCCCGGGCGAATTCGGTGAGGATGTCCGAGACTTCGTGCGAACCGTCCTTCATCTGCCGCATCAGGGTGCGCAGGGAGCGGCGGGTGGACAGAGACAGGGCGGCAGAGAAATCGCGGTCGAGGATGGCTGCGATGTCGTCGTCGAAGGACGCGGACTGTTCGGGGTCGCGCACGAGGGCGGAGAACGCCGAGAAGGTGCGGCCCTCGTCGGAGGATTCGATGAGGTCGACGCCGCGGAAGACTTCGTCGAGGACTTGGGATTGGGAGTCCTCGGCGGCGAGGATCGAGATCCGCAGCTCCTGGTTGAGCTCTTCGAAGCGGGCACGCACGCGAGCGAAGTCGGCGGGCAGTCCCTGTGCCTGTTGGAGGATGTCGGAGACGCGTTCGTTCGCACGCCTGCGGTCGAGGACGACGGAGCGGGGGTCGCCGCGGCGGACACGGGCGATCTCGGTATCGATGCGATCGCGTTCGGCAATCAGTGCGGCGAGTCGGCGGGAGCTGTCCGGGTCGGTGTCAATGGCCAGTTGGCGCACGGATTGGGCGAGGCTGACCAGCCGGGATTCGGTGGCGGTCTGCGGTGGGGTGCGCAGCTGTTCGAGCATGCGGATCGCATCGAAGCCGGCAGCGGAGAGCTCGTAGGTCTCACCCCGGGCGGCGGTGGCCGGCCGGCGGACGAGGATCTCGGCCCGCCGCCAGTCATCGCAGTAGGCCTTCGCCGTGCGCAGAGAGAGGTCGAAATGGTCGCGCAGCTCCTCGAGGTCGGCGTCGATGCTCTCATGCAGGTCCTCGGTGTTCATCCGGGTGCCCGGCTTGCCCAGGTGGGCGTCGAGGGTGCCGGCCATGACAGCGAGGTTGTCGGCCCGGAGCATGCGCAGGGTGGCATTCGATTCGAGCAGTCGCCGGTAGGCGAGCGCTGAACTGAGGGCTGACATATCGACTATTGTCTGCGCCGAGGCCCCCGTCTGCCAATTCCACGCCGCTGCACCGCATCAGTGCCAGGTCGTGCGCAGCACGGAGGTCAGCTCCAGCGGATTCGCCGATCGCACCGACACGAGGATCCCGGCACCGTCGGTATTGCGGGTGTAGACGGCACCGCCCCCGCCGATCCAACTGCCCCAGGACGCGGCGAAGGCATCGGCCAGCTCCCGGTTCGTGCCCAGAACGCTGGGCACCGCATGCCATACGGGGTCACGCTCATGGGCAGAGCCGATCCCTGCGCGCAGCTGATCCCACCAGCCGCGGATTCCCGGATTGCCAGGCGGCAGATGCCAGCGTGGCAGCAGATAGCGGGGATCGGTGATCGGCGAGACCACCTCGTCGAGAGCGAGCGCGAAGGCCTCTGCCGATCGGGCATCGGCGTCGAGGTGGCAGCGCAGGTCTCCGCGGGCGTCGATGCGTACGCGCACCGCCTCGGCTCCCTGGGTGCTCAGGCCGACCTCGTGCAGCGCCTCGGCGATCGCCCCGGCGACCTGGGAGACCGTCGGGGGCCGCGAATAGAGGCGACGCCTGCGGGCACCCGCGATCGACAGCGTCACGGGCAGACCGATGAGGACGACTGCCGCGAACGCTCCGAGAACCGCGGCGAGGACTCCGCTGCTGAGCAGGGCGACGATCCCCAGGAACACTCCGATGCCGATCCACGCAGACATTGCCCCACGCCCGAAGCCGAAGGGCAGCAGTCGGCCGGGATCCCCACCGAGGTGGCGCCGGGTGACGCTCAGCCCTGCGGCGGCGGTGTCTGCGGCCGCGGGCCGGTGCTCGGCGATCGGCGCGAGCAAGGCGGTGTTCTCCGCGGTCGCGAGGATGCGCACCGATCGCAGCTCCTCATCCCGGTAGTCGGCGCCGACGTCCCAGCGCCGGGCCACCTCGGTGCGGGCTTGAGCGCGGGCGGTCATCCGGGCGTTGATCGCGGCGAAGCTGTCATCGCCGGGAGGTTCGAAGGCGGAGAAAGCGGGATCGATATGGGCCACTCCGTCGACGACCTCCCCGTCGGCGTCGGTGCCGAAGAATCCCTCGTGTTTGCGCACGAGCCTGCCCCAGTCCTGATCACCGCGAGGGTGCTCGGAGCTCACGCACACCACGGTCCAGTTGAGTGCGACCTTCCCGGGCCAGTGAGTGTCCTTGCGCAGTGCGCGCCCGCGAGTCTGCGTCACGGCGGTCGGTGTGGTCGCGGTCGACAGGTCGATCACCCCGGTCACCGCCGGGGCATCCCACCCTTCGCCGAGCAGGGCCCGAGTGCCGATGAGCACTTGGAGATCCCCGCGGCTGAAGCACTCCGTAATGAGGGGGACCCAGGTCCGGCTCGTCCACCCGCCTTCGAGGCGGCTGATACCGGCCGCGGGCTCGCTGATGCTCAGCTTTGAGGCCAGAGTCCGGTCGCGTTCGGCGATCCGACTGTGCAGGTCGGCGAGCACCTCGGGCGGCCCGGCGACGGTGCGACCGGTCATGAGCACGGGGTGCAGGGCCTGCGTGCGCGGATCGGCGATGAGGGTCTCGAGGACGAGCAGAGCGGAACCGGATCGTTCATCCAGCACTTCGCCGACCTCGGCCGAGAGCGTGGCCGTGGCGGATTCGACATCGCAGAGGATGAGCATGCGCAGTCGCTCACCGAGTTCGGCGGCTTCGAGGGCGACGATGTCGGCACTCGCGGTCGGTTTCGCCGCGGACCGGGCGATGACCCGGTCGACGGGTGAACGGCCGGGGCGGATCCCGTGGCGGGTCCAGCGGTAGCCGATCGCCGGCAGGGCACGGCGGATCGCCTCGGCGGCGGCACCATCGCCCGGTTCTGCCGAAGCAAGGAGGTGGTGGCGCATCCAATCGTCGATGAGCAGCGCCCAGTCATCGATGTCGGGGTCGCGGCGATGCTGTTCGCCGACCCGGGCTCCGGGTGGAAGGCGCAGCAGTTCGGCATGGTGCAGGCGCAGGGCCGCGTCGCACAGATCGGGCACCGACGCGCGCATGCTCTGCCAGCTCACGGTCTCGGCCCGGGTGCCAAGGAAGCGTCGGTCGACCCATTCGAGGAAGCTGAGGCTGCCCCGGCTCGGATCGAGGACACCGGTGATGAACTCCGTGTAGTGGACGGCTTCAGACGCGAGCCAGTCCTTCTCCTCCCGCGTCGGTTCGGTCAGCCAGACCAGGTCGGCGAACGGCGCCAGATCGCCCTCCCTGACGACAGCGGGAATCGACGCCGAGTAGCGCACCCGGCCGAAGAGCACCGAGACGAGTTCGCGCTGCGAGTGTGTCATCGTCCCCGGCGGGGTGGCGGTGAGCCCGAGCACCCAGACTTCGGGGAGCAGATCGAGCAGTTCGGCCAGCAGAGAGCCCCAGACTTCGAGCAGATGGTGGCATTCGTCGAGGATGAGCAGGAGCGGGCCCGAGTCGACGAGCCGATCGACGAGCTGTCTGCCGCCGGGTGCGAGTTCGTCGAGGAGGCTGCCGGTCGACTCCCGCTCCTCGTCGAAGACCGCCAGCGATTGGTAGGTCAGGGCGGTGAACACGGCGTCCAGTTCCCGGTCGGTTCCGGCCGGTCCGCCAGCGGCCTGCCCCTGGTCATCAGCGCCACGTCCCTCAGCGCCACGTCCCTCGCCGAGGCTGTTCCACGCATGCGCCCACTGGGTCTGGATCGCGGTGTTGGGGCCGAAGGCGACGACGGTGCCGACCCGGTCCTGTTCGAGCAGACGGACGGCATGTTCGATGCCCACCCGTGTCTTGCCCGCTCCGGGCGGCAGGACGATCCACGAGCGTCGATCATCGGCCGCACTCGCCTCGTCGAGGGTGGCCAGAGCCTCTCGCTGGTGGCGGCGCAGGGGCGACACTGGGACGGTCATCGTCGGTCGTCGCCCCTCAAACGCTGTGACTGCTCGCCCCACATCATTCGCGTCCGCCGAAGGTCGTCGGGTCCACGGGTCGGTCCTTCTTCGGCAGCTTCGCGACGACGAGGCAGTAGGACTCGAGGACGAGGTCGCCGAGCAGTTCGGCATCGAATCCAGCGCTGCCGTCGTGGCCGGCGTCGGCATCCTCGTCACGGCCGTGCTCGCCGTGGCCGGCCACGGTGATCCAATGCTTCTTGTTCATGTGGTAGCCGGGGGTGATCTCGGCGTGGGCGTCGCAGAGGACCTCCCCGTCGAGGGGATCGATCTTGAGATTCATGCTCGGCACACCGCGCAGCTCGAAGGTCATCATGAACATCTTCCCGCGCACCTTGTACACGGTGTACTCGGGACCGAAGGGGTGGACGAGCTCGACGGAGGGATACTGCATGGCCTGATCGTGAGCCAAGCGGAGCACGGTATCGGGATCCATGCGTGAAGACTAGCAAAGGCCGCGGACACGAGAGGCGGCGCTAGACTCGCATCATGCCTGATTCTTCGTCTTCCTCTGCTCCCCATCTGCTGGTAGCCGCCCTCGGCGGGACCATCGCCTCGACGGCGAATGCCTCCGGCGGGGTCGCGCCGGCGCTCAGCGGAGCCGAGATCGCCGCGGCCGCCGGCCTCGACGGGATCTGGCCGGATCTGCAGGCCGATTTCACTCAGGTCTCACAGGTCTCGAGCGCGAACGTCACCCTCGAGATGCTCTTCGACGTCGTCGAGCTCGCCCGGACCACCGCCGCCGATGGCATCGTGCTCACCCAGGGCACCGATACCTTGGAGGAGTCGGCGTTCGGGCTCTGGCTGCTCAACGATTCGGGCATCCATATCGCCGCCACCGGGGCCATGCGCAATCCGACGCTGCCCGGAGCCGATGGGCCCGCGAATGTCCGCAGCGCCGCCCTGACCGCACTGTCCGACCAGGTCGGCGGGCTGCCTGCGTCTCTTGTGTTCAATGACGAAGTGCACGATCCGAGGTTCGTCACGAAGGCGCACACGACCTCGACGGCCGCGTTCTCCTCCGGTCCCGTCCTCGGGGCGATCGGGTGGCTGAGCGAGGATGATCTCCACCTGCCGCACGCACCGCGCGCGCCGAAGTCACCGTTCGCCGGCCTCTCCCGGCCCGATCGGCTGGCGAAGATCGCCCTCGCCGAGGTGGGGATGGGCGAGCCGGAGGAGACCCTTGATCTCATCGCCGGCTCCGGATTCTCCGGCGCCGTGGTCTCCGGAGTCGGCGGCGGGCACGTGCCCGAGCACCTGGCGCCCGCGGTGGCCCGGCTGGCGGAGGTCATGCCCGTCGTCCTCGCCTCCCGCACGGGATCCGGTGCGAGTCTGAAGCGCACCTACGGCTACCTCGGCGGTGAGATCGGTCTGCTCGAGACGGGACTCATCCCGGCCGGGATCCTCGATGCCAGGAAGGCGAGGATCGCCCTCACCCTGGCACTGAGCCTCGGCCTCGACCCGGCTGAGGTGTTCGCGCACTTCGGGTGAGGCGAGTCCTCTGCCCGATCAGCTCTCCGCGCCGACGGCGACGACCATCTTGCCGAAGTTGCCTCCGGTGAGCAGGTCGTTGAAGTACTCGGGGGCCTTCTCCAGCCCGGGCCGGATGTCCTCGCGGTAACGGACCTTGCCCTCCTTGAGCCACCCGCTCATGTCAGAGAGGAACTGCGGCGTCAGCCGCTCGGCGAATTCCGTCTGGATGAAGCCGCGCACCAGCAGCGACTTCGTGAGGATCTGGCCCATGAGGGCTCCGGAACGGTCCGGTCCCTCGGGCAGCGACGTGAGGTTGTAGTTGGCGACGAGACCGCACACGGGCACCCGGGCGAAGGTGTTGAGCCGTGGCAGCACGGCGTTGAACACGTCTCCGCCGACGTTCTCGTAGTAGACATCGATGCCCTGCGGGACCGCCTCTTTCAGCTCCTGCCGCAGGTTCCCGCTCCGGTGGTCAAGCGCGACATCGAAGCCGAGCTCCTCCAGGTGGGCGACCTTGTCCGGGCCACCGGCGATGCCGACCGCGGTCGCACCCTTGATCTTCGCGATCTGGCCGACGACGGACCCGACGGGCCCGGTTGCGGCGGCCACAGCCACGGTCTCGCCTGCCTGCGGCTGACCGATCTCGAGCAGCCCTGCATACGCGGTGAAACCGGGCATGCCGAGCACCCCGAGATGGGTGGAGATCGGCGCGAGCTCAGGGTCGATCTTGCGCAGGTGCCCGGTCCTCTCCACCGAATACTCCTGCCATCCGCCGTAGCCGAGGACGATATCGCCGACGGCGAAGTCGGCAGCATTCGATTCGACCACCTCGGAGACAGTGGCACCGACCATCACATCGCCGACCTCGACGGGCTTGGCGTAGGACTTCGCGTCCGACATCCGCCCGCGCATGTACGGGTCGAGCGAGAGGTAGAGGGTGCGCAGCAGCACCTCACCATCGCCCGGAGTGGGCACGGGCACCTCATCGAGCAGGTAGTTCTCCGCGGTGGGAGCGCCCACGGGGCGCGAGTTCAGGCGAATCCGATGGTTGGTCGTCATGGAGACGGTTCCTTTCAGCAGCAGATGATTCTCGACTGTGTGCTTCGTTGCGGTGACGGGCGCATCCGTGCCAGTCACCGATGGTGTCGGTCATAACAACCATTCGGGATCGCTCGATGTTCCTGAACGAACGATTTTTCTCTCACCGAGGCGGCTCCCAGTCGCGCGATCGACGTGGCATCATCGCCGGTCAGAGGCGTCGTTTCGTCTGCCAGATCGCGGGCCACCGCTTCCCATGCGGGGTCGAGGGCCCAGGAGAAATCGCCGAGGTGGTCGAGCAGATGACTGCCGTTGCTGCGGATGATGTCCGACCATTCCTCCGGCCATGCGCCGAAATTCGCGGCCGCGGCGAGTTCGTCGACGTCCTTGAACACGGCGCCGTTCGGGTCGAGGCCGCCGCTGCTGTGCAGGGGCGCAGACTCGACGGGGAAGGTGATGTCGAGGATGTGATCGCTGGTGAACAGCGCGTCCTTCGTCCGCCGATGCGTCGCCTCGAGGTTGATGTACCACTCGGTGCGCACTCCGCCAGGCTCAGTGCCGTCGGCCCCGTGTCCGGCACCGTCGGAGACATCTTTGAGCAGCACCCACACGGAGAACGGCACCGCGGGCGGGACGATCTTGAGCACCCCGCGCCCGCGCCAGGTGCCCTCGACATTGATCCGGGTCGGCGCTTCAGCGAGGGGGCGGAACCGCGCGGCCAGGGGAACGTCGTGCGGGTTCGTGTCCTCCCAGCCGACGACGCGAGTCTCCTGCGTCGGAGTGCCGCCGGCCAACCACAGGGCAGTACCCTGCGGACCATCGGCGATCACGCGCATCGGGCGGGCCACCTCGGCGCGGTCACGGTCGAAGTCGAACCGCCGGAACGTCCAGGTCACCGTCTCTCCCGGTGTCCAGAACGGCGCCTGCCCCACGTTTCTGACCTGGGACGGAACGATGGTCGGGTAGGGATCGCGCAGGCTCATCCGGGCAGTCTATGCCGCCGTCATGGATGCACGCTGAAGACGGACCGCCTTCCTCCGACGCCTGCCGAGGGCCATAGAGTGGGCCCCATGAACGACTCCGACGACGCAGCCACTCACACCGCCCCGATCGCAGCGGCGAATCCCGCCCCCGAAACCATGGTCGGCCGCACCGTCGAGGTGCCGGACACGATGACGACTCCCCCGCACACGGACGCGCAGATCCCCGCCTATCTCGAGGCACTGGGCCTGCCGGCGCTGGCCGACATCCACATCCACTTCCTCCCCGAGAACGTTCTGGACAAGGTGTGGGACTACTTCGACAATGCCGCGACGAACTACGGCCGCGACTGGCCGATCACCTACCGCTATGACACGGACAGACGTCTGCGCATCGTCCGCGAACTCGGCAATCGTGCCATCCCGGCCCTGACCTACCCGCACAAACCCGGCATGGCCGCGTGGCTGAACGAGTGGAACGCCGAATTCGCCGCCGCCCACGACGACGTCATCCACTGCGGCACCCTCTACGCCGAACCCGAATGCGCCGACTACGTCCCCCAAGCGCTGGCCACCGGGGCGACACTGTTCAAGATGCACGTCCAGGTCGGAGTGTTCTCCCCCGACGATCCGGTCCTCGACCCCGCGTGGGAATCGCTCGAGACAGCGCAGGCCCCCATCGTCATCCACGCCGGATCCGCGCCCCTGCCCGGCAGATACACCGGCCCTCAGGCGGTGGCGAACGTCCTCGCACGGTTCCCCGACCTCAAGCTCGTCATCGCCCATATGGGCATGCCCGAATACGACGAATTCGCCTCCCTCGCCGAGGAGTTCGACAACGTCCACCTCGACACGACGATGTTCGCCTCGGGGTACTTCTCCTCCCCCGCCGAGGTGGACCCCGCCTACCGCGAGCGCTTAGTCGGACTCCAGGACAAGATCATCCTCGGTTCGGATTTCCCGAACATCCCCTACCCGTATGTCGACCAGATCTCAGGTCTCGCGGGGCTGGGGCTCGGTGACGACTGGATGCGGTCGGTGCTGTGGACCAATGGTGCCACAGTGCTCGGACTCGACTGAGGTTCAGCCGTTGCAGCTCACCCTGTCACTCGTTCAGGGCTCAGACCGAGCGCAGCCACTCATCAACGGTCACTGCGGACATCCTCGGTGCCGGTGGGATGAGGCCGTCTCGCGCGGTCGGTCCGGGCAGGGGGATGCCGATGACCTTCGCCGGTCTCGTCCCGGCCTTCTGGGCGCGTCTCGCGGCCAGTAGTCGTGCGATCGCAGCGAAGTCACTGATCTGCGGTCCCGCGACTTCGACAGTGCCGCGCTCACCGGCGTCGATGGAATCGGCCATCATCCGCACCGCCTCGGCGACGGCGAGGGCCTGCACCCGCATCTTCGGCACGAAGCGCACGGGCCCGGCCGCGATCGTCATGGTGTCGACGAGTTCGAACCATTGGGCGGAACGGAACATCAGCAGCCGTTCTTCCGGGAGGAGTCGGCGGTAGATGCGCTCCTGCATCGCCTTGCCCTGGTAGTAGCCCAGCAGACGGGACTCGGCGGCTTCGGGGCGGAAGGCGATCGACAGGCACGCGACCGCAGTTCCGGGGTACTCTGCCGCGGCCCGCGCGATCGACTGCGTGCTGCGGGAGAAGAAGTCGATGGCTTTGCGGGGTTTCGTCGTCAGGCGGTTGACGCAGTCGACGAGGGCATCGCTGCCGTCGGCCGCCTCGGCGACTCCCTCCCCCGTATATGTGTCGACGCCATTGCCGCGATGCGCGGGAATGACCTCGTGATCGCGGGAGCGCAGGAGATCGACGAGGCGGGCGCCGAAGGCTCCGGTGGCTCCATAGACAGTGATGCGCATGACGGATCGGCCTCTCAGACGTCGCACGGGCGGGACCGTCAAGAGCCCGCCCGTGCGCCGGTCGTGTCTCAGTTCTGGCTGACCGTGACCATACCAGTGTCAGCTGTGGCCGAGATCGGAACGAGGGTCTTGCCCTCGGCGTCCTTCGGGTCCTTGCTGACATCGTATTTCTTGAGGTCGGAGGCCATATCGACCGAACCGTCGTTCGACTTCGCGTTGATCCGGTAGACGAAGTCCTTGCCGGTCTTCTCATTCGCGAGTTCGAGGTTCGGCAGCCGCAGGTCGATCGACCCCTCGTCGGTCTTCGCGCTGATGCCGCCGGAGGGGATCGCTTCGTCGGTGAATTCGAGGTCGAGTGTTCCCGTCGAGGTCACGGCATCGACATGATCGTTCACGGTGAGATTCTCTCCGCTGATGGTGCCGACCCCGGTCTTCGCTTCCACGGTGTCGAAGGCGCCGTCGAGCGAGGTCGCTCCCCAATCGGTCGAGGTGTGCACACGGTCGGCGGCACCCGTGATCGACAGGCCCCCGCCGTCGGTGTCGGCGAAGATCTCCGCATAGTGGCCGTCGACGTCGAATCGGCCGTAGTTCCCGTCGAGGTCGAGGGTGAGGCCACGAGCGAGGTTCGCAGGGAGGGTGACGATGAGCCGCGTGTTCTGCAGTTTCTTTCGGTGGGGCAGGTCCACCTCGGCGGTGTCCTTGTTCTGCTCGACCTTGAGGTCGGGGGAACTGTCGCGGGGGCCGGTCGCGGTGAGTTCGACAGTGGGCACGGCGACGTCGGCGGTCGTGATGTCGACGTCGGCACCCATGCCGAGCTTGATCTTGAGCTCCTTCATCGTCGACGGCAGGGCCTTCTCAGCGACGATCTCACCGTAGTGCAGGCGTGAGGCGCCATGGGCGGTGGTGACGATGATGGGGATGAGGAGGACGACGGCTGCGAGGATGATGAGGGTCGCACGCAGACCGACGCGAGCGGATTCGCTGATGCGAACTGTGGCAGGCATTCTAGGCTCCGAGGAATGTGAGGACGGCGAGGACGCGTCGGTTGTCCGAGGTGTCGGCGGTGAGGCCGAACTTCGTGAAGACCGAGCTGATGTGCTTCTCTACTGCTCCGGCACTGAGATAGAGGGTGCGCGCGATGGCGGCGTTGGATTTGCCTTCGGCCATGAGTTGGAGGACTTCGACTTCGCGGGGGCTCAGAGTCGACAGTCCGTCCTTCTTGCGGGTGCGCACGAGGATCTGGGAGACGACTTCCGGGTCGAGGACGGTACCGCCTGAGGCGACTTCGTCGACCGCGGCGAGGAAGTCTTCGACATCGGCGACACGGTCTTTGAGCAGGTAGCCGAATCCGCCGGTGTTCTCGGCGATGAGTTCGGAGGCATACTGCTCCTCGACGTACTGGCTGAACACGAGGACCTTGACGTCCGGGTTCTGTTTGCGGATGAGCACGGCAGCGCGAATGCCTTCGTCGGTGAATGTCGGGGGCATGCGCACATCGATGACGGCGAGGTCCGGCGGATCGTTGTGAACGACGGCCAGCAGCTCGTTCGCATCGGGCACGGCCGCGATGATCTCGTGTCCGGCGTCGGCGAGCAGCCGTTCGAGTCCGGCCCGCAGGACGGCAGAGTCTTCAGCGATTACGATGCGCATGGCACCTCCACAACTACAGTCGTTGGCCCACCTGCGGGGCTGGTCAGATTCAGTGTGCCACGGGCGGCTTCGACACGGTCGATGAGACCGGCGATTCCGGTGTGGCGTCCGGAGCGGTCGACGCCGGCGCCGCCGTGACCGTTGTCGGTGACGACGATCTGCACTCCGATGTCGATCGGGGCGATGAAGACGCTTGCCCGGGTGGCGCCGGAATGCTTGGCGATGTTCGTCAGGCATTCGGCGACGACGAAGTAGGACACGGCTTCGGCTTCCCGGCCGATTCGGCCTTCGAGGCGGACGTCGACGTCGACGGGGATCGTCGATCGGCCGGCGAGGGCGGATACGGCGGCGTCGAGTCCGCGGTCGGTGAGCACGGCCGGGTGGATGCCGCGGGCGAGCTGCCTCAGTTCGGTGACGATGCCCTTCGCCTCGGTGTGGGCTTCGGCGACGAGTTCCTTGGCGCGTTCGGGGTCGGAGTCGATCTTCGACTTCGCCATGCCCAGGGTCATGGTCAGTGCCACGAGGCGGGGCTGGGCACCATCGTGGAGGTCGCGTTCGATGCGCAGCCGCTCGGCGGCGGCCGCCTCGATGCCGGCCATCCGGGCCCGGTCGAGTTCGGTGACCTCGGCCTGGAGAGCGACGGTGCGTGCCGGAGCGAGCAGCGCCCGGTCGAGTGCTCGGTCGAGGAACGGGGCGAACCACAGGATGGCCACGGAGCTCGCGAGCACGATCACCGAACCGATCGCGACGCCGATGCGGGCCGGGCCCTCGATGTCGGTGCTGATGAAGAAGGCGTTGACGCCGGAGGGATTGATCGCGGCGAAGATGCCGTAGATGGACCCGCAGATGCCGGCGAGGGTGCCGGCGACGATGATCGCTCCGAAGAGCATCTTGATGTAGTGGTGGGCGGTCGAGCGCCAGAACGCTCCGGATTTCACCTGCAGCCAGCGGTTGTGGAGGAAGCGGGTGAAGCCGGGTTCGCGGATGCTGCTTTCGATCTTCGGAACGGGGATCTTGTCACCGTAGATGAGTTCGGCACGGTAGCGTTCGGCGACATTCGCGCCCTGCTGGACGAGTACCCACACGAGGAGGGCGATGACACCGAGACCGAGGGCGAAGATGCCGCCGATGCCGGTGAACAGCAGACCGAGGGGGACCCAGGCCCAGATGACGGCGAGGACCGCGGAGAGCACGAGGTTCGCGACGCCGATGATTCCGGTCGACCGTTTGGGCCAGGTGATGGGGCCGTCCGCGGGGATCTCCGTGACGTCGTCGTCGGTCAGCGGCAGTGAGCCGGTCACCGGGGCGAAGGTGACCGGTTCGGTGCGCGGCTTCCTGCGCCGAGGCGGCTGCGGGGCCGGCATCGCACGTGGCATCGGGCCGGGGGCGGGCATCCCGGGCTGCGGCTGCGCGGCGTGTCCGGGTTGCTGGGCGCGGTTCGGTCCCTGGGGGTACGGGGTCTGGTGTCCAGTCGGACCGTAGGACGGCTGACCCGCGGGACCGTAGGACGGTTGCCCTGCCGGGCCGTAAGGTGGCTGACTTGAGGGGCCGTAGGGCGGCTGACCCACCGGTTTCTGGGGATGCGGTCCGGCAGAAGCGTGGGGCGGCTGACCCGCCGATGCCTGGGGACGCGGTCCGGCCGACCCATACGCTCCCGACGCTGCCGGGTAGGTCATCGGCGTCTGTGGGGAGCGCGGCTCCTGCCCGTAGACGCGGGTCGGGTCCGGCCCATTCTGTCGGGGCGGAGCCTGCTCATACTCTCGGGTCGGGTCCGTCGCGAACGGCACATCGAGGTCCAGCGGCTTCGTCCGGAACTGCCCGGCCTGGCTGGCTGTCGCTTCGTCGAACTCTGCGGTCGGCGGGGCGCTGACGATCGCCTCGGCGCTGATGGACTCTTCGCGCTCGTCGGGGGGCTGAGTCTCGCTCGGATCGGTGCCTTGCGGCTCCTGATCCTGCGGGTTCTCGGGGGTCTTCTCACTCATACCGAATACGCTACGGGAGTCGAAGTCGCGCGGACAGCACGAAGACCTCCGACCCCGCATCGGGTTTTCCCCACAGGCCGTGACCGCGCACACCATCCTTATCGCTGGCACCGGTTGCCAGGCACTTCCGGACCTCCGGCAGCATTTTCCGGGCACTTTCCGCGACGCGGCCCGAGCATCCGTCACCCTTTGCTCCACACCGCCCCGGTGCAACGGGGCGTTATGACGCTTAAGGTGACGGATGCTTCAAGCACCGGGAGGACAAGCCGCTATGGGTAGGCGGAGGCGCCAATGGTGCGGGATGGTCGCGGCGGATGGCTGTGCAGGTTATACGGGCACGCCGACCGGAGCGGTCGTCGCCGAGGCCTCCTCGCGGGCTGTCGTCTCGTCAGTCTTCGGGGAGCCGGCAGTCGCGGCCGTGGCGTCGAGGGCCTGGGCGAGGTCGGCGAGGATGTCGTCGATGTCCTCGATGCCGACCGACAGTCGGATGAACCGGCCCGAGATGCTCAGCTCGCTGTCGGCTACGGCCAGATGCGTCATCGTCGCCGGATGGTCGATGAGGGACTCGACTCCCCCGAGCGACTCGGCGAGCGTGATGAGCTTCGTGTTCGCCACCAGCGCCAGAGCTCGCTCCTCGGTGTCGGTGCGCAGAGAGACCACTCCCCCGAAACCGCTCATCTGCCGCTTCGCCACCTCGTGCCCCGGATGCGAGGGCAGACCCGGGTAGACCACCTCGGCGACCTCTTCCCGGCCTTCGAGCCATTCGGCCACGGCCTGCGCATTCTCGCAGTGCGCTTTCATCCGCACTGGCAGAGTCTTGATCCCGCGCCTGGTCAGCCACGCGTCGAACGGAGAGACCCCCAGCCCGACAGAAGCCAGGTGGCTCTCCAGACGATCGATCACCTCGGCGGCGCGGGGACAGCTGGTCCCGTCGCCGGCGAGGACGGCACCGCCGATGACATCGGAATGGCCGTTGATGAACTTCGTCGTCGAGTGGACGACGATATCGGCGCCGAGCTCGAGGGGACGCTGCAGGACCGGTGTGGCGAACGTCGAGTCGACGGCCAGCAGCGCGTTCGCCGCGTGGGCGAGTCGGGCCGCCTCGGCGATGTCGATGACGTCGAGCCCAGGATTGCTCGGGGTCTCGACCCAGATGATCGCGGTGCGTTCGTTGATCGCCGCCGCAAGTGCCGCGGTGTCGGTGAAGTCGACGGTGCGGATGACGACACCCCACCGCACGTACTCGTTCTGCAGCAGACGAAAGGTTCCGCCGTAGACGTCGCGCGGCAGGATCACTTCATCGCCGGGACCGAGCAGAGCGGAGAAGACGGCCACCTCGGCAGACGTGCCCGAGTTCACCGCAGCGGCGAAGGACGCGTTCTCCAATTCGCACAGCGCCTCTTCGAGATCGCTGCGGTTCGGGGTGCCCGTGCGGGCGTAGTCGAATCCGGCACGGGTCTCTCCCGGGGTGTCCATCTGATAAGTCGAAGTCTGGAAGATCGGGGCCACGACCGAACCGGTGTGTGCCTCGGGCATGGCGCCCGAGTGCACCGATCGGGTCGAGATTCCGGCGGGTGTGGTGGGTTCGTAACGGGGTGAACTCACGGCGGATCCTTCCTTCACTGATGAACACCGCTGCATCTGCGGTGACTATCAGTGTGATCCGCCGGCAACCGTGCGTGCGCATCCGGTGACGCGCACGGTCACCGCCTGTCATATGACGTTGATCATCGTCATCTTTCGACATGAGAGGTCACGTCGCTCGCCGAGGCGGACGGCCACTCCCTTTACGGACGACCGCTGCCGTCACGGACGCCCGCTGCCCTCACAGACGACTGCTTCCGCCACGGACGATCTCTGCCGTCGGGCCGGCCCTCACCCTGCCAGGAGTTCACGGTCGTCGGAGATCGCCGCGACGGAGGCCAGGATCGCCCCGGCGATCCTCTCGTTGTCGGCAAACACCGGCGCACCCGTGTGCGGCCGGCTGAATGCCTCAGCGGTCGATCCCGAGACCGCGGGACCGAGCAGGAACAGGTCCGGCTGCGCCTCACCGTCCGCATCGAGTGCGCGGCCCGTCTCGTCCGTGCGCAGCTTCGCGTGCGCCGTATCCTCGAGCAGCAGCGCCCCGTCCGAGCGGAGTGAGGCGAGGGCTGGATCCGCGGCGCGCTCGGCGCTCTGACGGGCCAGGCGGGCGTCGACGAAGTGAGTGAAGGTCTTCGCCTCCGGATGTGCCGTCGATCGCGCGGTGAAACCGAACTCATCGGCCTCTACGCTGAGCCCAGGACCGAGGAAACGCACGAGCCCTGCGTCGTGGAGGGCGAGGATCTGCTTGACCCGCACGGGCGGCGGGCCGCTGCCGATGAAGGAGAACAGCGAGTGGAAGCTGCCCTCGACGAACTCCGTGCGATCACTGTGACTGACTCGGCCGTCACGGACCAGCGTCCTGATCGCCACATAGGACTTGACCAGGGCCTCGAACACCGCAAGGTCGGCCGAATGCTCGGCATCGGCGCTGCGCCGCAGGTGGCCCTCGATGTGCTCGCGCACGCTGACTTCAGCGCTGGCGAAGTCCTCGCAGCTCAGATCGTCGAGAGGCCGATCCAATCGAGCCAAGTCGAACAGGTCGTCCGGGTCGGTGACGACCGCCCGAGCAGCCGCAGCGATGGCCTCGACGCAAGCACGGTGTCGCGGCGCATGGGTCCGCCGGCCGGCGGCGACGTCGCCTGCGCACGCGGGTCCGGTGGCGAGACCTGTCGAGACCACCTCGTCGGCGGTTTCATCGATGAGCGTGAGAAGTTCGGGAGCATCGATCTCGCGCTTCCACAGCACGTGTGCGTAGTGGGCATAGGTGAGTTCGAGTTCGAACAGCGGTCCGAGCACAGTCGGAAAGTCGATGACCGTACTCGCCCTGCCGGAACGGTGTCCCCCGCCGAGGTGATCCCCCGCAGCCCTCTCGCCGCCCTTGCCGCCCTCGCCGTCGTCGAGGCGGCTGAGATACCGCAGTTCGACCTCGGGGGCGCCGGGGACGGCGGTCCTGCTGTAGCCGAGTTTCGGGCTGTAGGAGATGCCGCGCGAAGACCCGACCCACAGCACCGGTTCGCCGCCCGAGGGACGGTAGATAAGGTTCTCCCCGCTCGGAGCGAACTCTCCGCCGCGGCCTTCGGTGACCATGACCATGAAGTCGAGGAACGCCAACCCGAAACCGCGGGTGAGCACCTCGGCGCCGGCGGGAATCGCGGAGAAGTCGAGGTCGGCGGTATAGCCGGGAGCCTGATAGTAGAGACCGGCTCCCCTCGCCGAGGCGGTCGCACGGTTGCCGAACTCCGCGTCCGCGGCGGCCGGGTGCATGTCGAGGTGACCCTGCGCGGAGACGAGGACGTCCGCGGTGATCGTCGCACCGGTCGAGGTGGTGACCGTGAAACCCGAGCCGCGATCCACCCGCCGCACCGACTCGGCGCGGACCCGGTGGATGTGCACCTCGGCGGCGAGCTGGTCGAGTGCGGTGTCGAAAGCCGCAGACAGGTAGTGGCCTTGGATCCGTCGGCTCGCGAAGGACTGTGAGTCGAGCAGCGCCGCCTCCTCGGCGAGTCCGCACCTGGAGAGTCGCTCGCGGCCGGGCCCGTGAATCCATTCGTGCAGGGTCGGGCCCCGAACCCCGGGACGCTCGAGGCGGCAGGAGTCGTCGGGGAAGATCGTGATGTCCTCGGTGCGGGAGTTCATCCACAGATGCGGCGACTGCTCGGTCCGCCAGATCCGTCCGGGCCCCGGCGAGAACGGGTCGATGAGGTGGATGCGCAGCCCCGCCCCGGCCTCCTCGGCGGCGGCGATCGCGAGGAGGATGCCCAGGGTCTTCGGTCCGGCGCCGATGAAGGCGAGGTCGGCGCGGGGTCCGAGCGAGCCATCATCCCCGACACGACCGCCGCTGATGACCGCCGACCGCTCACGCATCGGCATAGGCGCTCACAGCCGGCCCCACGCCGAGGCGGCTGCGCAGATCCGCTCCCGTCGTGTTCTCCCGCAGTCCCGCCGACTGCAGCGCCGGGAGGATCTCGGAGACGAGCCGGACGCTGAACTCGAGCTGCTCGGCGACGGAGGCCGAGAAGAGGACCCCGTCCGCCCCGCGTCCCCGGAGGATGCGCACCGAACCGACGATGTCGGCCACTTCGGTCCGGCGATCGGCTGCGGGCAGGATCGCGAGCACCGGGGTCTCGGGCGCGAGTTCGGCACGCAGCTCTTCGAGTGAGACCGTTCCGGAGGCTTCATCGACGAGGACGATGTCGGCGGCGGCGCGGGCGGCTTCATTGCCCGGTTCGGCGCGGACGACAATCGGCGGATGGCCCTGCGGCGGGCGCGGCGTGATCGAGGGGCCGAGCACCGAGTAGTCGGTGCCGGTCGAGTCTGGCAGCTTCGCCTCGACGTAGTGGAGGCGGTCGCGATCGATGTACCGGTCGGTGCTCTTGTCGCGGATGATCGCATCGTCGTCCCAGGAATCCCAGAGGCGCCGGATGACATCGATGACCGCGGCCGCTTCGGCCCAGGCATCGACCGCCGGAGCGGCTGCGCGGCGGCCGAACAGCTCCGCCTCGGCGGCGCTGTCGGAAATCCCGACGGACAGGCCCGCCCGTGCCCGGGCGGCGTAGTCGAGCGTCGCCGAGGCTGTGCTCACGTGGAAGGGTTCGAGATGGGTGATGCGCACCTCGGGGATCAGCCCGAGGCGGTCGGTCAGCGGCCCGAGCCAGGACGCGAATTCGACAGCGTCGAGGTCGGAGAAGTCATCGGGCACGAGTGCGAAATCCACGTGTCCGTCGAGGGTCTTCGCCGCGGCGAGACCGGTCGTGAGGTCCGGGGTGAGGGTGGTGGCGATGAGCGCGCTCATGAGGGGTTCCTGTCGGTCGTGATCGGGGTGGTGATGAGGGATTCGGGGTCGACCGCCTCGGCGTGGGTGCAGGATCGGGACCGCACGGTGAGTTCGGAGTCGAACTGATCGATGGCGTCGATGACGTCGAGTTCGACGGACTCGTCGATGCTTGCCGGGCTCGACTCGGTGGCCGGGAGGATGTTCTTCGACAGGACGAAGCGTCCGCGGCCGATCGAACTCGCTCCGAGCGTGGCCAGCAGCGGTTTGAGGCCGAAGTCGAGGGCGAGGACGTGGGCGGCCGATCCGCCGGTGAGGACCGGCAGCACGGGTTTGCCGTGCAGAGCGTCCATCGGCAGCACATCGACGAAGACCTTGAGCAGACCCGTGTAGGTGGCCTTGAAGACCGGCGAGCCGACGACCACGGCATCGGCGGATGCGACGGTGGACCGGGCCGAGGCGATGAGTTCGTCGCTCGTGTCCCCAGCCAGCAGCGGCCCGGCGGGCAGGTGCCGGAGTTTGATGAACTCCGTGCGGTGGCCGTATTGGCCCAGCCTGCGGCCGATGAACCCGAGCAGCGCCTCGGTCTTCGAATTCTCCGCTGGGCTCGATGAGAGCAGGACGACACGTGCCATCTCAGCCCACCTCCTTGAGCTCGGCGGCGTCAGCGCCGGTGGTCGTCCCCCGGGCTCGGCCGCGGGCGTCCGCCCAGTCGGCTGCGGTGCGTGCGGCGGGCAGTCCGATGGTCTCCCGCAGGGAGCCGTCCGGGTATTCGGTGCGGTAGACGCCGAGTTCCTGGAGTTCGGGCACGACCTTCTCCACGACTTCGTCGAGTCCGCCGGGGGTGAGGTGGGGGACGAGGATATAGCCGTCGGCGGCTCTTGTCCGGACCGCCTCGGCGAGGTCGAGCGCGACCTGGTGCGGGGTGCCGACGAAGGAGTGCCGGTTCGAGACTCTGATGACGAGTTCGCGGGCGGTGAGGTTCTCGGCCTCGGCGATGTCGCGCCAGGCCGCGATCGTGGCTTCGGCGTCCTTGATGTGTCTGACCCGTCCCTGCGAGATCGACTCGCCGCCCGGCGGGACGTCCGGCAGCGGCCCGTTCGGGTCGAAGGCGGAGAGGTCACGGTCCCAGACGCGTTCGAGGAAGGCGATGGCACCGGCCTCGCTGACCTGCTGGGCGGCGACCTCGCGGGAGCGTTCGACCGCCTCGGCGGGGGTATCGCCGAGGATGACGGATACGCCCGGGTAGATCTTCAACTCGTCCTCGGCTCGACCGTAGCGGGCGAGTCGGGATTTCACGTCCGCGTAGAACTTCCGCCCGGATTCGGGGTCCGAATGACGGGTGAAGACGACGTCGGCGGAACCGGTGGCGAAGTCGCGGCCGGAATCGGAGTCTCCGGCTTGGAAGACCACGGGGTGGCCGCCGGGCAGGGCTCCGGTGGGGAATCGGCCGGAGATGTCGAAGAAGTCGCTTTCGTGGGCGAAGGCGCCGTCGTTCGCCGCGGCGTCCCAGAGTCTGCGGGCGACGTCGATGAAGTCTTCGGCGCGACGGTAGCGATCGGCGTGGTCGAGGTAGCCGCCGCGACGGAAGTTCTCGCCGGTGAATGCGTCCGAGGTCGTCACGACGTTCCAGGCGGCGCGGCCGTTGGAGAGATGGTCGATGGTCGCGAGCCGGCGAGCGATGTCGAAGGGCTCGTTGTAGGTGGCGCTGAGTGTCCCGGCCAGGCCGATACGGGTGGGCACGGCGGCGAGCGCGGAGAGCACGGCCGTGGTGTTCGGGCGGCCGACGACGTCGAGGTCGAAGATCTTGTTCTGGTGTTCGCGCAGGCGCAGGCCCTCGGCGAGGAAGAAGAAGTCGAAGAGCCCGGCCTCGGCGGTCTTCGCCAGATGGGAGAAGGAATCGAATTCGATGTGGCTGCCCGAGGCGGCGTCTGCCCACACGGTCGTGTTGTTCACGCCGGGGAAGTGGGCGGCCAGGTGGACCTGGCGCGGCTGTCCGGAGGTGTGGGTGTCAGGCATGATGTGCTCCTGTTGAGTCGGTGGGGTTGTCGGTGAGGTTGTCTGCTGCGACCGTGCGCACGGCCGAGTCGTCGAAGCAGGGCACTGCGTCGATGAGCGCCCGGGTGTAGGCGTGGCGGCTGCTGTGGAGGACGTGAGCGGTCGGCCCGGATTCGATGACGAGTCCGTCCTTCATGACGATCACCTGATCGGAGATCTGTTCGATGACGGCCAGGTCGTGGGAGATGAAGAGATACGCGACGCCGAGGCGGGCCTGCAGGTCGACGAGCAGCTGCAGGATCTGCGCCTGCACACCGACGTCGAGGGCGGAGACGGGCTCATCGAGGATGATCACCTCGGGGTCGACGGCCAGAGCCCGTGCGATCGCGAGCCGCTGCCGCTGCCCTCCGGAGAGCTCCTGCGGGGTGCGGCCCAGCAGACTGTGGTCGAGCGCCACGGAATCGAGCAGTTCCCGCACCCGGCCCGGCCGCTGAGAGCGGGTGCCGATGCGGTGGCCGCGCAGGGGTTCGGTGAGTATCCGCTCGACCGTGTAGTGCGGGTCGAGCGCGGCGCTCGAGTCCTGGTGCACGTACCGGATCCGTCGACCGAGGTCCTTCCGGCGATAGTCGGCAAGCGGCTTTCCGTGCAGGTCGACACCGCCGGCATCCGCCCGATCCGCGCCGAGGAGGATCCGCGCCGAGGTGGTCTTCCCCGACCCGGATTCGCCGACGATGCCGATGGTCGACCCGGCCCGCAGCGCGATGTCGAGTCCGTTCACTGCGGGACGGTCCCCGCCGAAATTCCGTACGATTCCGCGTCCGGTCAGCACTGCCTCGGTGCTGGGGTCGGTCACCGGTTCGGTTCCGACCGATGCGGCCCCGCCTGAATCGTTCGTGACCGATGCGTTCGCGCCGCCCGATGCGTCCGCGACCGATGCGTCCGCGCCGCCTCCGAGGTCGGTCCGCGTCGCGCGGCCCGGTTGAAGCCGACCCCATCCGAGGTGCGGGGCTGCGGCGAGCAGAGCCTGAGTGTAGGGATGCCGGGGTGCGGTGAGGATGCGGTCCGTCGGCCCGGTTTCGACGATGCGGCCACGGCTCATGACGATGAGCTCGGCGGCGCGTTCTTTGGCCACCCCGAGATCGTGGGTGATGAGCACGAGCGCGGTCTGCGACTCGGCGACGAGGGCGGTGAGCACGTCGAGGACCTGTTTGGCGACCGTCGCGTCAAGCGCCGAGGTCGGTTCGTCGGCAATGATGAGCGCGGGGCGGGCGGCGATCGCATTGGCGATGAGCACCCTCTGCCGCTGCCCGCCGGAGAGCTCGTGCGGATACCGCCGTCCGTGGGTGTCCGCATCGAGGCCCACGGCGGTGAGCACTTCGGCGATGCGCGGTCCGATCTGGGGTTTCGCGAAACCATTGACCGTCAGCGTCTCGTGCAGCGCCGAGGCGATCGTGCGCACCGGATTGAGTCCGGCTCCGGCGTCCTGCGGCACGTACCCGATCCCCGTGCCGAGGATGCGCTGCCAGGTGCGCGGCTTCGCCGAGGAGAGATCCTCGCCGAGGTGGCTCTGCGTGGACGCCTCGACCCGAGTCCCCGTCGGGAGGAGTCCGGTCAGTGCCGCCGCCGTCGTCGACTTCCCCGACCCGGATTCGCCGACGATGGCGAGCGTATCGCCGGCATCCAGGGTCAGGCCGATGCCGGCGATCGCCGGTGCGCTCGCGCCCGGGTAGGTCACGCTCAGCCCCGAGACGTCGAGGACCGCAGGGGTCTGCCGAGCCGGCACGTCCGGGGCCTGTGGCGTGGGCGCCGACGATCCACGGCCGACAGAGGTGCCGACGGAACTGCCGACAGCGGTGCCGGCAGAGTTGCCGGCGGGAACGGCAGCCTGCTCGCCGGCGGTGGTCGAGACCTCCGGAGGAAGGGCATCGGAGTCCTCGAGGAGCTCGGTGCCGGCTCCGGCCGAGGGCCAGGCGAGGAGATCGGTGTGGATCATCGGAATCCCTTCTCGGAATTGACGGCGTGGGACAGGCGGTTGGCTGCGAGCACGACGGCGGCGACGACGAGGCCGGGGAAGGTCGTCATCCACCAGGCGGCGGCGAGGAAGTCGCGTCCCTCGGACACGAGCAGTCCCCATTCGGGCTGCGGCGGCGGGGCACCGAAGCCGAGGAAGCTCAGCGCCGAGACCGCGAGCACCGCGGACCCGAACTCGAGGGCGAGCAGCGCCCCGATCGGGCCCTTCACCTGCGGCAGGATGTGTCGGGCGAGGACGGCCGCGGCGGACAGGCCGTCCGCGCGGGCGGCCCGGACGAATTCGGCTGCCCGCCAGCGGATCACCTCGGCGCGGGTGAGGCGGGCGAAGGAGGGCACGGCGGCGACGCCGACGGCCACGGCGACGTTGAGAGTGCCGAAACCCAGTGCGGTGATCACGGCCATCGACAGCAGCAGACCGGGGACGGCTTGGAGGACGTCGACGGTGCGCATGAAGATCGCGTCGACTGCCCCGGTGAAGTATCCGGACAGCAGCCCGAGAAGCACACCGACCCCGACTCCGATGAGCACGGCGGCGAGGCTGGCCGACAGCGTCTGGGCCGAACCGTGGACGGTGCGGGAGAAGACATCGCGTCCGAGCTGGTCGGTGCCGAAGACGTGTTCGGCACTCGGCGGCAGCAGTCGGTCGGCGGGGTTGCCGGTGAGCGGATCGACACCGGTGAGCAGGCCGGGCCACAGTGCCGCGACCGCGGCGAGGGCGAGGACGATGAGCGCGATGACCTCGGTGACGCCGATCCGCGAGCCTGCCGCCGCCGAGGTGAGGCGGCGCAGGGTGCCGGCCTGTCGGTCCTCGGTCTCGCTGTTCGTCTGCAGTTCGAGTGCGGGGCTCATGCGCGTGCTCCTTCGCTCCCAGCCGTCGCTGAGCTCGGGACCGGGTTCGCGACATCGGATCCACGCTCCTGGTGGGCCGCCTCGGTGACGGTCGACGTGCGACGTGTGCGTCGTGCGGCCCGCAGGCGCGGGTCGAGCAGCGGGTAGGACAGGTCGGTGATGAGGTTGACGAGGACGAACACGGCCGCGGCGAAGAGGACGATGCCTTGGACGAGCGGGATGTCCTGCCCGGTGACCGCGGTCTGGGCGAGGCGTCCGAGTCCCTGCCGGGAGAACACGTTCTCGACGACGACGGACCCGGCCAGTGCCTGACCGAACAGCACCCCACCCATCGTCAGTGTCGGCAGCAGCGCCACGGGCAGTGCCTGGCGCAGCAGCAGTCGCAGGCGGGTGTATCCGGAGGCGTGGAAGGTCGTGACGAAGGGTTGGACCCATGCGTTCTGCAGCGAACGGAACAGGACCTGGGCGATGATCGCCGACAGCGGGATCGCCAAGGTCACGGCAGGCAGCACGATGGCAGCCGGCGTTCCGTCACTCACTGCGGGGAAGAGCGGGAGCCGGAAGGAGAAGAACTGCAGCAGCATGAGTCCGACCCAGAAGGTCGGCAGGGCGACCCCGAGTCCCGGCAGGGCGGCGAGCGCATCGCGCAGCAACGGTCGGCGACTCAGGGTCGCGGACACGGCGATGATGATCCCGACGAGGAGCGCGATGACCAGGGCGAGCGCGGCCAGCGCCAGCGTCGAGGGAAGGGCGGAGGCGATCGCCTCGGTGACGGGAGTGCCGGCCTGGATCGACGTGCCCAGGTCAAAGCGCAGCAGGCTCCCGAACGCGAAGAGGTATTGGACGATGAGCGGCTGGTCGAGGTGGAATTCGGCGCGCAGTCGGGCCACCTCGGCGGGGTCGAAGCTCTGCAGCTCTCCGCCGGCACCGAGCATCGTGATGACCGGATCGCCCGGCAGCCAATAGAGAAGGAAGAAGCTGAGAGTGAACGCGATCCACAGGACGAGCAGGCCCTGGGCCAGGCGGGAGGCGAGGAAACGCAGACTCATCACTGCTCACCGCCGAGCCAGGTGTCGTGGAGCTGGTAGCGGGAGGAGGCTTCGAAGGCGAAGTCGTGGACGTTCTTTCCTGTGCCGACGATGCCGGTGAGTTCGACGAGAGGGATCGAATAGCCTTCGTCGAGGATGAGCTTCGTAGCTTGGGTGAAGTCGGCCTTTCGGGCGTCTTCGTCGAGGGTTTCGGTGGTGCGGGCGAGCACCTTGTCGATCTCTCCGGGTTTGCGGGCGTTCGAGTTCTGCTCGTTCGCGCCGAAGTAGTTGCGGAGGATGTCAGCGTCCGAGCGGGTGAGGTTGCCGAAGGTGAAGTCTTCCTTGCCTTCGGCCTGCAGGGCGGTGACCTCGGCGATCGTCTTCTTCTCCAGCTGGAGGTCGAAGCCGATGGTCCGCAGCTGCTGTTGGACGAGTTCGAGGAACGGAGCGTCCTGCCAGTAGGTCAGCGTCGTCGTCAGCTTCGTGCCGTCCTTGACCCGGATGCCGTCGGCTCCGGGTTTCCACCCGGCGTCGTCGAGCAGCTTCTTCGCTCCGTCCGGGTCATAGGCCAGCAGGTCCGAGAGGTCTTCGTACTGCGGGGTCGATTTCGCCAGCACCGAGGTGGCCGGAGCCTGATGGTCGGAGACGACCGTGGCCAGCTGCTGCCGGTCGATGCCTTTGTTGAGGGCCTTGCGCACCGCTTCGTCCTCAGCGATCTGCCCGGTGGTCTTCGGCACGAGGTTGTACACGACACCGGGGTTGGCGCGGGAGACGATGTCGAGGCCCTGGGCTTCGAGGGTCTGTTCGTCCTGGGATTGGACAGTGGTGTCGACGTCGACCTGGCCCGAGAGCAGCGAACCGTTGCGCACCGAGGCCTCGGGGACGATCGAGAATTCGACGCCGTCGAGATGGGCCGGCCCCTCATGGGCGGCCAGTGAGGAGGCCCAGTCGTAGTCATCGTTGCGTTTCAGCGTGATCGCCTTGTCGTGTTCGACCTTCTCGAGTGTGAATGCGCCGGTGCCGACGAGGTCGCCGGTGCAGCGCTGTTCAGGGGTCTGTTCGAGCGTCTTCGAGGAGTAGAAGCCGAGGTTCATCGTCGACGTCGCCTGCAGGAATTGGGCGTTGGGTTGGTCGAAGGTGAAGGTCACGGTCTGCTTGTCAGGGGTGTCGATCGACTTCAGTCCGTCGATGTAGGTCTGGCCGATCGACGCCTTCGCTCCGAGGTCTCTGATCGCCTCGAAGTTCTCCTTCACCGAGGCGGAAGTGAAGTCCGTGCCGTCGTGGAACTTCACCCCGTCGCGGAGGTGGAAGGTGAAGGTCTTCGCATCGTCGGAGACGTCCCAGGACTGTGCCAGCCAGGGCTTGATCTCGCCGGTCTTCGGGTCCTGGTCGGTCAGGGAGTCCGTGATCTGGCGGGTGATGTTGAGGGTGACGTTGTAGCCGACCTGCTGTCCGTCGACGCACTGCGGGTCCGTGTCGTAGGCGACCTTGAGGACCCCGCCCTTCTGCGGCTGCCCGTCATCGCCTTCGGCACCGGCCGAACCGGAGCAGCCGGCCAGAAGCAGGGAACCGGCGGTGAGCGCGGCGAGGGCGAAGCGGGTCGAGTAGGTGCGGCGAGTGCGGGCGGCGCGGCCGCCACCGGCGAAATGAGCCGGGTCGGAGGCGTGCAGACTGGCGATATTCATGGGAATCCTGTGGTGTGTCAGTGGCGGGAGGAAGGGTGTGTCCGTGACGGGACGAAAGACGGTGCGGGTCGCTACCGAGCATTCGGCGATGATTGCTCAACACATAATGAGCGGAATCAGGCA
Source organism: Brevibacterium sp. FAM 24630 (assembly GCF_049804075.1). NCBI lineage: Bacteria > Bacillati > Actinomycetota > Actinomycetes > Micrococcales > Brevibacteriaceae > Brevibacterium > Brevibacterium sp. FAM 24630. The sequence goes on from NZ_JBNBZD010000002.1 coordinate 117,001, forward strand.
ACCTTGAGCGGGTGTGCCCGAGTCGAGAAGAAGCATCGGACCCGGAGGCGAGCAAGGTGGGATGAGAATCCGCGAGCCGAACGACGGTGCCGGGAAGCCGCGGCAGACCTCGCGGGATCAGCCGGTGAAGAGCTGAAACATCGGCATGAGGCGGCAACAATCAAGAGCTTCGAACCGTGCGGACAACGCCCAGGTCTGCGAATTCTTGTGTGCGATCATCATGCCCTCTGCTGAAGTGATGTCATGGAATGCTGACGATTCATACCGTACCAATAAACATCATTGCTCAACAATCCTTCTTTGCGTTCTTCGTCACGCTTCGTCATAGAGACCGGCGGGATGACCCGGCCGACGGGGCGGAAACGCCCGGCCGGTCGGACAGCCCAGCAGCGAGGATGAGCGCGCCTATGAGCAGGAGGACGGCCGTCAGCGTCCAGCCCAGCGGCGCGATTCCGACAAGGAGGGCGATGGCGATGCCGGTCGTGGCCGCACCGACCGCGGTGACGGCGCGGGCCCGCGGCCCGAGAACCGGAATATGTCGGCCGATCGCTGTCAGACGCTGTTCGGTGGGAAACGGGATCCGATTCACCGCCATGGCCAGAAGCGCCGACAGCAGCATCACCGCCAGCAGCCACACCGGCCGTGTGGCCCACCACCAGGCGGAACCGATCTCGGGCAGCACGAACTCGGCGATCCCCGGACCAGCCGCACTCCGCAGACCCGACACCGTCTGTGCCAGAGCCCCGAGTTCCCCGATGAGGACGATGACGACGCTCATGTGCCACAGATAGACCTCCATTCCGTACCGGTTGCCCCAGGCGATGACCCGCCGCCAGATCTGCGCGCGCAGAATCCTCGGCTCGGCGGCCGCCTCGGTGACGGCCTCGGTCGCCGCGCCCCCGCCTGCGGTCAGCGCTCGGTTGAGCCGGGCGTGGAGGAGCCGCAGTCCGCACATCTGCACCACTCCGAGCAGCACGAGGGCACCGGTGGGCGGGTTGAGGTTGATGAGCATATTCGGGCTGTAGACGCCGGAGGCGACGAGCCCGGCCAGGACCAGCAGCGCGGCCGCCAGCACCGGCCATACGAATGCCCGGCGCACCGGTCGGTCGAGGGACTCGGCGCAGAAGAACCCGAGCTGCTGGATCAACGGCCACACAAGAAGGAAGTTGAGATAGCCCAACCCCGAGACTCCGGTGACCGCGACCAGGGCGTCGACGACGATGACGGCACCGGCGAGCACTGCCAGGGCCCGCCTCGGCGCGGTGTCATGGACATGCACCGCCACGGGCACGAGCGCGGTGAGGCCGACATAGACGGCGAGGAACCACAGTGGTTGGCCGATGCGGTGGCTCGCCTCGGTGATCAGCTCGGTGGGAACGCCGATCTCGGCGGCTGCCGACAGGCCGATCCCGGCGAGGGCGATGAGGACGGTGACGGGGGCGACGAGTCGGCGCAGGCGAGCGCGCAGGTAGTCGGCCCATGTGCCCCCGCTGGCGCGGATGCGACGCCAGGCGAAGAAGCCCGAGGCGCCGCCGATGATGAAGAACAGGGGCATGACCTGGAAGAGCCAGGAGGCGGCGGCGAAGCCGGTGGTGTCCGAGAGCGCGACGGTGGGCACCACGGCGCCGTCGGGGCCGAGGACTGCCGCGCTCATCATCGAGTGGAGGATGACCACGACGACGAGGCAGGCGAAGCGGAGGAGGTCGAGGGCGGGATCCCGCCGGTGCCCGGCGGACTCGCGGGGTGGTGCGACGACGGTCGGCAGGGCGGGGTGGGCCCGGCCTCGGTGGTCGTCGGGCGGCAGCGATTCGCGGAATGTCAGTGTCATGGCGGTTTCTCATCCGGGTCGGTGAAGTGCGATGACACCGAAGTTAGGAACCGTGTTCGGCCCGCCGCATCACCCCGGGGAGCCGAGCTCGCACCGGCCGGCCGATACCTGCGGGGGATGCCGCACGCTGAACACCCCCTACCGGTCACGCTGGGTACCGCACACTGAGCACCCCGCACCGGTCACGCGGGGTCGTGTGAGAATGGCGATGAGCACGCCCGACTTCAAGGAGAGACACTCGTGACGATCGCCTTCGCGAAGACCACCCTGCCGATCATCGGCGCTCCCATGGCCGGTGGGACGACGACGCCCGAACTCACCGAGGCGGTCGCCCGAGCCGGCGGTTTCCCCTTCGTCGCCGGCGGCTATCTCACGGCAGAGGCCCTGGCCCCGTTGGTCGAGCGGATGCGTGAGACCACCGATGTCTTCGGCGTCAATCTCTTCGTCCCGAACCCCGTTCCCGTCGACCGGGAGGCCTTCGCCGCCTTCGTTGCCGAGCTCGAACCGGCCGCGGCCGAACGCGGCGTCACCCTCGACCCCGAACCGGTCGACGATGACGACCACTTCGACGAGAAGCTCGACTGGCTCATCAACCACCCCGTGCCTGTGGTCTCGACGACCTTCAACCTGCCCACCGATGAGACGGTCGACCGCCTCCACGCCGTCGGCAGCCAGATCGTCGCCACGGTGACCTCTGTGCCCGAGGCCCGAGTGGCCGCGGAACGCGGAGTCGATGGGCTCATCGTCCAGGGCCCGCGTGCCGGTGGGCATTCGGGCACCGCCGATCCGACACGGACGATCGAGGACCGCCCCACCGTCGATCTCGTCCGCGACATCCTCGCCGAGGTGGACCTGCCCGTGGCGGCCGGAGGCGGAGTCGACGGTGAGGCCATGGTCGCTGAGCTCCTCGGGGCCGGGGCGAGCGCCGTAGTCGTCGGCACCCTGCTGCTGCGCTCCGATGAAGCCGGAACCGCGCCGACGCACCGCGCCGCACTGGCCTCCGGTGAGTTCACAGACACCCGGCTCACCCGCGCATTCACCGGTCGCCCGGCGCGCGCTCTCGTCAACGGCTTCGTCCGTCGCTTCGATCCGGTGGCCGTGAACGCTTATCCGGCGGTGCACCATCTGACGAAGGAGTTCCGGGTCGCGGCGAAGAGGGCCGACGACCCGCAGGGCCTGCACCTGTGGGCCGGAACCGGCTACCGGGGAGCGGACGCAGCGTCGGCCGAAACGATCGTCAAGGACCTCGGCGCCCGTTTCGCCCGCCAGTAGTCGTTCCCCACCGGCGTCTGAAGTGGTCGCAGTGGTCGCCGGTCACCCGACCCGTTCGCCCACCTCAGGCGGCGGTGCGGCTCTCAGCTTCCCGCGACGACCAGGCCCGTCTCGTAGGCGGCGACGACGATCTGGGTGCGATCGCGCAGGCCCAGTTTCGACAGGATCCGGGATACGTGGGTCTTCACGGTCTGTTCGGCGAGGTAGAGCTGCGCGGCCACCTCGGCGTTGGCATGGCCCTTCGCGACCAGGGTCATCACCTCGATCTCACGGTCGGTGAGCTGTCCGAGAACCGCGGTGTCCTTGGCCACGGTGGGTCCGGCGACGTATTCGGCGATGAGACGGCGGGTCACCGAGGGCGCGAGCAGCGACTCCCCGCCGGCCACGACGCGCACGGCGGTGATGAGATCCTCGGCGGTGGAGTCCTTGAGGAGGAATCCGCTGGCACCGGCCCGCAGCGCAGAGAACACGTATTCGTCGGCGTCGAAGGTCGTGAGCATGATGACTCGCGGATGCACCCCGGGCATGGTGGAGATCGCCCGGGTGGCGTCGAGGCCGTTGAGTTTCGGCATCCGGATGTCCATGAGGATGACGTCGGGATCCGTGCGGCGGACGAGGTCGACGACGGCCGATCCGTCCTCGGCGCTGCCGACGACCTGCATGTCCGTCTGCGCGTCCAGCAGCGCACCGAAGCCCTGCCGGATCATCGCCTGATCGTCGACGATGGCGACCCGGATGATCGTCTCCGACGGTGGCGGCACACTCGCCGAGGCGGCTGATCCGTCCCCCGCATCCTCAATTCCTGGCATGGTTCAAACCTACCGGACGCGGCCGCCCCGGAACCCTCTCAAACCCCGAGAAGCCGTCGCCTCGACCCGGCTTCGACCGGATTTCATCCTCCTGGGGGACCCGCGCGGGACCATATTCACTCCCACGTATGATGCGCAGGCGCATACCCGCTCTCTAATGTTCGAGCCATGATCATCACCGCCATCGTCCTCGCCACCGCGGCAGCGTTCTGCCTGGCTCTGGGCACCCACTTCCAGCAGCATGCCGTGGCCGCCATGGCTCCCGGTCCGCGTCGCCGCGCCACCTGGGTCACCGGGCTCGGGCTCATGGGGCTGGTCACGGTGCTCAATGTCATCGCCCTCGGCCTCGGCCCGGTCGCCATCGTCCAACCCATCGGCGCGGTCTCCCTCGTCGCCGCCGTCCTCATCGGGCAGCGCTTCTTCGGGCTCCGCCTCGGTGCGCCCCTGCTCATCAGCATCGCGGTGACTCTGTTCGGGGTGTTCTCCTTCGTCACCACCTCAGCACGGTTCGCCCACGACCTCAGCGCCACTGAGCAGTCGGTGACCTGGCTGCTCGCGGTGCTCATTGCGCTCAGCATCTTCGCGGGCCTGTTCTCGATCAGCTCCGCCGGCCACATTCCGCGGGTCATCATCACCGGCATCGTCTTCGGCACGGTCGCCGCGGCCACGCACGTCCTCGCGCGCTCGGTCATCGTGGCCGGTCTGCCCGGACTCGACGGACTGGGTGCGCGGTGGTGGCTGCTGCTCAGCGCGGTGGGACTGGCTTCGGCCGCGGGCTTCTGGCTCGTCCAAACCGCCTACGCCTGCGGTCCCGCCGAGACCGTGCTCGCCGGGCTCACCGTCATCGACCCGATCGTCGCCGTCATCATCGGTGCGGCCTTCTTCGGCGAATACTCGGGACTGACCCCCGTGGCGACTCTCGGTCTGCTCGCCTCGGCCGGCATCGGCATCGGCGGGGTGTGGATGCTCTCGCGGTTCCACCCGAAGGTCCTCAGCGCTCGATCGACCGTCATCTCCCCCGTCCCGGCACCTGCCGCCACCACCCATCCTCTCCAGCAAGGAACCCAGTCATGAACCACTCCCCCACAGCACCGATCACACCGGTCTCGCCCGGCGCGTCCCAGTCCGGAAACCCGTACGCTGAAGAGGTGCCCCGACCAGCAGAGCCCCAGCCGACCGACCCGACGCACAGGTCGCCGAGTCAGTCCCCTGCACCCCAGGACCGCTCCTGGTGGGCTCGCCTGTGGCACAATCTCGGCCGTGATGCCGGGCTGGTAGCGCCGAGCATGCTCATCTCCCTCATCGCGATGCCCGTCCTCATCGCCCTGTTCTCGGTCTCGATCGGCACGGCGATCGTGTGGGTCGGGGTTCTCCTCCTACCGCTGACGCTCACCGTCGCCCGAGCGTTCGGCGACCTCTCCCGGGCCCGGGCCCGCGTGTGGGGTGCTCCCATCGCCGAGGCGGCCGCCCCACCGCGCGGACGCGGACTCCGCTGGTGGCTGGCTCCCCTGGGTGACGCCCGCGCGTGGTTGGATCTGCTCTTCGAGGCCGTGTTCGCACTGCCGATCCGGATCCTCACCTTCGTCGTATCAGCCGCGTGGTTCTTCGGCGGCCTCGGCGGGATCACCCACTTCCTCTGGGGCGCCTTCATCCCCGACGGGGGCGGGGACACCGTTGATCGGGTCGTCGCCTGGGCGACGAATTCCCCGGTCAGGGACTTCGGTTTCGCCGCCGAGGCGTCATTCCAGTCCGTCGTGGGCCTCATCCTCCTGCTCACCTTCCCGTTCGTCCTCCACGCCATGGCGCTGCTTGAGATCGTCACGATCCGCGCCGCCCTGTCCTCCGACTGGGCTCGCACCGCGGCCGAGCACCCTCACCCGAATGCGGCCTCGCCATCGCTCGCCTCGGCACCGAGCTCGTCCATCCTCTCGACTGCCGCCGGGAACCGGAGTTGGTTCTGGTTCATGTCGGTCTTCGTCGGTGTCGTGCTCGTGGCGGTCGCCTGGCCGGTGACCACGGTCGTCTATGACGTCCCGACCGTCTTCGCGATGCTCATCGCCTTCGCGCTCAGCGCCTCGCTCGTCCTCGCCGTGCGGTGGCCCATCGCCGGAATCGGCCTCGGTCTCGCGGGTCAGCTCGTGAGCATCCTGCTCACCGCGGACATCTCGGGGGCGGTGCGACCGTTCACGGTCACCTCGCTGTTGGCACTCGTGTTCCTCCACTTCCTCATCGGTCTGCGCCACCGGTGGATCCACCTCGTCGCCGTCTGGACGGCCAGCCTGCTCATCGGGGTGTTGGCACTGGTCATGCCGCATGCCGGCGGGTTCTCGGGGGCTCTGTCGAACGTCATCACGACGCTGTCGATCGCCGCCGGCGCCGGGATCATCGGTGTCATCGGCAACCTCCTCATCCAAGGTCGCCGGCAGCTGGAGACCGAGCGGGAACTCAGTGCCGCGGAACTGGCCAAACGGCAGGAGCTGGAAGAACGCAACCGGATTGCCCAGGAACTCCACGATGTCGTCGCCCACAGCATGTCAGTCATCAGCGTGCAGGCCACGACCGCGCAGTACCGGCTGCCCGGACTCGATGAGCGCAGCCTCGGCGAGTTCGACTCGATGGCCTCCTCTGCCCGGCAGGCGCTGACGGAGATGCGCGGGCTGCTCGCGATCCTCCGCGGAGGTCGGGATGCGGACCTGGCGCCGCAGCCGACCGTCGATGACATTCCCACGCTCGTCGACATCACCCGCGGTTCCGGGGCCGCCGTCGATCTCGACTTCCCCAGCGAGGCTCTGTCACTGTCGGCGACGGCGAGCCTCACGGCGTACCGCGTGGTGCAGGAGAGTCTGTCGAATGCGCTGCGTCATGCCGCCGGGGCCCCGGTGGCGGTCACCGTCACGGCCATCGGGACCCGACTCGAGATCTCTGTACTCAACGGCACACCCGACGGCGGGCCGGATACGGGCGGGCACAGCCACCTCGGCGGGGGTTTCGGCATCAAGGGGATGCGTGAGCGCGTCGAAGCATTGGGCGGGAGCCTGCGGGTGGGGCCGACCGACAACGGCGGTTTCGAGGTCAGAGCCACACTGCCTGCCGAGTGAGGGCACGGTTGCGGGGCGGACTGTGGGGACAGTTCGATGCCATACTGAATGTCACCGACCGATCCCCCTCCGGAAGGATATCTCCCCATGTCACCAGGTCCCCCACCTGCCGACTCCACTGGTCCGGCAAGTCCACCCGCTGCAACGGGCTCGCCCGCGGCGACAGGCTCACCGATCCCGGCGAACTCATCCGCGCGGGTCCTGCGCCGTACGATCGCCATCGTCATCGTCGTGGCTTTCAGCCTGGCAGCGGCGGGAGGCATCATCGTCCTGCTCGGCGATATGGAGTCCGAAGCGACCTACAGGGTCATCGGCACGACTGCCCTGACCGGGGCCGTCAGCGTAGCGGCGTTCTGCGGGGCGACGCTCCTCGGTCGCCGGAGCCAATGGTTCGGGATCGTCACGATCGGGTTGTCTGTGATCACCATGGCGCTGTGCCTGTGGTTCCTCTGGGGCGATCCGTACCGGTGGGACGGCCCGTGGTCCGAGACCGACGGCCTCAGCATCGGCGACATCATTTCCCAAGTACTCGCCTCATCCGTCCTTCTCACCGCCGTCGCAGCGGTGAGTTCGCTCATTCTGCTGCTGACAGCCCGAACCCGGCTGGTGCGCATCGGGCTGCCGATCACGCTCGGTTTCCTCGTACTCGGCACATGCTTGGTCCTCATGATGATCTGGGTGGAGGCGGCATGGGAGCTCGAATGGCTGACCCGCCTCAACGGCATCGTGTGGATCCTCGCCGCGCTCGGAGTCGTCATCGTGCCGCTGACCTCGCTGCTGCTCAGGGCTGGGGCGAAGCCTGCGGATGCCGGCGAAACAACAACCGGGCCCACGCGGCCTCGTTCGACTCCGCCTGAAGCACCGCAGCGGGCCGGCTCGACGCTGTCGCCCTCGACTCTCGACCGTCTCGACATGGCTGCACGAGCCGAGGGCGTCACGGTCGACGAACTCGTCGACCGTCTGCTGGCTGCCGGTTCGCGGACCGATCCGACCACCGGTTCGGCCTCTCAGTCGGCTTCCGTCCCGACGACCGCTGATACTGCGACCGCGCCCGCGACCGATTCCGCGACCAAGCCGGATTCGCACCCACGCCATTAGACGCCCGGCCCCGCGTTCGCAGGTCCGGACCCGACTCACGCGTTCGCAGGTCCGGACCCGACTCACGCGGATTCGGGCCCGACCCCCACGTATTCTGACCCGTCCCCGCGGGGACGAAGCGTTTCGCCAGTGGAGGGACCGCCTCGGCGACGGTGGTCGAGGACGACCACGATGCCGAAGACGATCGGGGCGGCGATCGACACGACGACCTCGGCGGTCGGGGAACTCGTCGCGTTGAGGTCGGCTCCGGAGAGCACACCGAGGACGAACGCGAAGAGGTTGTTGACGATGTGGAACGCGATCCCGGCCTCGAGGCCGCCGGTGATGACGGTCAGTGTGCCGACGATCGCGGCGAAGATCCCGACATCGATGAGTCCGGGCAGATCGTAGAGGTGGCCGAAGACGAAGAACGGCACGGGGATCAGCACGGCCCACGCCGGGTGCCGCAGCCAGGAGCCGATGATGTTCATCGCCAGCCCGCGGAAGACGATCTCCTCGGCCGTCGCCTGGAACGGGACGAGGAGGACGAACGCGATGAGCATGGCGAGCACATGCTGATTCCACACGATTCCCGAGGTCAGGGTGCCCGTTGCCCCGTCCGAGAAGAGGACCATGACGATCGCGCAGACCACCCACACGGCCGTCCCGTAGAGCATGTACCGCCCGAGTCTGCCCCAACGCATGCCGCCGCGAAGCGAGATCATCGAGGAGTACCAGCGCCGATAGACGCAGAGGGTCGCGAGTTCGGCGGCCGGCCACATGAGGATGACGTTGATGAGCCCGAAGAGCACTCCGGTGATGGTGTTGAAGTCGATGAGTCGTTCTGACCACGCGGTGAAGTCGCCTTCGGTGTTGAGCGTGATCAGGGCAACGATGAAGAAGCTCACGAACTCGACGATCATCGCGACCGAGTAGAACAGCAGGGTCAGGAGCACCACGAGGATCGGTTTGAACCATCGGTTCCCCGGCAGCCCGGCGAACTGCCGATGATAGCGCCGAGGCGGCTCAACGGATGCGGGGATGTGCAGGTCCGTGCCGGGCTGGGCCGGTTGGGCCGGCTGGAGCGGTTGGGCCGGCTGGAGCGGTTGGGCCGGTTGACTGTGCAGTGTGTGCGGTTGATTTCTCATGTCTCCACCCTGTCGAAGAACGGGGTCGTCGACCATCGGCCGAGGGCATGATTCGTGTCATCCGATCGGGCGAATGCACACATCAGGGTGCTTCCGATCGAGCAACCGCGACCATGGGTCCGAACGGATTTCATCCTTTCGGACGACAGCCTCCCAGCGGTCGCCCGGGTAGGGTCGAAGCGTGACATCTCGAACCGGCCGCCCGCTCGCGCATGCCCTGCTCTGGACAGGCATCGCCGCCGCCGTCGGTGTGCTCCTGCTCGTCATCGTCGTCGGGGCCGATTGGCCCTCACCGGAGGACGCCGGTTCCGAAGCCGATGCGCTCAGCGCCGAACTGCTGGTCCACTTCGTCTTCGGTCTCGTCTCCCTCATCTGCCTGCCTCTCGTCCTCTTCTTCGACGGACGTCGGGTCCCGCGCAAGCAGCTGCGTCCGAAGGTCCTCGCCGCGGAGAAGCTCGGCGAATTCCTCACCGTCACGGGTCGCGGCGGTGAGGAGTTCCTCGCCGCCGACGGCTCCGTCGAGTCACTCCAACGCCGCCCCGGCGGCTGGATCCCGGTCACCGTCGGCATCATCGGCCTCCTCTGCGGCACGGTCAGCACGGTCGGGTTCCTCGCTGCGTCCCTCATCCTCGTGTCACTGTCGGCCCGGCGCAGCTGGGCTCTTGACTTCCTCGCCCTCGCCGCCGCACTGGCCGCCCTCCTGTCGACCTACGTCCTCACCCCGCAGGCCGCCGGCGCGTTCGAGCTTCCGATCTTCCTCTTCAGCAGCATCGTCTATGCCGTCATCGTCGCCATCGGCGTCATCCGCGGTTCCCGCGAACAGGGCCTCATCGACTCCGCCGCTCAGACCCTGCTGCGCGAACGCTCCCGCCAAGATCGCGCCATCGCCGAGGTGCGTCGCGGCATCGCCCGCGACATGCACGATTCCCTGTCCCATCATCTGTCCGTCATCGCCATGTACTCCGGAGCCCTGTCCGTGAGGCAGGACCTCGACCCCGAGGACGTGCGCGAAAGCGCGCGCCTCATCGCCGATGCCGCCCGCCGATCCGGAATCGAACTCCGCGAGGTCCTCACGATGCTCCGCAGTGATGACCAGGGCACGGTCATCGACCCCGACATCGACCGCCTCGTCGCGGCCCGCGGCCACATCGCCGAACTGCGCTATATCGACCCCGTCTGTGCCGCGGCACTCCAGCGGTGCAGTGCACTGGAGCGGACGACGATCTACCGTTTCGCCCAGGAGGCGATCACGAACGCCGTCAAACACGCACCGGGTCAGAAGGTGACGATCAAGGTCGGCCTCGACGAGGCGGAGGGTCGCCTCGAACTCGTTGCGAGCAACCCCCACACCGGTTTGGGCCCTGCGTTCCGCGCCGGGGCACAGCAGCTCGTCACCGGTTCCGGCTTGGGGCTGTTGGGACTGCGAGAGAGAATGGAGGCCATGGGCGGAGACCTCACCGTGACGACGGCCCCCGAATTCACCCTCCGCGCCCGCATCCCCATCGACCCCGCAGTCTTCACAACCGAGGGAAGCGCCACGGAAGCGGAAGCGGCGACCGAGGACGAGGACGGTTCGGACGGGACGCCGCCGGACGGGCAGCAGGAGGAAGAAGCGTGACGATCCGTGTCATCATCGCCGACGACGAATCGCTCATGCGTTCGGGACTGCGGCTCCTCCTCGGCGCGGCCGAGGACATCGACGTCATCGCCGAGGCGGCCGACGGGCACGAGGCCATCGATCTCGCCCGTCGACTGAATCCCGACCTCGTCCTCATGGACATCCGAATGCCCGGCGTCGACGGCCTCGAGGCGGCGCAGACGCTGCTGTCGGATCCCGAGCACCCGCAGGTGCTCATGCTCACGGCTTTCGGCACCGACGATTTCATCCATCGCGCCCTGCAGTCCGGGGCCGCCGGCTACATCCTCAAGGACACCCCGCCCGAGGAGCTCATCAACGCGGTGCGAGCCGCCGCCGACGGCACCCGCACCTTGTCGGCGACCGCATTGGCCACCTTGCTCACGTCCGGCCCGACCGCCTCGGCGCCGGGCCCGGATCCGCTCGCTTCCCTGTCGACGCGGGAGCGGGAGATCGCCGAGGCGGTCGCGCAGGGAATGACGAACGCGCAGGTGGGACGGTCGCTGTTCGTCTCAACAGCGACCGTGAAGACCCACCTTGCGCGCATCTTCGACAAGCTCGAGGTGAGCTCACGGGTGCAGCTGGCGCTGCTCGTCAACGAGAACCGCTGAGAACCGCTGAGAACCCGGCTCTTCGGTGTACTCATGTATGCGAGATGGAGATCGAGCTCATATTGCTCGATATGCTCACGCCTTCGCCAGTCGTATCCCGCAACGCCCAGGAGCCGAAACCACAGAGGGTGAGGAGGGCGGGCACAAGGGTCAGCAGCGCCGCCAGGGAGGCTGCGCCGTCGGCTCCCGTCCAGCTCAGCACCTGTGCGGTGCCCATGGTCGCTGCGCAGACGGCCACTCCGATGATTCCCGCACGGCCGAGGAAGTTCATCTTCCGCGGACCGACTGCCTCGCGAAGGCGACTGCCCGCGATTCACGCACGGGCGGCCAGCCGCCTCGGCGAGGGTTCAGCCGATCATTTCGGGGCCATGCGGATCGCGCCGTCGAGGCGGATCGTCTCACCGTTGAGCATCGGGTTCGCCACGATCGATTCGACGAGCTGGGCATATTCGGTCGGCTTGCCCAGGCGGGCCGGATGGGGCACGGACTTGCCGAGGGATTCCTGCGCCTCGGCGGGCAGTCCCGCCATCATCGGGGTCTCGAAGATGCCTGGGGCGATGGTGACCACGCGGATGAGGGAGGCCGCGAGTTCGCGAGCCATCGGGAGGGTCACCGAGGCGACGGCGCCCTTTGACGCCGAGTAGGCGATCTGGCCGATCTGTCCGTCGAAGGCCGCGACGGAGGCGGTGTTGATGATGACTCCGCGCTCCTCGCCGGTGGCCTCCTGGCCCTGCATGGCCGCGGCGGCGAGGCGGCAGACGTTGACGGTGCCGACGATATTGATGCCCAGCACCTTCTGGAAGGCGTCGAGGGGCAGCGGTCCCTTGCGGGAGACGAGCTTGCCCGGTGTTGCGACTCCGGCGCAGTTGACGACGACGCGCAGGGCGCCGAGTCCGGTGGCGGTGTCGACGGCGGCCTGGATCTCGTCTTCGTTCGTGACATCGGCGGCGACGAAGTGGGCGGAGTCGCCGAGTTCGGCGGCGACCTGCTCACCGACCTCGGCGTTGAGGTCGACCATGACGACCTGGGCGCCGGCCGCCAGGAGGCGTTCGGTGGTGGCCCGGCCGAGGCCGGAGGCTCCGCCGGTGACGAGGGCGACGGTGTTCTGCAGATCCATAGGTGTCCTTTGCATCGCGGGGATCGTGGCGTCGTTGAGTGAACGATCTGTCGTTGCGACTCTAACGCAGCGCTGTGGGACCGGTCACCTTCCTATGGCGGGACCTCGTTCAACGGAGAATCAGGTTATCGATGCGAGGCCGGTGCGAAAACCTGATTTTCCGTTGAACGAGGGGGCGAACGGCCCGGCGGCGGTTGAATGAGGGTGCGATCGGCCCGGCGGCGGCACAGGCGGCTGCGGTTCCGGATGCAAACAGCGCAAGGCCCGCTGATCATTGATCGGCGGGCCTTGGGCGTGTGTTCTCAGAGCGTGCGGGCCTCAGGGCACACAGGTCCCGGACCCTGCCCTGGGGTCAACGAATGTGAACGTGGGCTGCTCAGGCGGCCTGCACCTCGGCGCTGGCTTCGCGCACGGACTTGAGGGCTTCGCCCCAGCTGACGATGTCGGCGACCATCGAGGCGAACGGCGCGGCAGAGACCTCGGTCGGGGCGAACGTGCCATCGGTGACGTCGGTGAAGATCGAGAACGAGGCCTGGTCGCGGACGACGGCGAGCTTGTAGTTGGCCAGGATGTGGCGCAGGTGCTCGGCGGCGCGCACACCCTTGTCGGCACCGTAGTTCACGATTCCTGCGACCTTGTGGTTGAACTCGGTGGCGACGAAGTCGAGCGCGTTCTTCAGCGAGCCGGAGATCGAGTGGTTGTACTCGGGGGTGACGAAGATGAAGGCGTCGAACTCCTCGAGCTTGGCGCCCCAGGCCTTGGTGTGGTCATTGCCGTACATCTTGGCGCCCGCAGGGACGACCTCGTCGAGCAGGGGCAGATCGAAATCACCGAAGTCGACGACCTCGGCGCGGACGTCATCGTTGCCCGCCAGCTGATCGTTGACCCAGGCGACGATCTGGGGATTGAGCGCCTGCGGACGCGAGGTTCCGGGGATGATGGCAATGTTGAGCATGTGGGTCCTCAAATCGGTAGTCGGTGTCAGACGGGCGGATGCGGCACCGTCGCACAGTGGCCGCGGCACAGGTCTCCTGTGCGCTCCACCCACGCCAACATTGTTGAACCGTCAATCATTCCCCGCCGCTCGAGTGACCTTGATCACGCGGCGGCGCGGTCTCCCGCGGTAGGCACGGCCGCCTCGGCGATCATCGATTCCGCGGGCCTTAGGTGAAGTTCCCTGTGGAATCGCGCCCGAGAGCGGGGCCCGTCGTGTATGGTCGTGGGGCAAGTGAAAGACTGTTCGATAGAAAAGTCGGCCTCGACGAAAACTAGGCAAAGGAGTCCGGTCATCGTGCGTTCAACAAACGGCCGCAACAACATCCTCCGCTCGGCCCGGGATACCTTTGCGGACAAGGGATTCGACGGCGCATCCATCCGCGACATCGCACAGACGGCGGGGCTGAGCCTCTCCGCACTCTACTATTACTTCCCTTCGAAGCAGGAAGCGCTCTACGAACTCGTCCACACCGCGTACTCGTGGTACATCGAGCATGCCCGTGCGGTCATCGCCGAGGTCGACGACGACCCGGTCGATCAGCTCACCGTGGCCGTGCGCTACCTCGCCCGCTACCGCACGGAGAATGTGTCGGTCTCGACCGTGCTCATTCGCGACACCGAGCGTCTCACCGGGGACAATGCCGTTCAGGTCAAGGAACTCCAGCGTGAGGCCCGGGAGATCGTGGGCGATATCGTCCGCGCCGGCGTCGAGGCCGGAAGTTTCCGCGTCGACAGTGCGGCCCTGGCCACTCGTGCGATCCACTCGATCTGCAATTCGCTCTCGCTGTGGTACCGGCCCACGGGCGATCTCACCCCGGACATGATCGAACGCGACTTCACGCAGTACTCGCTGCGCATCCTTGGCATCGATCCCTCCGCGGAAGAGCTCGACCGCCTGCTCAGCCTGCCGGTCAATCAGGCCGGAATGCTCGACTTCATCGCCGACCCCAAATAACCTCCCTTACTACCTGACGGCGGCCCAGCAACCTTGCGCGAGGTTGCTGGGCCGCCGTCAGGTGGCAATTAGGGGGTGCGGAGGGAGCGGGCGAGCTCGCGGCGCTTGGCCTGCTCGGCCGGATCCGGCACCGGCAGCGAAGCGATCAGACGCTTCGTGTAATCCTCCCTCGGCGCACCGAGCACCTGTTCACCTGTGCCCTCTTCGAGCAGCTCACCGTGGAAGAGCACCCCGATGCTGTCGGAGAGCATATCGACGACGGCGAGATCGTGGCTGATGAACAGGGCCGCGAAGTCGAAGCGATTCTGCAGCTCGACGAACAGCTCGAGCACCTTCGCCTGCACCGACACGTCCAGCGCCGAGGTCGGCTCATCGGCGATGACTAGTTCCGGATCAAGCGCCAGACCGCGCGCCAACGACGCCCGCTGCCGCTGCCCGCCCGAGAGCTCGTGCGGGTACCTGGCCGCATAGGCCCTCGGCAGCTGCACCGAATCGAGCAGCTCGATCACCCGCTTCGACCGATCCGCGGCGCTCATCTCCCGACGGTGGATCGCAAACGGTTCGGCGACGCATTCCCCGATCGTCAGATGCGGGTTGAACGAGGCCGCCGGGTCCTGGAACACGAACCCGATCCGCCGCCGGATCTTCGAGAACTCGCGTTCCTTGAACCCGACCATCTCATGACCGAGCACTTTGAGGCTTCCCCCGCTGGCCCTGGTCAGACCCGCAATTGCGCGCCCGATCGTCGTCTTGCCCGATCCCGATTCGCCGACGAGGCCGTAGACCTCACCGGCCTTGATGTCGAAGCTGACCTTCTTCACTGCGTGGAAATCGTCTCGGCCGATGCCGCCGGGATAGACGATGTCGAGATCGCGAGCGGAGACGATCGACTCCCGCGCGTCTCGCTCCCCCGCATCTCGCTCCCCCGCCGAGGCGGTGCCGATCGAGGCCTCCCCCGCCGAGGCGGTGCTGATCGATGTCTCCCCCGCCGAGGCGGTGCCCGCCGACGCAGGTTCGGCCACCGACGGGTCCCGCGCGGTCGTACCCGACCCGGCCCCTGCCTCGGCGGCAGCGGCCTTCCGGCTGCCTGCCACGGTCGATCCGATCCGGGGCACGGCGGCGAGCAGTTCCCGCGTGTACTGCTCCTGCGGGTCGCTGAAGAGCTGCTCGACAGAGGAGACCTCGACGAGGTCGCCGCGGAACATCACGGCCACCCGGTCGGCGAGGTCGGCGACAACACCCATGTTGTGGGTGATGAGCACGATGGATGTGCCCGTCTCATCACGCAGCTCCCGCAGCAGATCGAGGATCTCGGCCTGCACGGTGACGTCGAGGGCCGTGGTCGGCTCGTCGGCGACGATGAGCTTCGCGCCCAGGGCAAGTGCCATGGCGATAACGATGCGCTGCTTCTGCCCGCCCGAGAACTGGTGCGGATAGTAGTCGAAGCGGTTCTCGGCATCCGGGATTCCGACCTGCTCCATCGCCGCGACGACGCGGGCCTTGAGATCGGCCTTGTTCGCCTTCCTGTCGTGGGCGCGCAGGCCTTCGGCGATCTGCCAGCCCACGGTGTAGACGGGATTGAGTGCGGTCGAAGGCTCCTGGAAGACCATCGCCACGTCACGTCCGCGCATGGCCCGCAGTTCCTCGGCGGAGACGCTGAGCACGTTCTGCCCGGAGATGACGATGGCGCCCGAGCGCTGCGCCGTCTCCGGCAGCAGCCCGAGGATGGACCTGGCGGTCACTGTCTTGCCGGAACCGGACTCGCCGACGATGGCGAGCACCTCACCGGGTGAGACGGACAGCGATACGTCCTTGACCGCGTGGACTTCGCCTCCGTCGGTGGAGAAGGTGACATCGAGTCCGTCGACGTCGAGGACGTTGTCGGTCGCAGGACCGGCCTGCTCATGTGACTTCCTGCTCATGCCTTGACCTCCGCAGTTCTGACGTTCTTCGTCTTCGCTTTCCGCCGCACCCGCAGGCGCGGGTCGTTGAGATCGTTCATCGACTCACCGACCAGGGTGATGCCGAGCACCGTGAGCACGATCGCAAGCCCCGGGAACACCGCGGTCCACCACACGCCGGAGGTGACATCCGGCAGTGCCTTGTTGAGGTCATAGCCCCATTCCGACGCCGAGGTGGGTTCGATGCCGAAGCCCAGGAACCCGAGTCCGGCGAGGGTGAGGATCGCCTCGGAGGAGTTGAGCGTGAAGATCAGCGGCAGGGTCCGTGTTGCGTTGCGGAAGATGTGCTTGGAGATGATGCGCGTCTTCGACGCCCCCAGCACGATCGCCGATTCGACGAAGGGCTCGGCCTTCAGCCGCAGCGTCTCGGCGCGCACGACCCGGAAGTACTGGGGGATGAAGACCACGGTGATCGAGAACGCGGCCGCGGCGATGCCGCCCCACGCACTCGACTGGCCGCCGGAGATCGCGATCGACATGACCAGCGCGAGCAGCAGGGTGGGGAAGGCATAGACGGCATCGGCGATGACGACGAGGATGCGGTCGAGCCACCCACCGAGGTACCCGGAGATGAGGCCGAGGATGACACCGGCGAAGATCGACATGATCACGGCCACGACGATGACGGCCACTGCGGTCTGCGCGCCCCAGACCACGCGGGAGAAGACATCGTAGCCGCCGACCGTCGTGCCCCAGATGTGGGAGCCTCCGGGAGGCAGCTTCGACCCGAAGTTGCCTTCGGAGGTGCCGAGCTGATTGAAGCCGTAGGGGGCGATGAGCGGGGCGAAGATCGCGCTGATGAGGACGATCCCGCACAGCACGAGCCCGGTGATGAGCATTCCGCGCTGCAGTCCCACGGACTGACGCAGATGGGAGACGATCGGCAGCCGGGAGAACCAGGACTTCTTCGCCTTCTCGTCGAAGGCCAGCGCGGGGACACCGGAACCGGGAGCCACCTCGGCGAAGATCTCCGTCGACGGCGTCGACGAGGGGTTCTGTGGATTGTCTGGAGTGGACATCAGTACCTCACTCTCGGGTCGATGAATGCGGCGATGACGTCCACGAGGAAGTTCGTGAACGCGACGATGACGGCGAGGAACACGACGATTCCCTGCACGGCCACGAAGTCACGCGCGGTGAGGTATTCGGCGAGTTTGAAGCCGAGCCCCTTCCATTCGAATGTCGTCTCAGTGAGCACGGCGCCGGCGAGCATGAGAGCGATCTGCATGCCCATGACGGTGATGATCGGGATCAGCGCCGGACGGTAGGCATGCTTGGTGACCAGGCGGTATTCGGAGATGCCGCGGGATCGGCCCGAGTCGATGTACTGCTGTTCGAGAGTGCCGATGAGGTTCGTGCGCACGAGCCGGAGGAAGACTCCGGCGGTGAGGACGCCGAGGGCGATCGCCGGCAGCACCGCATGGGCGAGCACATCGCCGAGGACGGAGAAGTTCCCGATCCGCAGGGCGTCGATGAGGTAGATCCGGGTCGGGCCCACGACTCCGGACATGATGTATTCGGTCTGTGTGGTGCCGCGACCGGCCACGGGCAGGATCGGCAGGAAGACGCCGAAGATGAGCTTGAGGATCATGCCGGCGAAGAACACCGGGGTCGCGTAGCCGAGGATCGCGAGCACTCGCAGTGCGGCATCCGGGGCCTTGTCGCGGTGGTAGGCGGCGAGCATGCCCAGCGGGATGCCGATGACGAACGCGACGATGAGCGCGTAGAAGACGAGTTCGACGGTCGCCGCCCCATAGTTGAGGAGGATTGCCGAGACCGGCTGGCCGTCGGAGACCGCGGTGCCGAAGTCGCCCTTGAGCAGGTTGCCCATGTACTCGAAGTATTGGACGAGGAGGGGCCGGTCGTAGCCGGCGGCCTGGACGCGCTCGGCCAGTTGGGCCTTCGTCAGGCGTCCGCCCAGCGCCGCGGTGATCGGGTCACCGGTGATGCGCATGAGGAAGAACACCAGAGTGGTGAGAATGAAGATGGTGGGAATGATGAGGAGGAAGCGGATGAGGACGTAACGTCCCAGACCGCCTCCCGAGGGCTTCTTGACCGCGACCGAAGTCTCGGCGGCCTCCGCCCCTGGTTCGCTGATGGCAGCAGACATGTGTTCCTTTGGGATGTGTTTCGAGGTGTCCGCGGCCGGGCTCGCGGATGGGCGCGCCCGGCGATGGGCGGCAGCTCACGCGGATCGGCGTGAGTGCGCCGCGAACGCGCCACGAGGTGCAGGCGGCCTGACCGGCTCACCTGCACCTCGTGGGGGTGATCACTTGCTCAGCAGCGCCAGCCGGAACTGGAACGCGGGATCGAGGGTGTCGTCGACGCCCTTGATGTCCTTGCCGGACACCGCGATCTGGTTGCCCTGGAGCAGCGGCAGGGTCGGCAGCTCGTCGGCGAGCTGACCCTGGATCTTCTTCAGAGCTTCCTCGCGCTTGCCTTCATCGGCGATGGAGGACTGAGCGTTGAGCTCCTTGTTCATCGTCTTATCCCGGTAGTGGTTGCCGAGGAACGACGGGGTGTCGTCCGTGTCGTAGAAGAACGGCACGAGGTAGTTGTCAGCATCCGAGTAGTCGGGGAACCAACCCAGCTGGTACATCGGGTACACGTCATCGGTGCGGTCCTTGTTGTACTGCACCCATTCGGTCGACTGGAGGTCGACCTTGAACAGACCGGTCTTGTCCAACTGATCCTTCACCAAGGCGTACTCGTCGCCCGAGGACGGACCGTAGTGGTCCGGGTTGTACTGCAGCTTGAGCTCGACCGGTGTCTCGACACCGGCGTCCTTGAGCGCCTTCTTCGCCTTCTCGACATCGGCCCCGCCGTTGCCGTCGCCGTACTCGGCCTTCAGCGGCTCGTCTGCACCGGGCAGGCCTTCGGGCACGTGCGAGAACAGCGGAGTGAAGGTGTCCTTGTAGACCTGGCTGGCGATGGCCTGACGGTCGACGGAGTCAGCCATGGCTTGACGGACCGCGAGCGACTTCTTCTCATCGGCCTCATCGGTCTTCGCACCGAAGGGCATCGTGTCCATGTTGAACACGATGTAGCGGATCTCTCCGCCGGGGCCCTTGTGGACCTTGAGGTCCTCGTTCTTGCCGAGGTCGTCGATGTCGGTGGCCGAGAGCGAACGCCAGGCGACGTCGATGGTGCCCTCTTGGACGTCGAGCTTCATGTTGTTCGCGTCCGAGTAGTACTTCATCTGCACGGTCTCGGTCTTCGCCGGCTCGATAAAGCCCTGA
The DNA here is from genome assembly GCF_049804075.1 of Brevibacterium sp. FAM 24630. NCBI lineage: Bacteria > Bacillati > Actinomycetota > Actinomycetes > Micrococcales > Brevibacteriaceae > Brevibacterium > Brevibacterium sp. FAM 24630. The sequence goes on from NZ_JBNBZD010000002.1 coordinate 136,748, forward strand.
TAGTCCTCGTTCGCCTTGTAGGTGAGCAGCTCATTGAACTTGAAGCCGTCGATCGTGTACGGACCGGCGAAGGCCTTGCCGTCGACGATGTCCTGGTCCTCGGTGACCTTGTCCGCCGAGAACACGTCCTCGTCGACGATCGGACCGGCCGCGCTGGCGAGCACTCCCGGCCAGGTCTGGTCGTTCTTGCGTTTGAGGTTGAAGATCACGGTCTTCTCATCCGGGGTCTCCACGGACTTCAGCCCGCCGAGCAGCGAGGACGGTCCGTTGGGATCCTGGATCTTCAGCTGCCGCTCGAAGGAGAACTTCACATCCGAGGAGGTCAGTTCATTGCCGTTGGCGTACTTGAGCCCGTCCTTGAGCTTGACCTCGTACTTCGTGGGTTCGGTGAAGTCCGCGGATTCGGCGATCGAGGGGTTGAGCTCGGCCGTGCCGGGCTTGTACGCGAGGATGAAGGGGTAGACCTGCTGCTCGACGAGTGAGCTTCCGTTGTCGTACGAGGCGGCCGGGTCCAGCGCCACAACCTTGTCCGTGGTTCCTACCGTGAGCATGCCGCCCTTGTCATCCCCGTCGCCGCCTCCCGTCGTCGAGGTGGAGCAGGCGGAGAGGAGCAGAGCCCCCGCCGCGGCGATGGCCACGGCCTTCGCACCAGTGCGTCGTTTCATGGTGTTCCTGTCATTCCAAATGTGCTCTTCGTGTCGTCTTTGCTCGAAGAGATCCGCACCACATCATACGGTTCCCGTCCCAAATAGTGAACTGGCTCATAGCCGGTGAGCCACATCGCAATGACTTCGCAATGATTCGCCGCCGATCCGAATCGGGCCGAACCGACCCCCATCGCCGAGGCGGCCCCACCGACACAGCGAAACCCTCCTTGTCGTAGCCTCCGCCGATGCGGACGAGGCGGTCGCGGCGAGGTCGAGCCGCCTCGGCGACGTCGATTTGCGCGACAGATCACAATCGGTTTCACTTATGAGGTGCATCACAGAGAACTGCCGAGAAACTCTCGTGGAGTTGATTGCTCGCTCGGTGGTGATTGCTCACACGGCGGTCAGCGCTCTGGCACAGACATTCCCTCAGCAATGCCGAACCGGTGATCCCGGCTCGGAGAAACGAATGGAGAAGCGTGTCCGCTTTCATCGAATGGCTCAATGACGTGGTGTGGTCGTCCGCCCTCGTCTACCTGTGCCTCGGCGCCGGTGTCTATTTCACGATCCGCTCACGGGCGGTGCAGATCCGTCAGATTCCTGCCATCTTCAAGCAGATGTTCAGGGGCAAGAGCTCCAATGAGGGAGTCTCGTCCTTCCAGGCCCTCGCGATCTCCCTGGCCGGTCGCGTCGGCGTCGGCAACATCGCCGGTGTCGCCACCGCCATCGGCTTCGGCGGGCCCGGTGCCGTCGTGTGGATGTGGATCTCCGCTCTGCTGGGCGCCTCGACGTCCTATGTCGAATCGACGCTGGGGCAGGTCTTCAAGGAACAGGACCCCCGCACCGGCGAATACCGCGGCGGTCCTGCCTTCTACATCGAGAAGGCCTACCGTCACACCAAGGCCCGTGGCCTGTTCAAGGTCTACGGCATGGTCTTTGCGGCCGTCACGGTCATCGCCATGAGCTTCATGCTGCCGGGCATCCAGGCCAATGCGATCTCGGGAGCCGTGGAGAACGCGTGGAGCCTGCCCACCTGGGTGACAGCGATCGCACTGGTCATCATCATGGGCTTCATCGTCATCGGCGGCATCAAGCGCATCGCGCACTTCGCTTCGCTGGCGGTGCCCTTCATGGCCGTCATCTACATCATCGCCGCCATTGCGGTGACCCTGGTCAACGCCGATCAGATCATCCCGGTGTTCGAACTCGTCTTCAAGTCCGCCTTCGGCATCGACGCCGGACAGGAAGCGGCGTTCGGCGGCATCATCGGCATGGCCGTGCAGTGGGGTGTCCAGCGCGGCATCTACTCGAACGAGGCCGGTCAGGGAACCGGACCGCACGCGGCGTCGGCCGCCGAGGTCTCCCATCCGAGCAAGCAGGGACTCGTCCAGGCCGGCTCCGTCTACATCGACACGCTCTTCGTGTGCTCGGCCACTGCGTTCATGATCCTCTCCACGGGCATGTACAAGGTCTTCGACACCGACGGAGAGACGATCATCGGCACCGGGCGCGGCCAGATGGCCGAGGCCATCGCCGCCACACCGGGCGAGAAATGGCCGCAGGCCGGTCTCGACTCGATGCTCTCCGGCTTCGGCGGATCCTTCATCGCGATCTCGATCTTCCTCTTCGCCCTGACGACCATGGTCGCCTACTACTACATGGCCGAGACGAACCTCGTGTACCTGCTGGGCAAGATCAGGAACACCATGGTCCTGGCCGTGGCCAAGCGGATCCTGCAGCTGGTCATCGTCATCGCGGTGGCCGTCGGCGCGATGTCGGCTTCGGGCAGTGCTTGGGCGCTCGGTGACATCGGCGTGGGACTCATGGCCTGGCTGAACATCATTGCGATCCTCATCCTGCAGCAGCCGGCGTTCAAGCTCCTGCGCGACTTCGAACGCCAGACCAAGCACGGACTGGACCCGGTGTTCGAGCCCGAGAAGCTCGGTGTGCGCAACGCCGACTTCTGGGACCAGCGGGTGGCACGCCTCAAGGCCGGCGACGCCGTGCCGCAGGGCTGAGCGACGGCCGCCCGCCGCCCGCCATCGGTGGCCCGGCCCGAGGGCTGAGCGACCGCCGCCCGCCGTCGTGGCCCGGCGGCGGTTGCCCGGCATCGGTGGCCCGGCCGGAGGGCTGACGGTCAGCCGTTTCCGCGGAGTGGGACGAGGTACGAGTGAATAGCGAGGTCCGGGACAATGGCGTCCCGGACCTCGTGTCATTCACAGCGGCGCCCCGGCCGAAACTTAGGTCACTAACGGATAGTTTCCGACGCTGAAAGTATCCGATTGCGACCACTGTTTGCCAGAAAGTATCCGAAAGCGACCACTCTTTGCCCGTTCACGCCTGCAGACAGAGAGCAGCGGCCGCCGCCCGGTTCCGGACGACGGCCGCTGCTGCGAATGCTCGGACTCAGACCACAGTCTGCGTGCCGGGCTCAGTTCTTCAGGCTGGTGCCCGCCGAGCCGAGGTTCTCGCAGGCCTCGACGATGCGCGCGGCCATGTTCGCCTCTGCCGCTTTGCCGTAGGAGCGCGGGTCGTAGAGCTTCTTGTCGCCGACTTCGCCGTCGATCTTGAGCACGCCGTCGTAGTTGCGCAGCATGTGCTCGACGACCGGGCGTGTGAAGGCGTACTGGGTGTCGGTGTCGATGTTCATCTTCACGACTCCGTGGCGGACCGCCTCGGCGATCTCCTCTTCACTCGATCCCGAACCGCCGTGGAAGACGAGGTCGAACGGAGACTTCTTGCCGACTTCTGCCCCAACCTTCTCCTGGATCTCACCGAGGAGCTCGGGACGCAGCTTGACGTTGCCGGGCTTGTACACGCCGTGGACGTTGCCGAAGGTCAGAGCCGTGAGGTAGCGGCCCTTCTCGCCGGTGCCGAGGGCACGTGCGGTGGCCAGGCCGTCATCGACGGTCGTGTAGAGCTTGTCGTTGATCTCGTTCTCGACGCCGTCCTCCTCGCCGCCGACGACGCCGACCTCGATCTCGAGGATCGAATGCGCGGCGGCCGAGAGCTCGAGCAGCTCCTCGGCGAGGACGAGGTTCTCATCGAGCGGAACCGCCGAACCGTCCCACATATGCGACTGGAAGTAGGGCTCGCCGCCGTTCTTCACCCGCTCGGTCGAGGCCGCGAGCAGGGGCTTGACCCACTCTTCGACGGCCTGCCTCGGGGCGTGGTCGGTGTGCAGAGCGATGTTGACGTCGTAGCTCTTGGCCACCTCGGCGGCGAAGACGGAGAACGCGATCGCGCCGCGCACACGGTCCTTGATCGTCGGACCCGAGATGTACTCGGCGCCGCCCGTGGAGATCTGCACGATGCCGTCGGACCCGGCCTCGGCGAACCCGCGGATGGCCGCGTTGATCGTCTGCGAAGACGTGCAGTTGATCGCCGGATAGGCGAAGCCCTCGGACTTCGCACGGCTGATCATCTCGGAATACACTTCGGGGCTTGCAATGGGCATATGGGCTCCTTGGTCGGTGGATTCGATGCGCTCGTTTGCTCCCAGACTACTCGGTCATGGGTAGAGCCTGAAGTGCTCCCCGCCGTGGCCGAAGAATTCTGGCTCCTGAACCCGTTGGCGCAGCCAGCAGAGGCGACCCGGGTCGAAACCCGGGCCGCCTCGGCTGCTTCAACGGCTCGCTCGACAGCCAGGTGAGAGGCCTGCCGAGTGCCGGCGTCTATTGGGTGCCCTTGGCCTTCCGCTCTTCCTTCGGGGTTCTGGTCAACACGCCCCTGGTCCGTGACAGCCGATAGTCGATACGTGCATCGACCTTGTCGCCGAGGTATTCGTCGAAGTCATCGGCGATGTGTTCACCGACCTCGTGAGTACGCTGACCGGTTTCGATCTCCCGAGCTCTGAGGGATTCGATCTGGAACGCCCGCACCATCGAGATCGCGATGAATATCAGGATGATGCTGAACGGCAGCGCCGTAGCCAGGGAGGCCGCCTGCAGAGCACCGAGGCCGCCGGCCAGGAGCAGTCCGATCGCCAGAGCGCCCTCGAGTGCGGCGAACAGCACACGTGACCACACCGGCGGGTTCGGGTGTCCGCCGGAGGCCAACATGTCGACGACCAGCGATCCGGAATCCGAGGAGGTGATGAAGAAGATCGCCACGAGGATGATGGCAACCACAGACAGAATGCTGCCCATCGGCAGGGAGCTGAGCACGTCGAAGAGCACCTTCTCTGCCACGACTCCCTCTTCCGGGTCGACCAGGCCGCCCTCACCGAAGAGCTGTCGATAGATTCCCGTGCCGCCGAGTGCGGCGAACCAGATGAATCCGACCACGGTGGGTACGAGGAGGACGCCGGCGATGAACTCCCGGACGGTGCGTCCCCGCGAGATGCGGGCGATGAACACACCGACGAACGGGGCCCAGGAGATCCACCAGCCCCAGTAGAAGATCGTCCAGCTCGATGCCCACTCGGCGCCTTCTTCGCCGGTGTAGGCACCGACGTCGAAGGTCATGTTGAAGAAGTTCGCCAGGTAGACGCCGAGGGACTCGATGAGGTTCTGGAACAGGAACAAGGTGGGGCCGAGCAGCAGCACGGCGATGAGGAGGAGTCCCGCCAGCGACAGGTTGATGTTCGACAGCCACTTGATTCCCGCGCCCACTCCCGAGATCACGGACAGGGTAGCCAGGAAGGTGATGACGACGATGAGGATGACGAGGAACATATTGTCGACCTCACCGACCAGCCCGATCGCTTGGAGGCCGGACGAGATCTGCTGGACACCGAGCCCCAGGGAGGTCGCAATGCCGAAGACGGTACCGAAGATGGCGAGGATGTCGATGATATCGCCCATCCAGCCCTTGACGCGGTGCCCGAGCAGAGGCTCGAGCGCCCAGCGGATCGAGACAGGACGTCCACGGCGGTGAATCGCGTAGGCCAACGCCAGTCCGATCACGGCGTAGATCGCCCAAGGATGCAGTCCCCAGTGGATGAAGGTCTGAGCCATCGCCAGCTTGGAGATATCCGCTTCGCTGCCGTCCCATCCTGGCTTGGGGCCGGATGTGGCATAGGTCAGTGGCTCACCGACACCATAGAAGACCAGGCCGATGCCCATACCGGCTGCGAAGAGCATGGCGAACCAGGAGAAGACTCCGAACTCGGGTTTCTCTCCGTCACGGCCGAGAGTGATCTTCCCGAACTTCGAGAATCCGATCACGATGGAGAAGATGACGAACCCGCCGACGACGAGCATGTAATACCAACCAAGGTCGGCGACGATCCAATCGTTGACGCTCGTCAGGACCGTGTTGGTGCCGTCGGGCAGGAAGATCGCAAGCAGCGCAACGCCCAGAATTGCGATCAGGGAAGGCCAGAAGACGGCCGGAGCGATGAGTCCCTTGCCCAGGCGCACGCCCTGTGCTTTCAGCTTCGCGGTAATCTCGTCATCGGTGTCGGCATCTGCCAGCGACACCTCGCTCGGCAGATGCAACCGAATCGGATCGGGCGAATCGATGAGCATATGCGGATTTTCAGCGTCGTTCTTCGGCGCCGAGGTGGTCGTCTCTCCCACCCCAGCGCTCTCCTTCTCGTCGGAGGTATCCATGAGGCCTTTCGGATCGAGTGGCTGTGAACGTCTACCAACTCTGCCGTAATGTACCGTAGCTATCAAGCTATTCTCAGCAGACTGTAGGGACAATCACGGCGAGAACAGCACCTCGCTGAGGACAACCACCGCGGGAACAGCAGCTCGATGAGGACAATCACCCGAATCGCCAGCGGCACCTGCAGCGATGACGATTCATCTACAGTGGCGTCATGCAGACGAATCCGATATCGCCGGCGGGGTCCCGTTCCCGAGTGCTGAGCTGGGCCCTCTGGGATTGGGGGTCGGCGTCGTTCAACGCCGTCATCATCACCTTCGTCTTCTCGCCGTATCTGACGAAGAGCGTGGCGGCGACAGAGGAATCCGGTTCCTCGGCGCTGGGCTGGTCGATGGCTGCGGCCGGGTTCATCATCGCCTTGGTCGCACCGGCAGCGGGCACTCGGGCCGACTCCGGCGGTCGGCATAAGCTGTGGCTGGGAATCCACACCGGAATCGTCATTCTCACGATGTTCGGGCTCTTCTTCGTCCGCGACTCCCCCGACTACCTGTGGCTGGGTCTCCTGCTCATCGCCATGGGCAGCGTGTTCTTCGAATTCGCCGAGGTGTCCTACAACGGCATCATGGTCCGCATCACCCAGCCTGGCAACGTCGGGAAGGTCTCGGGCTTCGGCTGGGGCATGGGCTACGCAGGCGGCCTCGTCCTTCTCGTCATTCTCCTCGTCCTCGTCATCCAGCCCGAGGTGGGGCTCTTCGGTGCCGGGGACGAGGGCGGGATGAGGTTCCGGGTCGTCGCCGTCATGTCGGCGACCTGGTTCGCGATCTTCGCCGTGCCTGTGCTCTTCACAGCACCGAGTGCGCAGACTGCGAACCCATCAGCTGGGCACCCGATCAAGTCGTTCATCGCCGACTATGCCGTGCTCGTCCGCCGCCTCGTGCGGATGTGGAAGGAGGAGCATCAGACGCTGCGGTTCTTCATCGCATCGGCGGTGTTCCGCGACGGGCTGGCCGCGATCTTCGCCTTCGCCGGGGTGCTGGCCGCAGGCAGCTACGGCTTCTCGCCTTCGGAGATCATCATCTTGGGCGTCGCCGCCAACGTCGCTGCCGGCGCGGGAGCTATGATCGCCGGATTCTTCGATGACCGGCTCGGGCCGAAGCCCGTGATCATCACCGGGCTCATCATCATCCTCATCGGCGGCCTGCCGATCCTCTTCAGCGACGATCCCGTCGTGTTCTGGATCTGTGCGCTTGTGCTCAGCTTCTGCGTCGGACCGGTGCAGGCTTCGAGCAGGTCCTTCCTGGCCAGGATCACTCCACCCGAACGTGCTGGGGAGAACTTCGGACTCTATGCCACGACCGGTCGTGCTGTGAGCTTCCTCGGCCCGGCCATGTTCGCCCTCTCGATCTCGATCCTCGGCTTCCAAAGAGCCGGCACGGCGGGGATCCTCATCGTGCTATTCGTCGGCCTGCTCCTCATCATCCCGGTCGGCCCCGAGGCACCACGCCACTCGATGCAGGCACAGACCGAACGCTGAGCTGCCGCGCCGCCGCTGGAGCCTCTGCACCGCCGCGCATCGGCGCCGCCGCTGGAGCCTGCGCCGCCGCTGGAGCCTGCGCCGCCGCTGCGCCAACGGTTGGCAAGTTCTCTTCGATAATTGAGTCTCAGATCGAAGAGAACTTGCCAACCGTTTCGCATTCTCGTGCCGAGTCCACCTCAGTCCTGAGCAAGCAGGTCGTCAATCTGGCTCATCGCGCTCGTGGCGCCTTCGACCATGCCCATCTCGAGTACGGTTTTGAGGCTCTCGAGGGAGTCGAAGGTCGATTCGTAGGTGGCCCGCGTCCCCCCGTCGACCTCACTGAAGGTGAAGACGCTGCCGCTGCCGGGCATCGACTCATCGATGTTGAAGTCCTCGTCCGCGAAATAGTCGCGGAATGCCAATTGCCTCGGAGCGTCGACCGAGGACACTTCCCAGAGCCCGCAGAACTTCTCACCCTCAGGGCTGGTCATAAAGTAGGTGACCCGACCCCCTGGCACCAAAGAGTGGTCGACCACCGTTGCCGGATAGGTGGGCGGCCCCCAGACCTTCTCGAGCTGGCGCGGGTCGGCGTAGACCTCCCAGACCCGTTCGGGAGGTGCCGCGAATTCGGCGACCATCGTCAGAGTCAGGTTCTCTTCGTCGTGGGTGGTTTCAATGACTGGCATGACAACTCCTTTGTTCGTCTCATCGTGTTCGCATCACAGACCGTCGGCCCCATCCTGGGCCAGCAGGTCATCGATGCGTTCGATCCGTGCACGCCACATTTCCTCAAGCTCGCTCAGCAGTGAGGCCACGGTGCGAATCGCACCCATTTCGACGTGCGCGATCTGGGCGCGTCCGACCCGCCGTTTCGACACGATCTTCGCACGCTCAAGCACAGCAACGTGCTTCTGCACCCCTGCAAAGCTCATGTCATAGGAATCTGCGAGCTCGGACACCGAAAGCTCTTCGACCATGACCCGCCGCACGATGTCGCGACGCGTCCGATCGGCCAATGCCTGAAACATCAGGTCCACCTGATCGTCGGAAAGTGCTTCCATAGTCAAATTATACAACCATTCGGTTGTACGTCAAGAGATGAACCACCTCTACGCGAGACCGCCGGCGCAACTCCCGGTCGGCTCGACCCGAAAAAATTCACCCGCCCCATTGACTCCATGATTGAACGCGCGTTTAATATTAAACATGCGTTCAACACACGACGAATCGAACTCGAGGAAGCCGACAGCGAGGCAGACTCCCGAACCGGCAGAGGCAAAGCCTGCTCGTTCTCCCAATGCCTCCCCGGAGACTGCGGACCGGATTCGCACTGCCGCGATTTCGGAGTTCGCCATCCACGGGTTCACAAAATCGACGATCCGCAGCATCGCCTCGGCGGCCGGGGTCTCCCCCGGGCTCGTCATCCACCACTTCGGGTCGAAGGAGAGGCTGCGCACCGTCTGCGACAACCACGTCTTCGATGCCATCTCCGAGGCCCAAGCCGCGAATGTCGAATACTCCGCTCGCGTCATGCGGATGTTCTTCGACGATCCGAGTATGGCGATGAACTTCAACTACCTCATGAAGTCTCTGCTGGATCCCAGCGAACACGGCCAACGCCATTTCGAGCACTACATCGGTCTCGTCGAGGACTACATCGCCCATGGCTTCGCCGGATACACGTTTCGGCAGAGTGAGGATCCTCGGGGGCAGGCGGCGACTCTCGCGACGTTGGCACTGGCGCCGTCGATGCTCGAACACCGACTGCAGACCTCTCTGGGTACGAATGGCACAGCGGAGACGATGACTCGGCTCGCACCCCACCTGCTCGACCTCTACCTCAACGGCGTCTTCGAGACGATCCCCGACAGCGCGATCCCCGACAGCACGATTCCCGACGATGCGGCACCCGACCCCACCAAACCCTCAGGAGGCGATCAGCCATGACCACAGCGACGAACACTCCACCGTCCACCTCGGCGGTTGCCGACACCGACTCCATGGCCATCTCCATGCGGGACGTGGTCAAGAGCTACGGCCGCGTCCGCGCGCTCGACGGGCTGTCCCTCGAGGTGGCACGCGGCGAGGTCCACGGATTCCTGGGCCCGAACGGGGCCGGCAAGTCGACGGCCATCAGGATCCTGCTGGGCATCCTCAAACACGATTCGGGTCGCATCAGACTCCTCGGACAGGACCCCTGGAAGCGTGCGGTGCCCCTTCACCGCAGGCTCGCCTACGTTCCCGGCGACGTCGAACTCTGGCCGAGTCTGAGCGGGGGCGAGGCAATCGATCTGTTCGCGCGGCTGCGCGGCGGGGTCGATACCCGCAAGCGCGATGAACTCATCGAGCGCTTCGACCTCGACCCGCGTAAGAAGGGCCGAACCTATTCGAAGGGCAATCGGCAGAAGGTTGCGCTGATCTCGGCGCTGGCCTCACACGTCGATCTTCTGCTGCTCGACGAACCGACTGCCGGGCTCGACCCGCTCATGGAGGCCGTCTTCCAGCAGTGCATCCGAGAGGCGAAGGAGGAAGGACGCACGGTGCTGCTCTCCAGTCACATCCTCGCGCAGGTGGAGGCATTGGCCGACCGTGTCTCGATCATCAGATCGGGACGAATCGTCGAATCCGGCGCGTTGTCGGACCTGCGCCACCTCTCCCGAACAACGGTCACCGTCGAAGTGGAGTCGGAGATTCCGCAACTGCAGAACATGCCCGGAGTCCACGATCTGGTCCGTGAGGGACCGCAGCTGCACTTCAGCGCCGACACCGCCGAGCTTCCCGCCATCATGCGCGCTCTCGGCGAGCATGAGATCCGGGCGCTGACAGCGACGCCGCCCACGCTCGAACAGCTGCTGCTGCGTCACTACGGCAACGCTGCCGGTACTGCCGGTGCTCGCGGTACTGCCGGTCGCAGCGGCTCCGCGAGTCGCCACACTGCTTCCGGCCGCGGGCTCCTTGCGAAGGAGGAGCCATGACCCTCCTGGCACGCACCGCCGGCGCCCCCAACCGGAATGATGCACGGCTGAACCGTTCCGGCCGCGGCCGTCATTCAGAGGACCACGGCAGCTCCGAGGTGGCCGGCCTGTGGACTCTGCTGCGGCTCATGGGCCGACGAGACAGGTGGCGAGCGCCCATCTGGATTCTCAGCCTCGCCGCCCTCAACGCCTACTTCGCAAATGCGATCGCGGTCGTCATGGACGAAGGCACCCTGGCCTCGATGGTGGTGTTCGCGAAGAATCCCGTGATGGGTCTGATCACCGGCCCGGGCTACGGAATGGATGAGATCACGATCCCACGCTTCGTCGTCGGCATGTACGGGGTCTTCCTCATGCTCGGCGCTGCCCTGATGTCGATCACCACGATGACTCGGCACACCCGCGCCGAGGAGCAGACCGGTCGGGCAGAACTGCTGAGAGCGAACGTGGTCGGCCGCCACACGCAGCTTCTGGCCGCGCTGGGTCTCACAGTGGTAATGAACCTGGTGGCCGGGTTCCTCATGTCCCTGACATTCTTCTTCTCCGAAGCGAAGCCCGACCCCTTCTCCTCTGCCCTCCTCTTCGGCGCGAGCATCGCCGCGGCAGGCTGCGTGTTCGCAACGATCACGGGCGTCACCGTGCAGCTGAGCTCGTTCTCTCGGGCAGCCTCAGGCATCGCCGGAGCAGTCCTCGCTGCGGCGTTCGTCGTCCGCGGCCTCGGTGACATGTCGGCCGTTTCGGGTGGCGACCTGAAATGGCTCTCCTGGCTCTCCCCACTGGGCTGGTCGCAGCAGACGGCCCCGTACACTCTCGATCGCTGGATGCCACTGCTGCTGTCAGTGGCAGCCATCGTCGTCCTCGTCCCTGTGAGCGTGCTGCTCCAGTCTCGCCGCGATCTGTCGGCGGGGATCTTCGCCGACCGCCTGGGCCGGGCCCACGCCTCATCTGCTCTGTCGACGAGCACAGGACTGGCACTTCGTCTGCAGCGTTCGAGTCTGGTCTGGTGGTCGATCGGGGTCTTCGCCATGGCGCTGATCTTCGGCTCCTTCACCGGAGTCATGCGCGACGGTGCGGCTGGGATGCCACCGGAGATCCTCGATCTCATGGGCGGCTCGAGTGGAATCGTCGACGGCTACATCGGCTATATGGCCCTCTACTTCGCCATGATCGTCGCCGCCTATGCGATCATCGCCGCCTCGGGGCTGCGGGCCGAGGAGTCGGGGCTGCGCACGGAGCCCGTGCTCGCCACGGCCGTGGGACGCGGCCGCTGGGTGCTGTCGTGGATGTCTGTGACACTGCTGGGCTCGCTCTGGCTGCTGGCCCTGGCAGGCCTCGGCGAGGGGCTGGGAGCGGCCGCATCGACCGGCGGCTGGTCTCTGCTGGGACCGACGATCCTCGGCCACATCGCTCAGACCGCATCCGTGTGGGCTCTGCTCGGGCTCGCCCTCGCACTCTACGGCTGCGCACCGAGGCTGCAGGGCCTGACCTGGATCGTCTTCGCCTGCAGTGCCGGCCTGGCCCTGTTCGGACAGATGATGGACCTCGACGAGGCGGTCCTCGACACTTCCGTGTTCGTTCACATCGGCCAGTATCCTGCCCAGGATCTGTCTCCCGAGGCGGTCGTGGCACTGGTCGCGATTGCTGCCGTCCTCGTGATCCTCGGTGTGCTCGGGTTCCGGCGCAGGGACCTCGTCACGGTGTGAAGGCGAAGGCCCGGCCTCCGGGGAGAATCTGGGGAGAAGAAGAGCAGAAGGGAGCCGAATTGAGATGAATTCGTGACTGTGGGTGTTCGGCCGGCGGACTATCCTGGGGTCACCATGTGTCATTTCGACGAAAGCAGTCTCGACGATGAGAAAACCTTCAGCACATGAAGTGGACATTGCCATCCTTGGTTCAGGAGCCTCAGGCACACATGGGCTGCTGCAGATCCTCTCCCTGCTTGCCGAGCGGAAGTCATCACTCGATGACGGCATCCGCATCACGGTCATCGACCGAGACGAGCAGTTCCATTCCGGTATCCCCTACGGTCATCGTTCGGGACGCTCCTCGCTTCTGATCTCGGCACTGGAGAATTTCCTCCCAGACCGCGAGCGCGGTGAGTTCATCAGTTGGCTTGAGGAACGACGAGAGGAGATGCTCGCCTGGGCAGCAGCTGGCCTGCCCCCCGATTCGCTTCTGGCCCAGGCCATGGATCGGGACTGGATCCTTCGCCACGAAGACGAGGTGCGTGCCGGCAGATGGGACGGTCTCTATCTTCCGCGCCGACTCTACGGACAGTATCTGGCTGAGCTCGTCGAACGTGCCGTCGATCTTACCCGGGGCTTCGTCGAAGTCGACTTCGTCCATGCTGATGTCAATGAGGTGATCGGGGACGGTCACGGAGGTGCCCATCTGCGCGAAAGGACTTCTGACGGTGAGGTGCGCTTCACCCTTCATGCGTGTTCCATGCTGCTGGCCATCGGCTCACCACCAGTGCGGCAGCTGGCAGTCACCGACGGCGATTCGACCGTCATCGACGATCACCTCGCCGCGGGCTTCGTCGATGATATCCACGCTCCGGGGATTGAACACGTGATCGAGAGGATCAAGGGCCGGTTGATGTCGTTGCCGCTTGAGAAGCGGGAGATCCTGCTGGTGGGCGGAAATGCGGATGCTCTGGAGTTCCTTCTCGCATCGCACAGGCTCAGACAGGACACCGGCGCCAGGCTCACCATCCTCTCGCCCCAGGGACGACCTCACCATTGGCATCACGACCGCTCCGACGAACGGGCACCGACACCGATCGTCGACCGGCTGCTCGAGTCTGCTGCGGCAGAGACTCCGTTACGGGCGAGGGAGCTGCATGCCGCGGTGCGCGCGGAGCTTGCGGCATCGGTCGACCACCACAGCTTCAAATCGAAGATCGAAGCGCTGATCGCAGCAGTCGGGTCCTCTCTGGCCTATATGGAGGACTATGAGCTGTGCTCCATGGCAACCGAACACGGACGCGCCATCTCCGACCTGCTGCGCCAAGCCGGGGGTGATGCCGTCGACCTACTCGACGAAGGCATCTCAGACGGAAGCATAGCCTGCGTCCCCGGGCGATTTCGAGAAGCGCTTCATCTTGAGGGTATGCTGTTCGCCGATGTGGACCGGCCAACCGCATCGACCCTCTTCCCGACTGTCGGTGCCCCGAACACCCCGGATCACGGCTATGCGGTGATCATCAATGCCACGGGATTCGAACGAGTCACAGACACCCACTCCCCACTGCTGCGACAGATGCTCGGCGCGGGAACAGTGAAGCCTTCGGCTTCGAAGTCCGGGCTTGCCCTGGATGGTTCGTTCCGTGCCAATCCGGGCATCTTCGTCCTCGGACCGCTGATCGCCGGACACCATCACGGGAGTTCGGCCCTCTGGCATATCGAGAGTGTAGTCCGGATCATGCAGCTTGCAGGCAAGGTAGCTGAGGAGCTCGTCGCTGACACTCTCAGCCGTCGCTCGGCAAGAGAGCAGCTGATCACCGTCTGAACTCGCTGCCCCAACCCTATGAACCGGCCTCCGTGATCAGCATAAACCCCAGCGCTCACCCTGGCCGCAGGAAGCCCAGCCGCCTCGCTTGCTTGATGACCTCTTCTCTGCCGGCGACTTCGAACTTGTGGTAGAGGACCGAGAGGCGGTTCTTCACTGTCCCCGGCACCTGTTGGAATTCGTTTGAGATCTCTGAGATCGTCAGTCCCTGAGAGAGAAGTTCAAGCAGCTGCAACTCTGCCGGGCTCAGTTCGGGCAGTGACACTTCTTCGACCGATATCACTCCCACAGTCTGCAGCCGCGTAAGGAGATCCTCCTTGCTTCGGAAGTGTCGGCTGAAGACGGAGAACGCCTCATCCCATGTCCTGTCCTGCCTCGTCAACGCGAGCAGTCGCGTCCTGTCTCCCAGCGGCAGGAGGGCGATGGGCAGAAGCGAGCTCACCCAGGCAGAGAGGCTGATGGCGGTGAGGAACTCGGCCCTCGCCTCGCTCTCCTGTCCGATCCTCTGCAGCGCGGCGGCTTTGATTGCTGCCAGCTCGGCTCGAGTCTTCGGAGTCAGCGACTGATGGTAGAACCACGTATCAGCCATCACGACCGCACTCTTGTGCCGGCCTGCGATGAGTTCGATTCGAGCGCTGAGCACAATGCGCGGACCGAAGCTCACGGACAGCTGCTGGTTCTCCGCCTCGGCCCATTTCAACTGCCCCATACCGATGAAGACCATAATGCGGCTTGCCCGCAGCAGTTCCCGCCCCGTGACCGACACGGATACCGGATCCCGGTATTCTTCGATCTCATCGGTGACGAACAGCAGCTCGGATTCGGTCGTGGCACCGAGAAGTGCGAGCATGCGGCTGATGACGGGAATGTAGGCCGACAGTGAACCGAGTTGCGGATAACCGGTCAGCAGATCGATCTCCCTCCGGGCCCCATCCAGGTCCAGCCGATCGAGAGCGCGCAGCGCCGCAGCGATGTGCATCGTCGGCTGCACCCATTCGTCGATGACGACGGGAAAGTGGATCTCGTCTGCCAGTCGTTCCAAATGCCGGTCGGCTCGTTCATGATCGCCGCTGGATGCGGACACCAGGGCCGTCCACGCTGTGATGGCTGGCAGCAGGAAGTCTCCATCGATGTGTCGGCTGCTCGCTGCCGGTTCGATCTCATGCAGGATGGACAGCGCTCTCTGCGGCTCAGCCGAGTGGAAGAGCGAGACCGCTGTCAGAAATCGGATGATGAGGCGGGACCGTGTCCCACCGACCCCTCCCAACCACTCCAGTCCGGTGCTCGCCGCCCTCGCGTGCTGCCCCGTCTGGGCCAGTTCGACCATACGACCGATCGTCGCGAAGCCGCCGAGACGGGCCTCATCTTCTGCCCCGCCGCCATCCTTCCTGACGGAAGAATCACCGGGGAGGAACCGACTCAACTGTCCTGCGCGAGTTTCCCACACGAGGATGTCTCGTGCCGCTTCACATGTGATCTCATTCTCATGATGTCCCACGAGTTCCTCCGCCAGCAGATACATGATGTCCAATTCGGGCTCGTCCGAGAGAGCAGCCGCGGGAAGACCTGCATAGGCTCCGCATACTGCCTGGGGGGCCAGCAGAAACATTGCCAAGCCAAATGATTCCTGAAGTCGGATCAGCACCCGCCAGAGTCCACTGCGTCGCGCCAGGCCCAGGACATCAGCGAGAACGCGCAGGTCGGGGATCTGGGAATTCTCGAGATGGTCAGTCAGCGCCCCGACGAGATCCGTGACAAGTCCCGGATAGGACTCACCCTCCGCAGCCTCTCGACGCAGGACCGCCGCCAGCAGAGCGGGAACGCGCAGGTACCTGCGTCCGGCTGATTCCTCCGCGAATATGACGACGCCCGCCATCTGCAGCCGCATGAGCACCCCCTCCGCATCGTGGAGCACGAGTCCCCCTTCGACCTTCGCATCGATCGAGGACAGGGCGAGCACCGCGGTCTGCCTGGAGAACGAGCTCAGATGTGACAGAACCGTCGCAACCCACGCGTCACTGCTTGTGAGATCGAGCTCCAGCCGGGGACTCAGAGTGGCCACATAGTCGGCAAAGCTCGTCGCCGTCACATCATCGGGCAGCACCGTCCATTCGGCGATGTCGAGGACTGTGCGGGCCAAGTCCGCCCACCCGCCGGTGGCGGTGTAGAGACTGGCTGCCAATTCGGCACGGGTGATGGCCGAACAGTCCCGAGCAGGCGCCGTCAACTCCGCACCGGCGAGGCCGAGTTCCCGTGCGAGCTCTTCCGGACTGCGACACCGGCTCACGTTCGGCTCCGAGTCCGGCACGCGACGACGCGCAGAAGCAGCATACGCAGCCTTTTCACAGCAGAGCCCGACATTGTCGCCAGGGGCGGAATCTACATTGACGTTCATGAGTGTTGGTCTTTCCCTCCGGGGATGAAGGTCTCGGACCGGTTTTCCGTCGCCGAGGTGGTGCTGAGCTTCTCGCTGCTGTCACAGACATCCGTGTTTCAACCATCGGGAAAGCCTCGGGAGATGGCAGCGGCGACCTTCGGCAGGGACGACTTCGGCGTTCCATCGATCTCGAAGAGCCCGAAGCCGTCGTCCTGGGAGGCGCCGTCATTGCGCAGCCGATAGACGAACACCGGATCTGCAGCAGATTGTGAGAGTTCGCCGATCGTTTCGACCAGTGATTCCGCCTGCTGTGCCTCCGTGTAGAGACCAGGTCCCGTCTGCAGACCGAACTCACCCACGGATACGGGCAGATGCTCTTGCTGTCCCAGCCTTTCGATGCGTCTGGGCAGGGACGACATCGCCTTGCGCGAGAGCACCGGGTAGAAGTCGACCGTGCAGATGTCGAGGTGCCCGCTGACAGCGGCGAAGAACCGCAGCCACTGCTGCTCGCGTTCGTCATTGACGGGATATCCGCTGGCGCTCGTCGTGATCTGGACATGGGACGCATGCGCGTGGATGGACTCTCGCGCCACTCCGAGTGCTTCGTCGAGGTCGGAGAGATAGGTGTCGAGATCTCCCTCGATGGCGCGTGCCGTACGAAAGTCGAGATCACTGGCTTCGTTGTAGACCTGCCAGACGGCGACTGAGGAGCCGAAACGCTGTGCCAACTGCCCCCAGTACTGCTTCATCGCTGCAAAGTACTCCGGGGTGTTCTGCGATGCGGGGGCCCCGTCGACTGTGAGCAGACAGACGCTCATGCCCAATGATTCCACGAATGCAAAAGCACTGTCGTAGAGGCGCAGACGCTCTGGGTTGAAGACCAGCTCCCCCTTCTCCGACCAGGACCTGATGACCTCGAAGCCGACGACCCCGAAACGCACCCATTCGGCTCCGAGCTCGTGCACGGCGCGAACATCCCTTTCGAACTCCTCGAGCCCCGGCTGAGGTGAGCTCACGGTGAAGCCGAACCGGCCGACTCGCTGAGCCGCACACCCATCGGCAGTGACCAACGCGGACACCGTGATCAGGCCCGCTCCGATCAACCAGCGTCGCCGTGAGGTCGTCGCCGGGACTGTCATGTCCGGGCCTCCTGCAATCTGCCGCGCAGACGATAGGCCCGGCTGTGGACTCCCCGGCTCATGCGGGCGAGCGCCAGCGACAGCCCCCTGGCCACATGGCGACTCCTCATCGCATCGACGACATGCGAGAATCGGATCTCATTCCGACACCAGGAGTAAACTTCCGCCTGCAGCCTCGGCGACTGCGTGTCTCCAGCTGCCTTGCTGACCATGAAGTTCAGCTGCATCCACCGCATCCGATGGATTGCTTCGACGGCCTCACGCCCCGAGTAGACGGCATAGAGGGCGTCTTCGACGTCGTCGAGCACGGTAGCAAGATCCCAGATGCTGGGACGCAGTTGGCCCGTCACCGATTCGGCATTCAGGAAATAGTTGTACATGGGTCGGGTCTCAAAGCTCACAGTCGACACGGTGCTGAGCAGGTTGAAGACGAATCCCAGGTCGCTGTATGTGTTGTCCTTCGAACGAACGTGATTGGGACGGAACAGCAGATGCTGGTTGAATCGGGCTCGACCGTCGATGAACAGCTGCAGGGCCTGCGGGGCAGGCAACGGCGATGGGGTGTCGACGACCCCAGCGATGCTCACAGCTCCAGAAGCTGTGATCGTCTTCAGGGGAAGTACGACCACATCGGAGTCCTCCATCTCTCCGCGCGCCACAAGGACTTCCAGACATTCGGGGTCGAAGGTGTCATCGGAGTCGAGGAAGATCACCCACCTGCTCGAGATCAGGCCGAGCGCACAGTTCGTCACCCCCGCATATCCCCGATTGGTCTGCAGCCGGTGTCCTAAGAAGCGAGGATCATCTGGCATGAGCCCGAGGATCTCCTCGTCTGAGCCGTCATCGATGACGAGGACACAGAAGTCGGTCGATGTCTGCGCCGTCAGAGAGTCCAATGTCCGCACAATGGTATCGGCGCTGTTGTACGCGGGTACCACGACGGTGACCGCAGCATTGCGAGTGCGCTCGGTGATCGCCTCTTCGCTCGGGGGTTCATAATTCATGATCAGCAGTCTCCCTGTCGATGTTGTCCGGTTCGTCGGTTCTCACCTCGAGCGCGTGGGCAGCCGGGCCCCGCCAGCGCAGCACCAACAGCAGCCCGGTGATGAAGAGCTCGGCGAAGACCAATGCCCATGCGGCTCCGATCGCGCCGAATGCCACAGCCATCGGCACGAGAATGACGAGATGGGCCACCGCGCCGCTCATCATCGCCATGGCGGTGGCAGAGTAGCGACGCTGCGAGTTGAGGTCGAGCATGAGCACGGCGACGCCGCCGCTGGTGACGAGTGCAATGCCGATGATCTGCGCAATCGGCACAACCTCGGCGAATCCAGCGCCCAGATACCACGGGACGAACCAGGGGGCCACGAGGATCAGCGTGACCCCGCCCATGGCGAACAGCGCGAAGAGCGCGATCATGATCGCACCGGGCCCTGCCGCTCCCGGACGGTTGCGATCTCGGGCATCGACCATGCGGGGCATGAGGGCATCGGTGATGGCGAAGAGCACTCCGCGTCCGGCGTTTCCGAACCGTTCTGCCGCGCCGTAGTGTGCGGCCTGGGCAGGAACAGAGACCAGCCCGAGGACCACGACCGGTGCCGAGCCCATCAGACTGTGCGCGAGTGAGGAGAAGAACAGTTCGCGGCCGTCTGCCAGCGCAGATCTCGCCGCCCGCAGGCTCGGCGTCGACCACTGTACGCAGCGATGGGCGAGGAACGGCCATGCGAGCAGAGTGGCGATGGCTGGTGGAGCGAACTGCCAGGCGATCGCCCACCCGATATCGGACTCGCCCTTCACCGTGACGATCAGCCCCACCAGTGCGATGCAGCGTGACGTCGCGGTGATCACTGCGAACAGGCGCAGGCGTCGCAGGCCCTGCAGCAGCCACGAGGGAAAGCCGATTCCGCCCGCAATGACCAGAGCTCCGATCAGATAGAGGCCGAAGTCCCTGTGCAGCGTCGGGACGGCCGCGACGATCAGCAGCAGCGCACCCGCACCGGCCAACCACAGCAGCACCACGGCGAGGAGGGTGGAGAAGATGACCTGGGAACGTTCGGAATCGTCCTTCGCGACCGCGATTCTGCGCACAGCGCTGACAGAGAACCCGTAGTCGCACAGGCGCACGATGACTTGAAGAATCGCAACGATGATCACCACTCTTCCGAAGGAGTTCACCCCGAGCAGCCTCGTCAGCAACGGCAAGCTGACGATGGGGTAGGCAAACGCCGCAAGCTGGCCGATGCCGACGACCAACGCATCGCCGCCGATACCACGCAGACCCGACCGCCACCTCATTCGCTTGCCCAATCTCCGGATCGGGTGATGCGACGGACCGTGTGGAAAGTCTCGGCGAAGGCAAGACTCGCCTGACTGCCGCGAAAGACGGCCAAGGCCTTCAGAGCGGCCAGGGAGCGTGGCCCGGGATGGTCCTGGACCTGCGAGGCGTAGGCGGCGAAGGCTGTCAGTTTGGCATCGATGTGGTCCGAGATGTCGACGAACCAGTCAGGAGTGAAATCGGCTTCGATGTGCGGCGCATTCCAATGAGTCTCCGAGATCGTCTCGTAGAGCGCCACGGCCGAGATGCCCGTTCCGGCCCCCACCGGCCTGACAGCCACCATCGCAGCTTCGAACACCGCCTTGTGATCGAGGTGCCGATCAGGAAATGGAGCCAACACGAGGTCCGGGTGCAGACGGTCGACAGTCGCCTGGATCCCCGAGTTGAGCGCCGCCACTCCCATCCTGGCCAACTCGACGGACGGATGCGGCAGATACTCGGTGCTGGTGACACCGAGGCGCGCATGCGCGTCCTGTGCTTCGGCCCGGATCATCTCAGCAGTGCCCGAGGGGTACAGAGGCGGCTGGTCCTGTGAGGCCACGAGCACATGGACTTCACATCCGTGGGCGTGCAGAGCGGCCATCGTACCGCCGGCTCCGAGGACCTCGTCGTCAGGGTGTGGGGCGATGACGAGAGCCCGTGAGAACCGTTCCATCATGCTGTGCTCCTTGTCCGGCAGGTCGACACGATGATGTCCACGACTCGACTGATCTGCTCTGGCCGCAGGTCCGTGCTCGAGGGGAGGACGATCCCGCGCCGATACAGATCCTCTGCGCGACCGGTGATGTAAGACCGATCTGCGCCCGCCTGGGCCGGCTGCATGTGCATCGGTTTGAAGACCGGTCGGGTCTCGATTCCGACGTCGAGCAGACTGCCTGCCATGCCGGTTGCGTCGGCTTCGGACTCCAGGATGAGCGTGTTCATCCAGCAGTTCCCCTCAGCAGGATCGAGTATGCGCACACCGTCCAGCTGTTCGGCCATTGCTTTGTAGATCTCGAAGTTCGACCGCTTTGCCCGCAGGATCTCGGGCAGTCGCGCCAGCTGTGCCGAGCCGAGTGCAGCGAGGATGTTGGAGAGCCGATAGTTGTAGCCGATCTCCGTATGCTCGTAGTGCGGCACCGGCTGACGCGCCTGACTGGCCAGGTAGCGCACACGCTGTGCGCTCTCGTGGTCCGGACATAGGAGGGCACCCCCTGATGAGGTTGTGACGATCTTGTTGCCGTTGAACGACACCGCGGCAAAAGCACCGAACGATCCTGCCGGACGACCGCCGAGGCGAGCGCCCAGCGATTCGGCCGCATCGGCCACGACGACAGCACCGAAGTCCTGAGCCGCCTCGGCGATGGCCTGGTGGTCAACGGGTCGGCCATAGACATCGACGGGGATGACGGCTCTGATCGGTCTGCCCGCCGCAGCCCTCTCGCTCAGCGCCAGCCGAAGCAGCTCCGGCGACATCAGTCCCATGTCATCGCAATCGATGAAGACGGGAGTGGCACCGACATAGGCCACGGCATTCGCCGTGGCGGCGAAGGTCAGAGTCGCCACTGCGACTTCATCACCGGGCTCGATGCCGACAGCGAGGAGAGCCAGATGGAGCGCAGCCGTCCCCGAGCTCGTCGTCACGACCTCCGGCCGTTCGGTGAGTTCAGCCAGTTCAGCTTCGAAGACGTCGACGTGTGGGCCTGCGGGAGCGACCCAGCCCGATTGCAGCGCAATCGACACCGCAGCTTCTTCGGCAAACCCGACTGATGGAACGCAGAGTGGAATGTTCTCCGTCATCGGATGCTCTCCTTGACCAATGCACTGTCGACCTCGATGACGCGGGCCGCATGGTTCAGGGAACCAACGGGTTCCGCGTCTCGCGCCGCAGGCTCCGGAACCTGCGTCGCTCGTCTCGGCAGCGGGTTCTCCTTCGCCTCTGTCGTCTCGGAGGCGGCCTTGTGCTCGACCTGGTCGCCGCCTCCCCCGACATAGCTGCTGTAGGCCTCGCGGATCCGAGGAAGGTCCACATCCGGAGCCTCGAGGAACGCAGGCTCGAGACCGCTGATCTCCACGCGCCACGCACGCCCATTGGGGGTTTGGTTCGCTCCCTCACTCGGCGCGAAAAGCTCCTCGTGAAGCTTCTCGCCATCGCGCAGGCCCGTATAGGTGATCGGGCACGACCGTCCGGCCATCGTCATCATGCGCACTGCGATGTCGACAATCCGAACAGGATCGCCCATATCGAGGACCATCGTCTCCCCCGGTGCCCCTTCGGATGCAGCGTTGAGGACGAGGACGCACGCTTCGGGAATGGTCATGAAGAATCTCGTCACATCGGGATGTGTCACCGTCAGGGGTGCCCCGCGCCTGATCTGCTCGGTGAAGGAGATGAGGACTGACCCACGTGAACCCAGCACATTTCCGAATCTCACGCTGACATAGGGACGACCGGTCACCTCGGCGAAATGAGACGTCAGCCTCTCTGCCACGTATTTCGAACGCCCCAGCTCACTCGTCGGGTTGGCAGCCTTGTCCGTCGAGATGTTGACGAAGCGTTCGACTCCCACTTTCGCAGCGCAACGGAGCACATTGAGCGTCCCGTGGACGTTCGTCTTCCACCCCTCGGCCGGGTAGCGTTCCAGCATCGGCAGGTGCTTGAGAGCCGCGGCATGGAAGACGAGCTGTGGGCGGATGTCCTCAAACACTGCGGCCAAGGCATCCGCATCGCGAATATCGGCGAGGACGATATCGGCGGAGTCCATCAGCGCTCTGCCGTCCATGCTCAGACATAGTGAGTGCAATGCTGACTCGTCCCGGTCGAGCATGACCAGCCGCTCAGGTGACTGCTTCGCGATGAGACGGACCAGCTCTGCCCCGATCGATCCTCCTGCACCGGTGACGAGCACGGTCTTGCCCTTGACCAGACGTGTGATCGACTCGGGTTCGGGGTCGATGATCTTGCGGCCGATGAGGTCGGCGACATTCATGTCGCGCAAACGAGACAGATCGACATCATCGGACAGCAGATCCGCAAATGACGGGATCGTCCTCACCCAGGTGTGCTCAAGATCGAGATGACGAACCATCGTCGTGAATACTTCGGCGGGTGCCTGCGCGATAGCGACGATGACGCCATCAGCAGCGTGATCATCGACGACGGACTGGATATCGTCGATGTTGCCGCGCACATGGATCCCGTGCACGACGGCCTTGGCCTTCGCACGATCGTCATCGACGAGCGCAACCGGGATGTAGCCGCCGTTGGGGTCGCTCAGCATCTGACTGATGAGAGCACCGCCAGCTTCGCCGGCGCCAACCACGACCACACGTTGGCCCGAGTGCGGACGGAACCGCGAGTCGATCCACATCCGCAGCGCCTGTCGACCGGCGATCATGAGCACCTGTGCGCTCAGCATGGCCAGCAGGAACCACGGCAGATCATAGGCCAGACTCGAGACTGAGGCGATGATGGTTCCGAGAGCGGTGACGATGATCGCACCGATCCCCTGTCTGCGCAGCTCCAATGCCGAACCGATGGGGTACCGATTGCGATAGAGCGAGAGCGCAGAGCCGACCAGTATCTGACACAAGATGATCGAACCCAGGACCGTCAGGCCCTTCGCACCGTCGGCGCGGGAGGTCCACGTCACGATCATCACCCACGCGAGGATGATCGAGAATATGTCTATCTGACCGAGCACGAACAATCGTGTCACGGATGAGTTCCTCTGCACGCCGAGGCGGGAGAGTCGCCGCGGCCAGTTTGTGCCTGTCATGACTGTGCTCCATCTGTGTTGTGCCGTTTCCGGCCGTTTTCTCTTGGAGTGACGAATTCGTCACTTGCCGCTGGTGTCGTCACCATGTCGAATTCCTGTGTTGCCAGTTCGGCACCAGGCGAAGTCGGCTCATCAGAACCGACGATGAATGGCTTCGAGGTGTGGTGGGGGTCGACGACGAGTTCGTCGAGGCTGCGGATGAAGTCCGGAACATCATTCGATCGCGTCGTCGGATCGACGACGACGACCCCGGCTGCGGTCGTATCGTTTGCTCGCAGGAGCTCACGAGTCGCCCGCAGGTCGGCCCGGTCGGGGTGGAGCGTCGTGACGATCACTGCCAGTCCCGAAGACTCGAGGAAGCCGCAGGTCTGAGGGTGCGAGGCGAAGTCCGAGCTCAGACAGACCACCAAGTCATACTGTTCCTGCTGGGAGGCCAATGCCGTTCTCACCGCTTGCCCGCTGAATACTCCCGTGCCGGCTTCCGAGCTGACGTCGATGACGCTGACCCCGAGGACCTGGGACAGTTCTCGGTAATGTGTGGTGTTGAGTGCTGTCGGATCAGCCGAGACGAGGGCACATATCAGACCGCTGGCGGCCGCAGTCTCCACCAGATCCGCTGCCAGCTCATTGCCCGCCCCGCCGACGCCGCAGAGTGTCACAGTCACGGGGTGATCGGACTGGCTGCTGACCCCGAGCCGAGCGAGCAGGCCCCCGGTTGATGTGGCGGCACCGGCGCTGGTGATCTGCCGACGGACGGCCCCTCCCGGCCGCTGCATCCGCACTGCCAGAAGGCCGGCTTCGGAGATCGCGAGAATATCGCTGAAATCACGGATGCGTGAATCCAGACCATGTCTGATCGGAGCCACCACCAGTCCGAGGAGGAGCCCGGCCAGGGCACCGATGCCGAGGAAGCGAATCGGGTCGGGAAAGTTGACGGCGTCATCGGTCTCCGCCTTCTGCAGGACGGTCACATCCATATTGGCATCTGGTCCCAACTGATCGGTGACGAATGATCTGGACATCGTGTCCGCCGCTCGATCGGCAAGCACTTTGGCCTGCTGCGCGTTGTGATCGCGCGCATGGATTTCGATCACCGTGGTGTCAGGCACCACCGTGGCCTCGAGTTCGCTGCGGATCTCCGCTGCGGTCCGTTCGATGCCGGAGCCGCGTGCGACCTCCTCGGCGAAGTCGTTCGATCGGCTGATCTCGAGGACGGTGGGCATCCGGTCATCGATGTAGACCGCTGATTCTGCTGCACTGACGTCGGAGTTCTCCGACACTGAGACGATGACCTGCGATCGGGCGTCGTAGACCTGTGGAAGCGTGACGGCCAGCGCCGTACCGAGAAAGGCCCCGAGGATCACGCAGCCGATGATCCACCAGCGTCTGATGAAGAAGATTCTCAGAATCTGTTCGCCGCTCATGCTGTTCTGCTTTCTGTGTTCGAGACGTGCGAGTGCACCGTCGTGATCTTCGTCGGGGGCCGAGCCGGTACTGATGTTCCACCTCGCCGGCGAATGGTCTCCGCTCTGATGAAGCCCGTGTATATGTGCAGTGATCGTCCGGCCAGATCTGCTTGCGAGTGCTCGCGCACCACCCGTTCCCTCGCTCTCAAGCCGAGGGAACGGCGACGTTCTCCTGAGAGCAGATCGCCCAAAGCTGCGACGGCCTCTGCCGACGTTCGGAACAGCGATCCGTCGACATCATCGTCGATCAGATCTCGGACGCCGATGACATCCGCGCCGACGGTGGGGATAGCCATGCTCCCTGCCTCCAGCATCGCAATGGGCATTCCCTCGGCCGCCGAGGTGAACAGCAGAATCGCGGCAGCGGACAAGTGCTCACGGATTTCCTCCGGAGACACCCAACCCGTGACTGAAACTGCCGGTGCAGATGCATCGCCTCTGGGATCATCGAGCGCTCCGGTCTCTGCCTCAAGCAGACTGCGGTCGCCGTCCCCGATCCAGGTGAAGGCAAATCTCCCCGGGTATTCCCGGTGCACCAGTGACGCTATCTGGGCGAACTGTCCAGGGTTCTTCTGCGTAGCAACCCGCCCCAGGTGAACGACCTCCACCACCTCACTCGCCGGTCCCCGTGAAGTATCGACCGGTGCGAAGTGCGAGGTGTCGACGGCGTTTGCCAGGACCGCAGTGCGGGCGCCCGGCAGCTTCTCGGCGGCACACTCTGCTTCTGTGCCGGATACCAGAACGAGGTCCCTGCCTCCGTGAAGCGCCACCCGCTCCAGTCTCAGATAGACCTCTCGTGCTCTGTTCGAGAACTCGATCTGATTGAACGAGAAGCCGTGCGGACTGTAGACCAAGTGGGCACGTGGCCGCAGCAGGATCGCCAGCGACCGGGCCAGGAAGCCTGCCCGAGACGAATGCAGATGGATCACGTCCCAGTGGTTGCTGCGAAGTTCACGCACGAGCCCCCGCATGAGGCTGGTGACAGAGGATTTCGAGGTCTGTGCCCAGCACTCGACCATCACCCTGCAGCCCATTCCGATCGCGATCTCATCGTGTGAGGGCGAATCGGCACGTGGTGTGTAGCAGAACCCCACTTGGTCGAATCGAGGATCAGCAGCCTGTGAACGTGCCAGAGCCGTCACTGAGGACAGCACGCCGCCGGCCGCGGCATCGGTGATGTGGAGGAGCTTCATCGTGCTCACCCTTTCTGGATGTGGTTGTCTGCTTGAGCCGTGGCTGCGACACGTCTCGAATCGGTGACTGTGTTGGAGTCCGGAGGGCCGGGCCCTCGGTTCGCGACACGGATCGGGATGAGTGCCAGGAACAGCGGCAGGAAGGGAGTGAGATGTTTGAGATACGAGCCGTAGTCGGGTTCGAAGATCACCAGCACGATGAAGAGTGAGACCAGGACGGCCGCGATCCAGGCTGTTCTCGGCTCACGCTGCGCGCGTCCGCGCATGATCGCGGAGGCGACCACGGCCCACACGACCACGATCGCCAAGCCGGCGACGAGGTAGTAGAGCGACCCCATAGCGAACATCGGAATCGGGACGAGCATGAAGAGCGCGACGACGAGAATCGAGAGCACCCCCGCTGCCTGAGACGTTCCGAAGTCGGGATTGCTGATGAGCGTGGCGACGGTGCTCTCGCTGCGCCCAGAATTCACCCATGCCCGTGTAGCGCCCAGCTGTTCTCCCCGGAACAGCTGGAACGCGACCGCCAGCGCGATATAGGCGAGGACGAACGCGATCACGATCAGCAGCGGGCGACGGACCCGCCTCAGCGTGAAGTACACGATCGGAATCAGCGCCGCGACGAGTGACCAGTACGGCCGCACGAGTGCCCCGTAGGTCAGACAGGTGCCGACGATGAGCACGGCGCGCACACTGTCCCTCGCCGAACGCACCGCCGCCAATACGACAAGCGCCACGAGAAGAGAGACGAACTCTTTGGTGAACTGGGCAAGGTAGGCCAGTCCGAGAACTACGGTGAGGCCGAGCAGCCCGGTGCCCAAGAGTCCGACTCGTTCCCATTGGCCGAAGTCGAGCGCCAAGATGACACAGATGACGAGGACGAACATGGCCGCAGTGCTTGCAAGTGCAGGCGAAGAATCGAGCCCCAGCGCTTGGTAGAACTGCGCCAAGACGTGAAACGATCCGTCCTCAGCGGCGAATCCGGGATCGTCGATCGCGTTCTGCACATGCTGATCGTCGAGCAGGAACCGTTGGGGCAGCAGCCCGCGCACGATCGGGGCCAGCACGACCGCGAGACCGCAGAAGCCGATGAGCAGAAACTGAGCCAAGCTCGGGAAGCGCCTCGGACTCATTGTTCTGCCCTCTGCACTCGTGGTGACCTGATGTTCGAGGCAGCTTCCAATGCGGATTCGAAGTCGGCGATGAAGTCGCTGCCGGGTACCGTTCGAGCCGCGCGGGACATCGTGGTCAGCCGACTGAGGTCATGGCTCAACTCGATGATTCGCCGTGCGGTCCGAGTGAAGGTCTCGGCCTCGATCTGTTCGCGGCTCGAAACCTCAGAAGAAGCCTCGGCATCGTCATTGCGGACGTGGACGGCGTTGACGCCGTCCTCTGTGTAATGGCGGATCGCGCCCACGGGAGTGACGACAGGAACAAGCCCCAAGGCGAGCGCTTCACGGACGGACATTGCCAGACCCTCATATTCGCTGAGCTGAAGGAAGAACGAGGCGTTCTCAGCGTGAGCCAGGATGTGATCGGCTTTTCCGGCCCCCAACCAGGTCAGGGGCAGACCTCGGTCGTGTGCCATGGCCAAGATCACGCGCAGCGTAGGAGTCTCCGGAGAGATGATGTCGAGCGCGAAGGCACCGGGTGCAGCCGCTTCGAGGGCGGCCACAAGCTCCAGAGAACGGTCGAGGCGCTTTGCTTCGACGGCTCTGCCCCAGTAGATGATCCGCATCGGCTGCCTTGAATCACTTCCGGAATCCGGGTCAGGCAGATCGTCACCGGCCGGCTCGATGCCCGATGGCGGCCCACCGGCATCCGATGCTGCGGGCAGAGCTCGTCTCCGGGACAGATACATCAGTTCGGAATCGGGGCAGACCACCTCGGCGCGGGACCTGAGTGATTTCGGAACGAGCGCGTCCAAGGCGGCCGCGGAATCGCAGAGGATGCGATCCGCGAAGGGAAGGGCGACGCGATGGACAAGGGCATCAACGACGTTTGTGTAACGAGTGTTGTGGACGTAGATGACCCAGGGCGTGCGCGGACGGCGGATCCGGTGAATGCCTCCGACGATGACCGACCGCCAGAGAGAGCTGACGACGACCTCAGGTTGGAATTCGTGCAGTCGGCGAAGCATGCCGAGCGCGGATCGCGGGGAATTCACGCCTGCGCCGGCGAAGTCGGCCGAAACCGCTGATGGCTCGGCCTGCTCGAAGGCGAAGACCCGGTAGAGCAGGAGGTCGGCCCTGCGAACGACGAGATCGACAGCAGCTTCGACACCGCCGATTCCCGTGGTGTGGATGAGATGAGCGACGCGGATCATTGGGCACCTGCTGCTCTGGTGACCGCTCCGAAGGTCCGCAAGAGGATCTTGAGGTCATCTTTGAGGTTCCAGTTATGCGCGTAGTACAGGTCGAATTCGCGCGCCTGCGCCCACCCGAGGTCGGATCGGCCGCTGACCTGCCAGAGCCCGGTCATTCCGGGTCTCACACCCAAACGCTGATGATCGGAGCCTCGGTAGAGGGCGACCTCTCCCTCGCGCTGAGGGCGAGGACCGACGAGACTCATCGAACCGCAGATGACATTGAACAGCTGCGGCAGCTCGTCGATCGAGGACTTGCGCAGAACATGACCGAGCCGGGTGATCCGCGGATCGGAGTCGACCTTGAACAACGGCTGCGTTGCTGTCCCCTGGGTCTTGAGCAGGTCCGTGAGCTGAGCATCCGCGTTGATGACCATCGAGCGGAACTTGAAGATCCTGAATGGTCGGCTCTCACGCCCCACACGCTGCTGTGAGAAGAACACGGGGCCCGGCATGGACAGTTTGATCCCGACCGCAACTGCCACCAGCAGCGGGAGGAAGATGAGGACGAGGAGGCTCGCAGCAACAACGTCGAAGGCTCGTTTGGCAACACGGTCGAGCACTCCGGGCCGGGACGGAGCAATGAGAAGCCCCGAGCTGTCTGTGGCACTCATGGCTCGGACACGCGCGGGGTCGACGCCGAGGTCGAAGAGCGGAAAGTAGAGTTCCACGTCTCGGTTGCGCAGCTCCCAGCTGAGCCGGCGCAGCATTTCCGCATCGATGCCGAAGGACAGTTCGACGAGCTCGACGTCACGTCGCCTCACCTCGGCGAGGACAGCGGCGACGAAAGCATCACTGTCGGTTCTGGCGGAACCGCTGACGACGACCTCGCTCACGGCCTTGTCCACACTGCCGAGGGACTCGGAGACGATGCGCAGCGTGCGTTTGGGCAGAACCATGGGAATGACCGCACGGATCACTGCGGTGGCTCCTGCCGTCCACCACAGCGCGATGAGAAAGACCGCAGGGCCCTCGCTCGCGATCGCCTCGGCAGGAACAAGCTTCTCCCAGGAGGTGAATGTGGCGATGACGGCGACTGCGCCGGTGACGACGACTGCCGCCAGCAGCGGAATCCGAACCGAACGCGAGATGCGGCCGACAGACGTGCTGCCGCCGGAGAGCAGATCGAGGACCCACCACACGAGGATCCACGCCGCTTCGGGCCCCTGCGTCTGCGACACGACGATCGCTATCGCGAAGATGGTCGTTGCCGCCTGCAGCGACACCGCCATGATCATTCGTCGACGGCTGGCGAACACCGCATCGGGACGCCCGACGTGGGCAGTGCGCGTATCGGTGAGCGGTGAATGGGACAGGGCCTGCGCGGTCATCGAACTGTGTCCGAACAGCTGTAGTCTGAGTGGCCCAGTGCTTGGGCGGAAGTGAACATGCCCCCATCATTCCGAGCACTCGCAGGCGGTCACTAGGTGGTCATTACCTGATCATCGGTCGATGATACTCAGCCTGAGGGCCAGGACTACGGGAAGCCACTACTCGGTCATGATTCGGTCATCGTTCCAGGCGCTGTCTGACCATGTGAGTGGCGGCCTGCCGCCCTTCCAAGTACTCGGTCGCACTTGGCCCTGCATCGCCGGCACCCCGGACTAGACCACGGCATCCATACAGTCTCAGCGTGTGGCCTGCGTCCGTCCGAGCGCCTCGGCGACCTGCTCGCGACGAGTCACGCCCAGCTTCTGATAGAGCCGGTAAGTATGCCCTTCGACGGTTCTGACGCGGACACCGATCTCCGCTGCGATCTCCGCGTTAGTGCGGCCGGCAATGATGAGATTGCTGATCTGGCGCTCTCTCACTGTGAGTTTCAGTCCGCTGTCTCTGCGCTTGTCCGTCCTGGCGTCTTCCCCATCGACGGCAGCGCGCGCCAGCGACCTGCACAGCGCGGCAAGGTCCGGCAAGCTTCTGTCTCGGGCCTCTGCGATATCGAGCAGGGCCGCGCTGTCACTCTCGCGCAGGGCTGCTCCCAGCTGCCCGAGAAGACGGAATTCGTCGCCTGTTCCACGTCCGGCCAGCAGACACATCTCCTCGGGTTCGACCACGTCGAAGTGTCGGAAGAGCATAAGCCTGATGAGAGCGGCCAACCCGAACTGGTCTTCGCTCATCACCTCGGTGAGCAGCTGCTGCAGCTTCTCAACCCACACGGCATCGCCGGTACGCAGCCCCTTCGCCACGAGGACCATGATCTCCGCACGACGGTACCCGATGAAGGGGCCGCGAGCCGGCAGCTCGTCGAAGCGGGCCTCATAGTCAGCAGCGACGGCGACGTTTCCGCCCACGATCGACATATACGCGGCTTCCGCGATGGCTATCGCGAGAAATGCCGCCAGGTTCCAATGTTCGAGCCCCTCGACGGCAGCGTGGGCGGACCGAGTCGCTTCGGGCAATGCTCCGTCGTGGGTATGGACGCGGGCCCAGACAAGGTCGCTGGGACCGCTGCGGGCGGCAAGATAGGCAATGTCGTTGCTCGGCAGATCACTTAAGATCCGCTTGGCCCGCTCCGCATCGCCTGCGATGGTCAGGGCATCGGCTCGAACCATGGACAGGATCATCGAAGCCGTCCCCACGGTGTAGTTGCGACCGGACTCACGATCCAGCAGGTCAAGGGCCTCGACCGTACGCCCCTTCTCGAGTTTCCGAACGGCCAAGGCAACGGTCAGGAGTATGCGCAGGGACTCGGGCAGCCTGTCATCGCGGGAAGCCTGGATCAGGAAGCGCTGATCGGAAGCGCCCACCAGCAGGGAACGAGTGCCCAGGTAGTCGATGATGTCACGGGCGGTGGACACATCCAACCCATTGCAGTGTGCTTCAGCGAGACTGGGGGCGTCGTGCTCGATGCCGTGCCCGAGACCCTCCTCGGCCAGAACCTCGACGCGGTCGAGGGCATCACGGAATCTCTCGAGCGTCAGAGTCGGAGAGTTGCGATCGAAATCCTGATAGATCCAGACAACGAATGCTTCGACGACGAGGTCGGCACAGCAGGCCTTCTGCACAGCCTGAGCGAGCACATCGAAGCCGAGCGCCGCTTGATTCACCTCGCAGTAGAGGCGCCCGAGGTCGCAGAGTTCAACCGCGTCCATATGATCGGTCGGCACTTCGACGAGCATTCGCAGCGCTCTCTGCCATTCACCGATCCGTGCCGCCACCCGGGCAGCCTCAATGAGATTCTGGACCTCGATCTTCGCTCCGCAGCCCAGTGCCCAGTCCATCCGCAGCATCAGCGCCCACTCGGATGAGGGTGATGCGCCGCCGGCGAGGACGAAGTCGTACATCCGCCGGCTCCGACCGTCAGGAACCGTGTACCGGATCGTCTCGGATTTGTGATTCTCCATGGCCACATACATGCGTCGCCCTCTGTGGATGAGGTCGATCTCCCCGGCGGCTACGAGGGCATCTGCTGCTTCGCCGAGGTCGGCAGCGAGCATGAGTTCGACATCGACCTCCCCCGCGAGAACGACCAGCTCGAGTGCGTCCCTCAGCTGCTTCGGGTATCCTTCAAGATCGATGCGCGTCATGTCACGTGCACGTTCGTCATAGTCGACATCGCGCCCGTCGAGGACCCAGACCCCCTGACGGTTGTAGAACCTCTTCGCCCGACTCGTGTATCCGATGAGTTCGACGATCTTCCCCGGCACCCTGCCCGAGTGGAATTCGACGATGTCGAGCACCCCGCGGGAGACGATCCCGCCGAGGTAGTGTTCCACCATCTCCGCATAGGAATCAGGATCGAGTGGGCTGAGGGCAACGTGTTCTAGAACATGGTCCGCGACGAGGTCGTCGAACGGATGCTCACAGCCCGACCGGTCTCGACTGCGTGTCGCCACGATCTTGAGGTCACCGTCGTTGGCCAGCTGTGACAGTACGCCGAGGGTGCGCCGGTCGACGTCATGGGCGTCGTCGACGTAGACCACGGGAGTGGACCGTTCTTCTGTCAGCATCGAAACGACGCGATGGAGCAGATCGTCTGGGTCTCTGTCGAGATCGACGAACAGCCCGAGTGCCCCGAAGTCGACCGATCTGAATATCCGGTCGCCGCGCAGCCACAGCTCCGCACCGCCGCGGCGACCATGCAGGAAGGAAGCGAGAAAAGTCTTGCCCGAGCCCCTATCGCCTTCGATGAGGATTCCGCCGGAAGTCGAATCACGCAGAGAGTTCTCCATTGTTTCGACCTCGCGGCTGCGGCCGAAGACGACAGGCTGGCCTGTGGAGCTCAGGGATAGTCCCCCCACGAGGCGATCACCTCCCGCAGTTCCCGTCGATTGGCCACGTGCAGGCGGCGATAGATCCGACTGAGGTGCCATTCGATCGTGCGCGCTGACAGATGCTGTCTGGCACCGATGTCCTGGCTGCTGCGTCCGGCGATGATTCCATCGACGAGCTGCCGTTCGAAGTCGGTCAGCACAGCCTGCAATCGGGGCCCCGAGGTGCTGAACCTGATCGCCCGCAGGCTGTTGCCGATGAGGATCCGGGCCTCCTTGGCCGCCTGCTGATCGTGGGCATCGATAGCGCGGGACTGAGCCAGTTTCGCAAGAGTCGAGCAGAGGACGACGGCACCGTATTCCGAGGTTCTTCTGCCCGCCTCGACGAGAGCGGACGGCGTACCGTCGGCCATCGCCTTAGCGACGATGCCTGCCAGTCGCCCCGGCTGTCCATTGATCTCCGCGGCGGCTCCACCCAGCTCGACGATCGCCGCTCGATGCCCCAGGCATGCCGCTTCCAGCCATGCCGAAGCGGCCAACGTCGCCGCACCTTTCGAGCGTGCCGCGCCGCCGAGAGCGTAGAGTCGATCAGCGGCCTCGTCCGGCTTCGACAGGGCCAGAGTCTGCAGCTGAAACAGCGAGGCCTCGAAGTCTCCCCAATACGAATAGCTCTCGCCCCCGGGCGGCAGGCCCGACCTCGCCGGTCTCATTGCGGCGGCGTCTCCCATCAGCGTGCGGGCGAAGTCCAGCGCTGCTGCGGTGCCCACATAGCCGACGTTCTCATTGTTCGCAGTGACCTTCTCCAGCACGGCCAGCGCGCGGGCGGGATGACCGGTGCGCAGGTCGACAAGGGCTCCGACGAACCCGGACAGCTGTGAATCGATAATCCTCCACCCTCTCGCTTCCGTCCATTTCAGTGATGTTCGCGCTCTGTCCCAATCGCCGGCTGTGTATCTGGCGATGAAGAACTGAGGCGCCGAATCTTCACGTTCGAAGCTCGTCATTCCCGGCAGACCGAACATCAGTTCCGCCTGCTCGATGAACTGCAGTCCCGCCTCAACCCTGCCTGTGAGCACCGAGGCCATTCCGAGCACGGCGCAGGCACGAAGCCGATGGCGGGTCAGACACGAATGGTCGAGGTAGACGCGCTCCGCCCGTGCCATGGCTTCTGCGAAGCGCCCGCCTGTGAGGTCGAACCGGGCAAGCGTGACGTCGAATCTGCCCCGCTCGACAGATGACTCAAGGTGAGGGTGCAGCCAGCCGAGCCGGAATCGATCGGGCTCACGCGGGTCGGTCAGCCGCACATCCATGGAAGCCGCACGGGACAGGAGCTGCGGGCTCATCTGGGTCCAGTCTTCGGCAATGGATTCCAGTACACGGTCGAAGACCCTGTGCGCCGCTTTGTTGTTGTACCTGCCTTGTTCTGCGCGGACGATCTCAAGGAGCAGTTCAGTCGACTTCTCGGTGGCGGACTCGGCGAGTGCGACCGCTCCCGCATAGTCCCCTTCACAATTTGCCCAGGCCACAGCCTCAAGGATCTTCTCAGTCGGCTGGGTGAAGCCCAGACTGATCCCCCAGGACAGATATCCGAACAGGGAGCGCTGTTCCATCACATCAAAATCGGCGACTGCGCTGAGGCTCTTCCACAAAGACAGCGAATGCGAAGGTCTGACCTGCGCACGCAGTGAAGAGGCGACCACTGGTTCGGCGATCCTGACAGCGGCATGTCTGGCACGAGTCATCCTGATGACCCCGCCGTCGGCCAAGGAGTCGAGCTCTTCGGCCGAGCAGAGCTGGAGAAGAGTCTCATAATGGACCGCACCGGTCATCGCGACCATTTCGAGCACGGGCCGCAGTTCAGGATCGATGTTCCACAGGATCCGTTCTGTGGTCCGCAGGTGGTCGCGGTTGAACAGGACATGGCTGAGCAGCAGCGGGTTCCCACCAGTCTCTGCGCGCAGGCGGGAAACCGACCGATCTGCAAACGCGCGTGACCCCGAGGTCCTGGACAGGGCGGCCACAGTGGCTTCGTCAAGGCCGCTGAGGTCGACACGGATGAGTCCGCCCGAGAGCCACAGGTTTGTCGCAAGGTCGAGGGGAGGACGAATGGACTCAGCAGCGATGAGGAGCTTGACGCGTCTGGCCACAGCAAGTTGGATCAGCACTGACAGTGACCTCGCGTCGACGAGGTTCGCGTTGTCGAGCAGAACGATGGGAACCTCGTCGGCGTAGCGGGCCAACAGCACCCTGCCGATCGCAGACAGCGCGCCTCCTGCGCCGACGTCGGCTGCGGTTCCCGATTGGGAGAGAAGAATCTCGAAGATTCCAAGGTCTTGATCACGCAGTGTCTCCGACCCCCGAAAGCGCAGTACAGGAGTCTCGTCATCCATGTGCGCCAGAGCAGTGTTGAGCATCGTGGTCTTCCCGATTCCGGCAGCACCGATGACCAGCGCACCGCAACCGTCCGGGTCTGTGAGGGACTTGACGACGGCTGCCACTTCGTCCCTGT
Source organism: Brevibacterium sp. FAM 24630 (assembly GCF_049804075.1). Classification (NCBI taxonomy): domain Bacteria; kingdom Bacillati; phylum Actinomycetota; class Actinomycetes; order Micrococcales; family Brevibacteriaceae; genus Brevibacterium; species Brevibacterium sp. FAM 24630. The sequence goes on from NZ_JBNBZD010000002.1 coordinate 172,302, forward strand.
ACCCGAGAATCTGATGTTGGACCGTTCGAACAGCAGTGGGCATCTGCTCAGCCTTCTTCAAACCGCTCGTCATCCACTACCCGGTCGGCGTCGGGACGCTGACACCGCAACGAGTCTCCCGACAATGCCGTTCGGCGTCTTCACGCCCCTCGACCTGCGTTCCGTACAAGTGAATGCCGCTCGACGCCGCGTACGATGAGCAGCGGTCGCCGATTGGATTTCCATTCCTACTATAGCTGTAATATTCTACAGCACAAAACGCCTTTGTGCACTCATTTTTCCCGATGTACGGCAAACCACCAACGCCCCTTGCCGGGGAATCTCCGTCCGCCCCTCACCTCGGAGCGCCACGGACCTGCACACCCCTCGCCTTCCACAATCGAAGCTCCCAGACGTCGCTCCCGCACCCAGTCTTCTCGCGCCCACAGCTTCGAACCACAGGCACATCCCGCTGTCACCTCACCTCCGTGGGCCAGTTCTGCCCCTACCCACTTGTGAGCCCGAACACCGAAACGTACTATGGGAACTAAGTTACCGAACGATCAATCAGGAGATTCCATGGACACCTTGCTGAATGCAGAGGAGCGCGAGTTCGCGCAGAAGATGCGTCAGTTCTACCGCACGGAGATCCCCGAGGAGCTGCGCTTCAAGGTCGCCACCGGCCAGGAGCTGACCAAGGACGACATGGTCACCTCGCAGCAGATCCTGAACAAGCACGGCTACGCGGTGCCGAACTGGCCCGTCGAATGGGGCGGTCAGGACTGGACTCCGGTGCAGCGCCACATCTGGCTCGAAGAGATGCAGCTGGCCTGCGTTCCGCAGCCGCTGCCGTTCAACGTCTCCATGGTCGGTCCCGTCATCGCGACCTTCGGCAGCCAAGAGCTCAAGGAGCGCTTCCTTCCCGCCACCGCGAACATCGACATCTGGTGGTCGCAGGGATTCTCCGAGCCCAACGCCGGTTCCGATCTCGCTTCGCTCAAGACCTCGGCCGTGCGCGACGGCGACAAGTACATCGTCAACGGCCAGAAGACCTGGACGACTCTGGGCCAGTACGGCGACTGGATGTTCAACCTCGTCCGCACCGACCCGGATGTCAAGAAGCAGGCCGGCATCTCCTTCCTGCTCATCGATATGAAGACCCCCGGAGTCACGGTCCGTCCGATCCAGCTCATCGACGGCGGTCACGAGGTCAACGAGGTCTTCTTCGACAATGTCGAGGTCCCGGTCGAGAACCTCGTCGGCGAAGAGAACAAGGGCTGGACCTACGCGAAGTTCCTGCTCGGCAACGAGCGCACCGGGATCGCCCGCATCGGCGCCTCCAAGGTCAACCTCGCACGCGCCAAGGCCTATGCCGCGGTGACGAAGACCGCTCGGGGCACTCTGCTCGAGGATCCCCTGTTCTCCGCCCGCCTGACGAAGATCGAAACCGAACTCACCGCGCTCGAGATGACCCAGCTGCGGATCCTCTCCACTCAGGCCGCCGGTTCCGATAAGCCGGACCCGCGTTCGTCTGTCCTCAAGCTCAAGGGCTCGCAGCTGCAGGAGGACATCTCCGAACTCCTCGTCGATGTGCTCGGCCCGCAGGGTCTCGACTTCGTCTCCGACCGTGTGCAGGGACAGGGCCTGTCCGATCTGCCCAGCGCAGCGGTCGACGCCCTGCCCACCTACTTCAACACCCGCAAGGTCACCATCTACGGCGGTTCGTCCGAGGTGCAGCGCGGAATCATCTCGAAGGCACTGCTCGGTCTCTGAGGTACCGACGCTCATACGATTTCTCAAAGAGGACAACAATGGATCTTGAACTCAACGACATTCAGCAAGAACTCGCCAGCACTCTGCACAAGTACCTGCGCAGCGAGTACGACACCGCCACGCGCGAAGAGATCCTTCGCAGCGAAGAGGGCATCTCCCGCGAGAAGTGGCAGGCTTTCGCCGAGATGGGTCTGCTCGGACTCGCCATCCCGGAGTCCTACGGCGGCGCGGACATGACCTTCAACGAGGTGGCCGTGGTCGCCGAGGCGTTCGGTCGCTCTCTCGTGCTCGAACCGTACCTGGCCACCGCGGTCCTCGGCGCGAACGCGGTCCTCCTCGGAGGCAGCGAAGACCAGAAGCAGGCAATCCTGCCCGGCGTGGCCGAAGGCCAGACCTTCCTCGCTCTCGCCGCCCTCGAACCGGGACAGCGCTACGCCGTCGACACCCCGCAGACTCAGGTCTCCGGAGCCGACGGCAGCGTCACCCTCACCGGTGAGAAGATCAGCGTCCTCGGTGGAGACGTCGCCGATCACTTCATCGTCACCGCCACGCAGAACGGTGAACTCGGCCTCTACCTCGTCGCCGCCGACGCCGAGGGTCTCAGCCGGGTCGCCCACCGCCAGGCCGATGGACTCGGAACCGCGAACCTCAAGCTCGACAACGTCGCGGCACAGCGTCTCGACGCTGCCGACGCCAACGCGGTCCTGTCCGAGGTCATCGACCTGGGCAATGCCGCGATCATGGCCGAAGCCGTCGGTGCGCTCGAGGCCTCCATGACGATGACCGCCGAGTACCTGAAGACCCGTGAGCAGTTCGGCGCGCCCATCGGTGCGAACCAGGCGCTGCAGCACCGGGCTGCGGACCTCTACGCCGAGCTCGAGTACGCACGCAGTATGGCTCTGTATTCGCGCCTGGCCGTGACCTCCGAAGTTCCCGGTGCCGAGAAGGACCGCCACCGCGATGTCATCGCCGCGAAGATCGTCGTCGACCAGGCTGCGCGCAACATCAGCCAGGAGTCGATCCAGATGCACGGCGGCATCGGCATGACCATGGAATACCCCATCGGTCACTACGCCAAGCGCCTGACGGTCATGACCCGCACCTTCGACGATGCGGACTCGCTGACGGCTGAACTCGCCGAACTCGGCGGGCTGATCGAACCCCACGCCGCCGACCTCCGCTGATCCGCACCGCGGCGAAGTCCGACGCGGTCGGAACAGTGAAGCGCCGAGGTGACACGGAATCTTCCGTGTCACCTCGGCGCTTCTGCATTCTCCGCCGAAGCCCCCGGCGATTCGTCGGCCAGGAGGCTCGTCGGATCAGCCCACGGGCTGGTCGAAGACGTGGCGGCGCACCCACGAGTGCATGGTGATCGCGGCGGCGGCCGCGGCATTCATCGACCTCGTCGACCCGTATTGGGCGATGGAGAGCACGTCTCGGCTCGCCTGGTGCGCTTCCTCGCTCAGCCCCGGTCCTTCCTGACCGAACAGGAGCAGGCACCGTCGGGGCAGGTCGTAGGTCTCGAGCGGAACAGAATCCGGGAAGTTGTCGATGCCCAGCAGGGGCACGTCGTTCTCGGCGCACCAGCTCAGCAGGTCGTCGACGCTCGGATGGTGGATGACGTGTTGGTACTTGTCGGTGACCATCGCGCCCCGCCGGTTCCACCGGCGTCTGCCGACGATGTGCACCGCTGCGGCGTTGAAGGCGTTCGCGGTGCGCACCACCGAACCGATGTTGAGGTCGTGCTGCCAGTTCTCGACTCCGACATGGAAGTCGTGCCGAGCGGCGTCGAGGTCGGCCACGATCGCATCGTGCTTCCAGTACCGGTATTTGTCGACGACATTGCGCCGGTCGCCTTCGCGCAGAAGCTCGGGGTCGAAGCGCTCTTCCACAGGCCAGGGGCCGGTCCAAGGACCGACCCCCACCTGCGGTTCAGCGTTCTCGGTCACTTCTCGTCGCGGGGCTCATCCGCCGACTTCGCGTCCTCGCCTGCGGCTGATCCGCTCTCAGCGGATTCCTTCGCCGAGGCGGCTGCGGGCTGCGCGTCGTCCGCATCGTCCGACTTGGCATCGTCCGACGCCTCCGCGTCGTCCTTCTTCGCGGACACCGATCCGGCGCCGACCTTCTGCGCGCGCTTGCTCATCTTCACGGTCCGGCCTCCGCGTCCGCCTCCGCTGAGGACCGAACGCACATAGGCACCCGAGGCCAGCGCGTGGACGATGACCGCGAGCAGCAGGGCGATGCCGGCGGCGATGAGGCCCTCCCACCACTCGGCCTGGCCTGCGAAGAAACGACCGGCGATGCCCAGCGGCGAGGTGAAGGGAGTCCAGGACAGGACCTTCGCGGTCATGCCCGTCGGACCGAGGATGACCGGAGCGAAGAACCCGGCGACGGTGATGACGCCGACAATCGAGACGAAGGTCGTGCGCGCCTTCGATCCGACGACGGTCGAGGCCCAGACCAGGAGGGCGAAGACCGACCACGCGGTGAGCAGCAGGGTGAGTGCGAACCAGCCCAGACCCGGCAGCATGGCGAAGGCCAGCGAGGTCTTGCCCGACAGCGAGAGGCCGAGTTCGACGATGACCGCTGCCACAACGATGTGGACGATGACCAGGGACAGCATGCCCGTGATCCGTCCCGAAGCGGAGGCGCGCGGCGGAACCGTGGCCGCGATGATCTCCGTGATCCGATTCCGCTTCTCCAGCCGCAGGTTCTGATACAGGGAGGTGCCCAACGTCGCGATGACGAGGAGCGCGAACGCAACCATGCCCCACAGCAGCGGTGTGGCCACCGTGCCCTCGACCGCCGGGGTCTTCAGCAGAGTCGCCTCGGTCTTCGGGGCGAGCTTCTCCAGCAGCGCTTCGGGCTGCTCGTCAAGAGCGATGATCGTCGGCTGGGCCTGACCGGTGGGGTCCTGGATGAACGCCGCATCGACCTTGCCTTCGCGCACGAGCTTCTCCGCCGCGGACGCATCCTTGGCGTCGGTGATCTTCACCCCCAGCTGCTGTTCGTACATCTGGGCCTGTTCGCCCACCCCGACCATCGCCATGGTCGGCGTGCCCGAATCCTTCTGCGCGTCAGCGACGATGCCGGTGATGATCGCGGCGAGCACGCCGAGGATGATCACGCCCGCCGTGACGAGGAAATAGGGGCTGCGCATCGCCGTGGTCGACTCCCGGTTCGACACGAGCCATGCGGCTTGGCGGTTGCCGACATCGACGAATTCAGAGACGAGTCCGGTCTCCGGCAGTTCGTCGGGGTCGGGACCGTCCTCGGCGAGTTCGACGGGAACGTCGTCGGGCTCGGCGGAGCCGTTCTCGACGGTGTCGTCCTCGGTCACTTCGATGTCGTCATCGAGAGGGACACCGAGGTCGTCGATGCCGTCGCCGGCTGTGCCCTTCGACACGAGCGGTTCCGGGGACTCGTCGTTCGCACCTTTGTCCTTGCGCGCCATTACAGAGCCTCCTTGTACTGCTCGGCCAGTGTCGGGCGGACACTTTCGAAGTTCTTCACACTCTTGAGCTCCGCCACTGCCGCGGCGGCGGTCTTCGCGTCATCTGCGCGGAAGCTCACGACCGAGCCCTCACCACGGGAGACGCTCACATCGCTGATTCCGGTCCGGGACGCCAAAGCGGACTCTGCCGCCTCGGTGTCGGTGGTCTCGACGCGGTAGCGCGGATCGCCGAGCAGCTTCTCCACGCTGCCGGACGCGGTGACCTTGCCCTGACCGAGGACGATGACGTCATCGGCGAAGGTCTGTGCGGCCTCCCAATCGTCGGTGGCGAGGATGACGGGCACGCCCGAGGAGGCGTGCGCCCGCAGCAGCGACATGACCAGACGCAGCGAGGCCGCATCGAGGCCGGCGAAGGCATCGTCGAGCACGACGACGTCCGGGTCGGCCGCGAGAGTGGCGGCGATGTCGACGCGGGCGATCTCGGCGCCGGAGAGATTCTTCAGCGGGGCGTAGCCGCGGTCGGCGAGGTCGAGGTGCGACAGCAGAGTCAGCGCATTGCGTTCGGCCGCGCCCAGAGTGATTCCGTGCAGGCGGGCGAGGTAGACGATCTGATCGATGACGCGCATGTTCGGGTAGCCGCCGCGCTCTGCGGGCAGGTAGCCGAAGTTCTGGCGGTCACCGAAGTCGAGTTCGAAGTCCTCGAGTTCGACGGTGCCCTCGTCGGCGGCGATGAGACCCATGATGACGCGCACCAACTCGGTCCGGCCAGCCGACCGGGTTCCCACGATCGCGGTGATCCGGCCCGCCTCGGCGGTCAAACTCACCTCGTCCAGATATGTCCGCTTTCCCTTGCGCAGGGAAACCTCTTTCAGTGTGAGCACGCGTCATCCTTACTGTTACATCAGGCGATACTAAGGGAGTGTCTCATCTATCGTGTTGAAATGAGAGACATGTTTCAAACCACGTCCTCGATTTCGACTGAATTGCCAGTCGAGTCCCAGGTCGTGATCGGCGGACCGCAACTGCGCCGAGGAGGAGTGCGAACCCCACCTCGCCGAGGCGGCCCTCAGTCGAGTCCGAGATCCGCGGTCGTCAGCGCGGTGAGGTACGGGATGCCGGTGGCTTCGACCCGTTCCTTGGCGCCGGTGTCACGGTCCATGACCACGGCCACGGCGACCACCTCGGCGCCGGCTTCCCGGAGTGCCTCGACCGCGGTGAGCACGGATCCGCCCGTCGTCGACGTGTCTTCGACGGCGATGACGCGCTTGCCCTTGACGTCGGGGCCTTCGACCTGGCGGGACATGCCGTGCTTCTTCGCCTCCTTGCGGACGACGAAGGAATCGACCGGGGTGCCGCGGACCACGGAGCGGTGCATGACCGCGGTGCCGACGGGGTCGGCGCCCATGGTCAGTCCGCCGACGGCGTCGATCTTCTCGAGCAGTCCTGCGGATTCGAGCAGATCGAGGACGACATCTCCGATGAGCGGGGCAGAGCGGTGGTCGAGCGTGACCCTCCGCAGATCGAGGTAGTAGTCGGCCTCTCTGCCGGAGGAGAGAGTCACTCTGCCGCGGACCACGGCAAGTTCGTCGATGAGGTCGAGCAGTTGTCGGCGAGTGTCAGCGCTGTCGGTCATGGTCTCCAGTCTAATGTGCAGGCCATCGGCGACCATTCAGCGCCGTCCCAGCGATCACGGTCCGGCGGCCCGGCTGCGGAAGATCGCTGCCCGTTTCTGCGTGAGGATTCGGCCCCGACTGCGTCTGTACCGATGTCATAAAGAATCAACGCAGGTTGGCACTCTTGACGGGCCCCGGTTGTACAGTTGAGACTGAACCGTGCAACCCAGCCGGTCAAGTGCCTCAGAAGGGACGTGAGCAACATGGGTTTCATCGCATATCTCATCCTCGGCGTCATCGGCGCCATGCTCGGCGGTTGGCTCGGCGGCGCGATCTTCGGCGCGGAGATGGACAAGTTCTTCTCGCTTTCGACTTGGCTGTGTGCGATCGGTGGTTCGCTGATCGTGCTCATCGTCTGGGGACTCATCACCGGACGGTCGAAGGCCAAGTCCGCCTGAGTCCGCTCCGGACAGCCGCAGCGCCGGCTCCCGGACATCCGCAGCCACGGTGCCTGGGAGCCCGGCGTACGCGGAAACGGCCCAGAAGAAGTTGAGCAGTCCAGTGTCGAGCTGGGCTGCTCAACTTCTTCTGGGCCGTGATGCTGTCTGCGCTGTCTGCCGTCCAGCCGGCGGGCGGGCTGGCGGGGCTCAGCGACCGCGGCTGACGACGCGAACGTCGATGTCGATGTCCCCGACGGGTCCGTCGATGAGGGCCCGGAGGTCGACTGCGATGACGGCGAAGAGTTCGTCGACGATCTCGGACACGGACCGACTGTCGTCGAGGTGAGCGTCGACGCGGACACTCCAACCGTCGTCCGAGCGGGCGACATCGACGCGAGGCGGCCCTCCTGCGGGTCTGCGCATCACGCGTGCGGCAGCGGTGGCGACCATGTCGCGCAGTCCGGGCGCCAGACCGGTGACTCCGCCGATTCCCGTGACCGACTCGGTCAGCTGTGTCGAGATCACGCGCTCTCCGTTCTCCTGTGCGCCCGCACCGGTCGACGGGCCCGCACTCGCCTGCGCCTCGGCCGTCTTGCCTGCGCTCGTCCTCGGCTCAGTCATCTGCGGCCTCCTCGCTGCCGGCAGCGCGGCTGCCAGCTGCATCTGTGTCGGCATCTTCGCTGACGAAGACGTCTTCGGCGGTGATGTCGATCCGGTTCGCCGGGATCCCCAGCTCCGCGTCGAGGTCACGGGCGATGGCGCGCCGGACCTCCTCCGCGGCGGGGACGAATTCGACCCCGGCCCGCATGGCCACGGTCAGGCCCACATCGGCCGTGCTTCCCTCCGGTTCGCCGCTCGGAGTCACGGTGACACTGCGGGCGCGGATGCCGTCCACGGCGTCGACGGCCGCGCGGACGATCTCGCGGACCGTGGCCGTCGTGATCCGGAAGGGGTTGCCGCGTTCGCTCAGCAGCCTCGTCGAGGGTGCGAGCACCGCATCGTCGCGGACGAGTCGGAGGATCCGCTCGCGCAGCCCTGCCGAGTCCTCGGGGTCGGGCTCGAAGGCTCCCATATATTCGTCGATGACAGCGCGCAGGCGGGCATCGGTCTCTCCCGTTGCCGCATCGGCGGTCTCGTCGCTCATACCCAACCTTCCATCCCCTCGGCGATGGCGACTCGGGCGCGGTGGATGCGACCGCGTACGCTGCCTTCGCTGATTCCCAGGGTCGCAGCGACCTCGGAATAGCTGAGACCCTCCATCTGATGGAGCACCCACGTTACACGCTGTTCCGAGGACAGCGTCTGGAGGATTTCGGTGAAATGCTCGAGTGCGGTGCGTGCTTCGACTGATCTCTCGACCGAGGCCGCACCGTCCGAATGGTGCCCCAAGTCCTCGGGGTCCGAAGCGTCGGCGGGCCGGGCCGAACGGCGTCGCAGCACATCGGTGCAGCGGTTCGACGCCATCCGGTAGATCCATGTGCCGAAGGCCGCGGGCTCGGCGAGGGCATCGAGGGACTTCCACGCCTGCACGAGCGTGTCCTGAACGACGTCCTCGGCATCCTGCCGGTCACCGAGCGTGCGCAGGGCGAAACGCAGCAGCTTCCGCTCGTATTCGTCGACGAGCGCTTCGAAGGAGGCGATGTCGCCTTCTCGGGCACGCACCACCAAGGTGACGATGTCGAAGCGACTGTCTCCCCTGGTCATACCCTCATCGTAAGGCACTCGCGGTGAGATGCCGATCGGTCGGCGAGCGAGGAACCCGCCGGGCCGGAACAGTGCGAAACAACCGGACTCGGCGAGCGCCATCAGCCGGATTCGCCGAGCCTCTCACCGTGCCGCTCGCCGAGCCTCTGAGAATTCTTTGCGAAATCTGCGTGAGGATCTCCCACCATCTGCGTCTGTACCTATGTCAGCACCTCTCGAAGACACCACCCGACCGAAGGGACCCGAAGAAATGTCAGAGAACAAGCAGAACGCCTCGACCAGCCAGATCCCGGCCGAGGATTCCGTGCGCAGCCCTCTCGTGACCGACATGGGCACGACCTCCATCGCCGAGAACGTCGTCGCCAAACTCACCGGCATCGCCGCACGTGAGGTTCCCGGCGTCCACGGCATGGGCACCGCCGCACGCCGAGCCTTCGACACCCTCACCGACCGCATCCCCGGCTCGCAGACGAACGTCTCCGGCGGCGTGTCCGTGGAGAAGGGTGAGAAGCAGACCGCCATCGACCTCACCATCGTCGTCGAGTACGGCACCTCCATCGTCGAGGTCGCCGAGGCGATCCGCCGCAACGTCATCCGCGCCGTCGAGACCGGCACCGGACTCCAGGTCGTCGAGGTCAACATCGACGTCGCCGACGTCCACCTGCCGGAGGACGACGAGGAGCCGCCGGCCAAGGACTCTCCCGAACTCAGCTGACCCCATCCGCAGCACCACCTTCGCAGAAGGAACGCCATGTCGAAAACACTCATCGGACTCCTCGTCGGACTGACCTTGGGAATCGTCGCCTACTTCGGCGGTTTCCTCGCCTTCCTCGTCGTCGCGATCTGCGGCGGTCTCGGCCTCGCCGTCGGCCTCGTCCTCGACGGACGCCTCGACCTGTCCGCGCTGAGTTCGCGTTCGACCACCCGGAGGTAGGGCCGTGTCGTCGACTCCTGACACGACCACGGCTCCGGCCCCTCGCCGAGGCGGTCTGACGATCGCGGACAAGGTCGTCGAGCGCACCGCCGGGCAGATCCTCAAAGACCTGCCCGGCGTCGGCGGCACGAGCGCGGGCCTCTTCGGCATCGGCGCGAACTCGAGCCTGGAGACCCGCCCTGCCGTGGACGTCACCCTGTCCGGACGCAGCTGCACTCTCGCCGTCGACGTGGGGCTGAGCTATCCCACCCCCATCGCCGAGGCGACCGATCGGGTGCGCACCACGCTGAGCACCGAAGTCGAACGTCTCACCGGCGTCACCGTCCGCCAGGTCGACATCGCCGTGCGGTGGCTGCGACCGGCCGCTGCCGGTTCGGATCGAGGAAGGAGGACCCTGCAATGAGCTCTCGTCTCCTGCGCAAGCGGCCATCACGCATCGGCCCCGCCGTGGTCGTCGCGCTGCTGGTGCTGCTCCTGGCCGTGGGGCTCGGCTGGTTCGCGGTCGCCGCCATCGTGGCCTCCGGCACCGTGGATGCGCCGCTGTTCGGGACGGCAGCCGGGTCCGGAGCCACCTCCGCGGATCCGTCTTCTGGTCTCGGTGGGCTGTCCGCATTGCACTGGAGCTCGGGAGTCGTCATCGGCACCGGCCTCATCGTTGCGCTGCTCGGACTCATCGCACTCCTCCTCGGTGTCTCGCCGGGTGCGCGCCGGATCACCGGGGTGAAGGCAAACGCGCCTGATCACATCGGTGATCTCGAGGTCGCCGTGCCCACCTCGGCGCTGTCGCAGATCGCGGCCGCCGCAGCCGACGAGGTCGACGGCGTCAGCGGAGTCAAGGCCTCCTCGAACGCCACCTCGACGATCGTCACGTTCTCCACCCCGATCCGCGATCACGAACCGATCCGCGCCGAGGTCGAGGCCGCCGTGCGGCAGCGCTTCGATGCGATCTCGTTCGACCGCGTACCCACAGTGAAGGTCCAGGCACGAAGGAGTCAGTCATGAGACGCACGGCCGCTGCCGCGAACCGCACGGGGCTCATCATCGTGGGCCTCATCGCCCTGTTCCTCGGACTGGCCGTGCTCGCCATCGGATTCGGTTTCGCCGCCGCTTTCCTGCCTTCGCTGCAGGCTGATGCGAGTCTCGACCCGGCGACAGCAGTGCTGGCCCTGCCGTATTCGGCGGTGATTGCCCTCGTCGTCGCGGTCATCCTCGCCGTCATCGCCTTGCGTTGGCTGGCCGTGCAGGTGCCCAGGAAGGACTTCGCGAAGCCCTTCCGGATGCAGGCCGACGCCCGGACGGGACTGACGACGATGAACGCGGAGGTCATCGCCGAGGCGGTCGCTGACGATCTCGAGTCCACCGACGGGGTCGTCGACGCACAGGTGATCCTGCGCGGGACCGCCCGCAGTCCGGAGCTGCTCGTCCACATCGACGCCGATGAACGCGCGGACATCGATGCGCTCATCGCCGAGGTGGCCGACCGTGTCGCGGGCAATGCCTCCCTGGCATTGGGCGCCCCGCTGCGGGCCGTGGCGGTCGAAGTCGGCATCGCCCGCACGCGTTCCCGCCGCCAACGCACCGTCAGTCTGTAGCCGCTGCCCCAAAATGCAGGTCGCAAACGGATACTTTCCGGGCTCAGAAATGTCCGTTTGCGACCTACATTTTGGCGGAAGTATCCGATAGTGACCGCAAGTTCGGCGGTCGGCAGCATGAACTCCGCGAAGAGTTGTGGACGACAAAGACCCTCTGCGAGGAGTTGTGAGTGGCAAAGCCCCTCCGCGAAGCGTGATGAATGACAAAGACCCCGGGGCGCTCAATCGCGACATCCCGGGGTCCTCGCAGCACTCCCCTCGAGTACCCGGACGCATCCCCATACGTCCGTTATGTTCACCCGATCCCCACCGGGCGAACACCATAATTTGACCACACTTTCGCACCGCTTGTAAAGAATCTCACCACTTGTCTCATCTCGCCCGCGAACCTATAGCACAGAAGATGGCAGAATAGAACCCCTGGTCACAGGCTCAGTTCGAGGTAGTTCACTTTTCAACCGCACTTCGCTGGGCGGACGAAAATTGCTGATGGGCCACACCTCGAGACGGCTCTCCCGCGAAGCAGGACGTGGCGTCGTCGATCGTTCAGCGACCGTCACGACGGGCGAAGGCGAAACCGTTCGATCCCCACCTCATGAGCGGACGCGGCACCAGCGGAGCAACGAGACCGGCCAGCCGATAACCGCGCCCGGGGACCGAGACGACCTTGCCCGCACGAGCATCACGCAGCGACTCCCGCACGACCTGGTCGACGCTCAGCCAGAGCAGACCGGGACCGGGACGGGCGACACCGAGGCGTTCGTGGAATTCTGTCCGGATGAACCCGGGCAGAACGGCGGTGACCGTCACCGGACTGTTCCGCAGCTCCCCGGCGAGCGCCTCGGTGAACACGAGCGTTGAGGCTTTCGACGCGGCGTACTGGCCCATCGTCGTCACCGCCGCCAGGGAGGAGACGGTGACGATGCCGCCGCGGCCGCGGGCCCGCATCCTCCGTGCCGCGAGCAGCGACAGTTCTCTCACGGCACCGGTGAGCACCTGATCCTGATCATTGAGTGCGGCGATGTCGGACTCCAACAGCGATCCGCGCAGTCCGTAGCCGGCGTTGTTGATGAGGACATCGATCTGCTGCGTGTCGATGACCTCGGCGACTGCGTCGATTCCGTCCCTCCTCGCCAGGTCGGCGGCGACCACCTCGGCGTTGATCGCGTGAGCGGCACCCAGCTGATCGGACAGTTCCCGCAGTCGCCGTTCGTCACGGGCGACGAGCACGAGATCATAGCCATCGCCGGCCAGGGCCCGCGCATAGCCGCGCCCCAGACCGGAACTCGCCCCGGTGATGAGGGCACGCGGTCGAGGCATCCGGCCCCGCCGCGAAGCGGCATCGTCACCGGCTTGCGACGATGCGGTTCGCGGTGCCTGCGGGGCCCTGTCGGTCATACCGCTCCGCGGCCTCTGCGCACTGTCAGGGACTGCACGGCGGTGCCGATGGGGCCGTCGGCGTCGCTGAGCACGCTCGTGGTCTGGCCGAGTCCGGTCGGGCCGAACGTCACCTGCGTATCGAAGCCGACCCACCCGGCTTCGGGCTCCCGGGTGAGGTGGATGGAGAGGTCGACATTGGGGAAGAAGGTCGTCTTCGGGTCCTCACGCACGGCCAGGCCGTTGGCGGTGTCGACGTACTTGACGAAGGCCGCGGTCGGAGGGTCGGTCTCGCCGTCGACGAGCGGGTAGGGGCTGCGCACCCACGACTGGGCATAGCCGGGGTGGGCGTCGGCTCCCTGTCTGCCTTCGAGGGACGCGATGTAGCCGCCGCCCCAGCGGTTGGTGAACGGGGCCTGGGGCATCTCGGACACGGCGGGCAGCGGCTGCCATTCGTCACCGGCGACCGCCTCGGTGTCGGAAGCCAGCAGTCGCCAGGCGCGAGCGATGATGCTCGTGCGCTCACCATGGCGCATCCGGGCTTCGACGAGTTCGATGGTCCGGCCGGGGCGGATGACCTCGACGTCGATGGTGAACTCACCGGAGTGGATGACGCCGAGGACGTCGAAGGTCACCCGCGAGACCATCTTGTCGCTGGGCAGGCGGCGTTCGATCTCGGCGAGGACGATCCCCGAGGCGGGCGCGAGGTGCTGCTCGCCGGGCTGCCATGCGCCCTGACTGTGCAGGGTCGAGACGAAGCGGTCCTCGGACAGACGCACATAGTAGGAGTCGGGGTACGCGGCGCCGTCGTGGCCGAGATGATCGTTGGGAGCGTCAGGCATGGCACCAGCTTATCGACTCGCGGCCGTGCGGTCGGCGCAGGGGCCCGGCAATCGCCGCCCCCTCCGGCGGGCGACCTGCGATCACGTTGCCGGGGGCCGGGTGCGCTTTCTCCTCCGGGGCCGACCGCTTAGGGTGGGAGGGTGAGAATCGCTACGTGGAATGTGAACTCGATCCGCGCCCGCCACGATCGCATCGGGGCCTGGCTGGATCGTTCGGATGTCGATGTCCTGGCCATCCAGGAGCTCAAGTGCAAGGATGCCCAGTTCCCCGAGGAACTGTTCACCGAGCGCGGCTATGAAGTCAGCTTCCATGGCCTCAACCAGTGGAACGGCGTGGCCATCGCCTCCCGCGTCGGACTCACCGACACGGAGATCGGCTTTGCGGACATTCCGGCCTTCGGTGCGGACGAACCCGTCGTCGAGGCTCGCGCCCTGGCCGCCACCTGCAACGGGGTGCGCGTCTACTCCCTCTATGTGCCCAACGGCCGCGAACTCGATCACCCGCACTACGACTACAAACTCGAGTGGTACCGGGCGCTGACGAGCGACATCGCCGCCCAGCTGGCAGACGAACCGGAGAAGAGACTCGTCCTCTGCGGTGACTTCAACGTCGCCCCGCTCGACGAGGACGTGTGGGACATGGCCGAATTCGACGGCGCCACGCACGTGTCGGATGCCGAGCGCAGAGCCTTCGACGACCTCCTCGGAGCCGGCCTGAGCGAGGTCACCCGCCAGTTCACTCCCGGACCCGGCGTCTACACGTTCTGGGATTACCAGAAGCTGCGTTTCCCGAAGAAGCAGGGCATGCGCATCGACTTCCAGCTCGCCTCACAGTCGCTGGCCGCGACCGCCTCAGCCGGCGAGATCGACCGCGAAGAGCGCAAGGGCAAGGGCGCGTCCGACCACGCACCGGTCATCGTCGACTACGACCTCTGAACCACCTCCCGGTCGTCCGTCTCACCCCTTGGCCCCGCCTGAGCAACATTAGCGACACAGCCATAGACATCTCCCCGGTCTTCTGGTGAAGTTGAACCAGGAGCTAGGAAGGTGACGATGATGTCAGCAACTGTCCGCGAACTGGTCGACGAAGCCTACGACCGGCGTGAGTCCACCTGGAGGGCCGCCCTGGAGACGGTCAACGACTGGGTCGAGTCCGTCCGCGCCTCCTCCTCTCTGCTCTCCGGCGACCGAGTGCGCGTCGTCGACGGTCGGATCAAGGACCGGATGCGCACCGGTGAGAAGCTGCGACGCAAACTCGCCGACGCCAATGACGAGATCCACGAATCCGTCGAAGTCGAAAACCAGGTCATCGACGTCGTCGGCGCTCGCGTCGTCTGCCGCACCGAACGCGAACAGCTCGCCCTGTGGGACCTGCTCACCGAGGCGAACGACGACGCGAACCTCTCCATCGCCGAGGTGCGCGACTACTCCGCGACTCCGAAACCCTCCGGATACCGCGGTCGCCACCTCATCGTCGAAGTCCCGTTCGACTCCGAGCCCTCCGTCCTCGTCGAACTGCAGCTGCGCACGATCCTGCAGGACGCGTGGTGCGTCCTCGCCGAGGAGCACCTGTTCAAACCCGGGCAGGCCCTGAAGTCCGACGCCCAGCAGGAGAGACTGTCCGTCATCCTCGCCGGTCTCATGGCCCAGGCGGATTCCGTGGCCGGTTTTATCGCCGATGACGTCGGAGCGTACCTGGGCATGGGCAATTCCGCCCCACCACGCACCTTCGCCGAAACGGACGAACCGACCGAGCCGGCCATCGAGGTCACGATCCGCGAACTCAACCACTCCTACGTCCTCGCCGCAGATGAAGTCGGCCGGCACGGCATCATCCAGCTCGAGACGCTCGGGCTGACTCCCGACAACCCCGAACGCTCAGCCTTCCCGCACCCCGGTGACAAGCTGCAGGTGCGTATGGACGAGTCCAACAACACTCGATACTTCATTCCCGTCGCCCGCGACCGCTGAGCGGAGCGGCGCGGCGCCGGACCCTCCCGGCGCACTCACGGCGCACCGACTAGACTTGCGTCCCATGGGAAAGAAGTCGAAGCGCTCCAAGGAAGAACTCATCGCCAAACGCCTCGCGAGGGCGCAGGCCACGGCTTTCGTCGCACGTCCGTTTGCGGACCTGCCGTTCGAAGCCGACATCATCTGCCTGCGTGAACTCGTGCCCGCGGCGACCGCGACCGCGAAGCTCACCGAGGAATACGGCGGCCATGAGGTGACGATCGCCTCGCTCCTGCCGGCTGCCTGGCAGGCCTGGCGTCGTGATGACGGCGAGATCATGGCCGGCATGCAGGTGCCGGTGTCCTCGACCGACGCCTCCCGCGATGTTGCCGGCGGCATCCTCGCCGCCGTCGAGGCGGAGCCCGGCACCTCGATCGAAGCGACGACCGAACCCGGTGCGGGTCCGCGCCTGCAGGACATCCTCGACACCTCTCACCCGTTCGACGTCCGCGTGCTCGAATCCTTCGACTACTGGGCGCTGCCCGAGGCCGAGACCGACCCCGAGGTCGGTGCCGCCCTGCAGCAGGCCAACAACTCGGTCGCCCCGACCGAGAAGCTCGCCTCGGTCGACTCCGCCTACTGGACCGAGATGTCCGGACGCACCTATGTCCGCTGGGCCCGTTCCGAGGGCGAGGATCGCGTCGTCGATGCGATGGCCCGCCTGCAGGCCGAGAACGGCAACGACCTCGGCGGCATCGGCTCCTTCCTCGGCTACTTCCGCGCCCACGGGATCATCATCCCCGTCTGGGAGCTCGAGTTCGGCACCCGTCCCGACGATGTCGAAGAGCCCATCGCCGCCTTCGGCAAGACCATGGACGAGGCGCTGAACACGACCGAACCGATGAGCACGGAGGCCCGTCGCGTCCGCTCTGGAATCGTGTCCCGCCAGCTGACCATCCACTGACATCCGCCACCCGGCCGGGCAGGCCGGGCACGGATCCGACCGTGCTCGGCCCCGCCTCGGCGCCGGTGTCGGACAGGAGCACCCGCATGAGCGCACACCCGCACCCCGCCCCCGAGGCGGTCGCCGCCATCGTCCCGGCGATGAACGAATCCGAGCGCATCGCCGCCACGGTGATCGCGGCCAAGCAGATTCCCGGGGTCGACATCGTCCTCGTCGTCGACGACGGATCGAGCGATGACACGGGGACCGTGGCCCGTCGGGCCGGCGCCGAGGTGATCACCCACCCGAAGAACAAGGGCAAGGCCGCGGCCATGATGACCGGGGCGTTCGCGCTGCGCAACCGGGAGATCTCCGACGCCGACCCGGGTCTCGAGCCGAAGCATCGGGCGCTGCTGTTCATCGACGGCGACCTCGAGGACTCCGCCGTCAACACCGCTCCCCTGGCCGCACCCGTGCTCGCGGGCGAAGCGGACATGACGATCGCGATCCTGCCGGAGCAGAAACGCAAGGGCGGGGGCTTCGGATTCGTCGTCGGGCTCGCGAAGAAGGGCATCGCCGAACTCAGCGGCTTCGAGGCCACTCAGCCACTGTCGGGCATGCGCTGCCTGTCCCGGGAGGCCTTCGACACGGCCCTGCCGTTCGCCGCCGGATGGGGTGTCGAAACGGCCATGACCATCGACGTCGTCAACGCCGGCCTGCGCGTGGAAGAGGTCGAATGCGACCTCCACCACCGCGTCACCGGTCGCGACCTCAAGGCGCACCTGCACCGCGCCGCCCAATACCGCGATGTCGCCCGCGCCATCCTCGTCCGCCGCATCCGCGCCAAGCGGAGCCACCAGCAGAAGGAGACCGGCAAGTGAGTCTGGCCCGTTTCGCCTACCTCGGCCCCGAGGCCACGTTCACCGAGGCGGCTCTGCTGAGCTTCCTCGACTCCCGGAATCTGCGCGCGACGGCCTCGGCACAGCCGATGCGCAATGCCGCCGCCGCTCTCGATTCCGTCATCGAAGGCGACTGCGATGCCGCAGTCGTTCCGATCGAGAACTCCGTCGAAGGCGGGGTGCCGGCCACGATCGATGCCCTGACCGAGCACGGTCGGCTCCAGATCATCGCCGAGGTGGTCGTGCCCGTCCGCTTCGTCCTGGCCGTGAAGCCGGGGACCGCCGCCGAGGAGGTCACGTCCTTCGGCTCCCACCCGCACGGTGAGGCACAGGTGCGCGCGTACATGTCCGAACACTTCCCCGATGCCGTCTACCTGCCGACCTCGTCGACGGCCGCTGCCGCCCGCGACCTGGCCAACGACGCCGGTGACCATGTGGCCGCCGTGTGTCCCGCCCTGGCCGCGCAGCGCTACGGGCTCGACGTCCTCGCCGAGGACATCGGCGACCGCAAGGACGCCGTCACCCGTTTCGTCGTCGTCACCCGTCCCGGTGCCATTCCCGCACCGACCGGGGCGGACAAGACCACCATCGTCGCGGCTCTGCGATCGGACCGGGCCGGTTCGCTGCTCGAACTGCTCGAACAGTTCTCCAGCCGCGGTGTGAACATGTCGCGCATCGAATCCCGACCGACCGGCGACGGGCTGGGTCTCTACCAGTTCTCGATCGACCTGCTCGGGCACATCCACGAGGCGCGGGTGGCCGAGGCGCTGCAGGGCGTTCATCGGTCCGCGCTCAAACTCGCCTTCCTCGGCAGCTACCCGAGTTCCGACGGAGTCCTCGTGCCGATCGACCCGACGACCTCCGAGGAGTCCTTCGCCGCGGCAGCCGACTGGTTGGAGCGCACCCTGGGCGGCTGAGTCTGCGATACTGATTCCTACTGAAAGGTAAGTGTGCGCAGATTGCCAGAATCCGGCCTGTTTTTGGCAATCTGAACCCACTGAACGTCGGTTCGGCCGACGGAGACGACAGAGGAGTCGACGATGAGCACAAACGGCCACCCATCCCCCGATGCGATCATCGTCGGCGCCGGACTCGCCGGTCTCGTCGCCGCCCATGAACTCACCCGAGCCGGCAAACGCGTCGTCATCCTCGACCAGGAGAATCGCGCCAACCTCGGCGGGCAGGCGTTCTGGTCACTCGGCGGGCTCTTCCTCATCGACTCTCCCGAACAGCGTCGACTGCGCGTGCACGACTCGCTCGAACTCGCCCGCGCCGACTGGGCCACCTCGGCGGGATTCGACCGCGAGGAGGACCACTGGCCCAGACAGTGGGCCGAGGCTTACCTCGAATTCGCGGCAGGAGAGAAGCGACAGTACCTGCGTGACCTCGGCCTGCGCCTGACTCCGATCGTCGGCTGGGCCGAACGCGGCGGCTCCGGAGCCGCCGAACACGGCAACTCCGTCCCCCGCTTCCACCTCACCTGGGGCACCGGCCCCGAGGTGGTCCGCGTCTTCCGCGAACCCGTCGAAGCCGCCGAGACGGCCGGGCTCGTCGAGTTCGGGTTCCGACACCGCGTCGATGAGCTCCTCACCGAATCCGGCACCGTCGTCGGTGTCCGCGGTCGCACGCTCGCGCCCAGCCACACGGCTCGCGGGGTGGAGTCGAACCGCGAGGAGGTCGCGGACTTCGAACTCCGTGCTCCCGCCGTCATCGTCACCACCGGCGGGATCGGCCACAATTTCGACCTCATGAAGAAGTACTGGCCGGTCGACCGCCTCGGCGAGTTCCCCGACACGATGCTCGCCGGTGTGCCCGCTCACGTGGACGGACGGATGCTCCAGATCGCCGAGGATGCCGGGGCGAGCCTGATCAATCGGGACCGGATCTGGGCGTACACGGAGGGCATCGAGAACTGGAATCCGATCTGGCCCGGGCATGGGATCCGGATCATTCCCGGACCCTCGTCGATGTGGTTCGATGCCGAAGGCAACCGGTTCCCAGCCCCGAACTATCCCGGTTTCGACACGAACCGGACGATGCGCACAATCCTCGACACGGGGTACGACTATTCGTGGTTCGTCCTCAACGAGTCGATCATCCGCAAGGAATTCGCGCTCTCGGGTTCGGAGCAGAACCCGGACATCACGGAGAAGGACATCCGGATCACGCTCGACCGTGTGCGCTCCTCCGATGCTCCCGCGCCGATCGAGGCGTTCAAGAAGTACGGTTCCGACTTCGTCGTCGCCGATTCGACCGAGGAACTCGTCGCCCGGATGAATGCACGCTCCCGCGGGCCGGTCATCGATCACGACCACCTCGTCGAGCAGATCCGGCAACGGGACCGCCAGACCGCGCACCCGTTCTCGAAGGATGCGCAGGTGCAGGCGATCCACAATGCCCGCGCCTATCTGGGGGACAAGATCGTGCGCGCGGTCAAGCCGCACGAAATCCTCGATCCCGAGCACGGGCCGCTCATCGCGGTGCGGCTGAGTCTGCTCTCGCGCAAGACCCTCGGCGGGGCGGAGACGAACCTCGACGGTCAGGTCATCGGCGCTGCCGGCGGCACTGCCGGAGGCGGCACACCGATTCCCGGGCTGTTCGCAGCCGGTGAGGTCACCGGATTCGGGGGCGGCGGAATGCACGGCTACAACGCACTCGAAGGCACGTTCCTCGGCGGGTGCATCTTCTCGGGGCTGCGGGCCGGACGCGCGGTCGCAAACCAGACCGGTGCCGGCGCACCCGGACGAGGGAATGACGCATCAGGACGTGGGCACGGCGATTCCGCGCTCCCAGGGGGAGAGCGAGCATGACGGGCACTGCGCGACCGGACCTCACCGTCCTCGTCACCGGCGGCACCTCGGGTATCGGCAGAGCCGTCGTCGAAGCACTCGCGGCCAAGGGCTGCACCGTCCTCACGACGAGCCGCAGCCCGGATCGGCTCAAGCCGACCGACACGATCCCCGGAGTCCGGTACCTGCCGCTCGACCTCGCCGACCCCGAGGGGCCGGACCGGCTGGCCGAGGATCTCGATGCGATCGGCATGCGCGAGAGCATCGATGTGCTCGTGAACAATGCCGGCGAGAGTCAGTCCGGTCCGTTCGAAGAGCTGCCCGCCGATGCCGTCGAACGCCTGTTCCGCACGAATGTGTTCGGGCCCGTAAGGCTGAGTCAGCTCGTTCTGCCCGGAATGCGCGAACGACGAGCGGGCCGCATCATCATGGTCGGGTCGATGCTCGCGAGTTTTCCGCTGGCTCACCGCAGCTCCTATTCGGCGTCGAAGGCCGCTCTGCGCGGATTCGCCACGGCCGCCCGGCAGGAACTCTCACCGTTCGGGGTGTGGGTGAGCACCGTCGAGCCCGGATCGATCGCCACGGGCATCGGGCTGCGCCGGACGAAGTACCTCGAGGAGGGATCGCCCTATTCGGCGGATGTCACGACGATGCTCGAGCGGCTCGATGCCAATGAACGAGGCGGCATCTCGGCCGAGACAGTCGCGGCCACGATCGTCGACGCGATCATCTCGCCCAGGCCGCGGGAGTTCTACGCCGTCGGCAGCCGGGCCCCGCTGCCGTTCCTGCTCAAACGTGTGCTGCCGCGTTCGCTGATATCGAAGATCGTCGCCGCCCAGCACGGGCTGAAACGCTGAGACGGGCCTACTGGAACCGGGAGGGGATGAGGTGCTGGGTGGTCGAGATCCCGAGCACCCTCTGCTGCCGTGAGAGGTTATAGGTCCGATCGGACTGCAGGTATTCGACGAGGAAGAGCTTCGCACGATCTCCGCGCTTGAACATCCCCTTGATCCGGAGTCCGAGCTTCGCCATGACCAGCGCCTTGTCCTTCGCCACCCCTTCGATGACGACCTGGTCGTAGCCCATCCGCGCAAAGTGAGTGGCCACGGCGTCCTTGAGCCGGTACGGGGTCGGATCCCCGATATTGAACGGACCCGCCGCCGAGGGCACATCGAGGCAGGCGAGCGCGGCCCGCACGACATTGTCGACATGGGTCAGGGTCAGTTTCTGCCGACCGCCTCCGGGCAGACGCAGCACCCCCTTCTTCGCCATGTGGGCGAGGAACGGCATGAGCATCGTCTCGCCCGGGCCATAGACGGCCGCAGGTCGGAGGATCGCGGCATCGGGTCGGATCCGAGCGACGAGCTGTTCGGCCAGGGCATGGGTGCGCGAGTAGGCGTCGGAGAACTCGCCGGGATCCTTCGGTCCGGCTTCCTCCCACAGTTCGGTGTGGAGTTCGCTCGGCGGGTACACCGTCGTCGACGACAGGTGGACGATGCGGGCCTTCGGGAAGGCGTCGAGGACGTTGCGCGTACCCGTCACCCGCACCTCATAGAGTGCGTCATCCTCAGCGCTCACCGAGGCGATCCCGGCGCAGTGGAAGACCGAAGTGACCTTCCCCGCCAGGGACGTCACCGCCGAAGGGGCCGGCTCGGTGATGTCCCACTGCTGGAAGTTCACTCCGGGGATGCCCGGGTCTCTCCGGCCCAGAGCGTAGACGGTCTCGTCCCTCTCCGCGAGAGCACGCGCGATGGCACCGCCGATGAAGCCGCTGGCTCCGGTCACTATCACCGCCACGTTGATCCCCTTCTCATCCGTGCCTCACTGCGGCACATCCCGACGCTGTCGAAGTTCTCGCGACATCGCGGGCGCTCATCCGCGGTGCTGCCACCGCGGCTCGCGCTTGCTCAGGAAGGCGTCGATCCCTTCCTGAGCATCGGTGCCGACAGCATTGTGTGCCATCACCTGTGACATCCGCGCATACGCCTCGGCCACAGGCAGTTCACGCTGCTCGTAGAACGCGGCCTTGCCTATGGCAACTGTAGCCGACGAGGCGGACGCCACTTTCCGAGCGAGATCCGCCGTGCCGGTCTCGAGGTCGTCATCGGCGACGACGTCGGAGACGAGACCGAAGGCCAGCGCATCCTCGGCGGAGACGAAATCACCGGTCAGCAGCATCCGCATCGCCTGCTTCGCCGGCACCGCGCGGGAGAGGGCGACCATCGGCGTCGAACAGAACAGGCCGATCTTCACTCCCGGAGTCGCAAACCGTGCCGACTCCGCGGCGACCGCCAGGTCGCAGGCGGCCACGAGCTGGCATCCGGCCGCCGTCGCCACCCCCTGAACCTGTGCGATGACCGGCTGCGGAATGGTCTGGATGAGCTGCATGAGACGAGAACAGGCGTCGAAGATCTCCTGCTGCGCTTCAAGATCCGCCCCACGGATCTCCTTGAGATCATGACCGGAGCTGAAGACGTGACCGGCGGAGCCGACGATGACTGCGCGCACATCGGTGCGGCGGCCCACCTCGGCGAGGGTGTCGATGAGGGCTTCCATCACCTCGAGGGACAGGGCGTTGCGTGTGGCCGACCGGTTGATCGTCACGGACGCGACTCCGTCGTCGAGCGGCGCGAATACAATTGACTCGGACATAGCCATATTCTGCCAAAGGTCAGGCTCGCAGCGCGGAATCTGGTCGACCGTTTTCGCTCATCCCCGTCCGCGCGGCCTTCCCGGTGCGGGTCCAGCGGAGTCGAGAGGGACCATCATGACCACTTTGCTGATGATCATCGGATTCGGAGCAGCTACCTCGGTGGTGGTCGGATTGGGGCAGAGACTCAGACTTCCGTGGCCGGCGCTCATGGTCCTCATCGGCATCGCCGGTGCCTTCATCCCCACCTTCGCCGAGGTGGGCATCGACCCCGAACTCGTGCTCCCCCTGTTCCTGCCGCCCCTGCTCTTCGCCGCGGCGCAGAAGACGTCGTGGGCACTGTTCGCGATCCGGTGGCGCACGATCCTCGGCATGTCCGTGGCCCTGGTCGGGGTGACCGTGGCCGCCGTCGCAGGCTCCGCCGTCCTCCTCATCCCCGGCATCACGATCGCCGCGGCCATCGCCCTCGGCGCGATGCTCGCCCCACCGGACCCCGTCGCCGTCGACGCGGTCGCCGGCACCGTGTCGATTCCGCGCCGCATCATGTCGACCCTGCAGAGCGAGGGACTGTTCAACGACGCGGCGTCGCTGGTCATCTTCCAGACCGCGATGGCCGCGGTGCTGGCCGGCACCGAGGTCGACTACGCAGATCTGGCTGTGTCATTCATCGTCTCCGCCACCGTCGCGGTCGCCGTCGGTCTGGTCCTGTCGTTCGCGGCGTGGTGGGTGATGGAGAAGATCGACCACACGGTCGCCCGTTCCTCACTGATGCTCGTCCTGCCCTTCGGCGTCTACCTCGTCGCCGAGCACCTCCACGCCAGCGGCGTGATCGCCGTCGTCGTCGCCGCACTCGAGGTCCGTCGCCGCGACACGGAAGGCAACTCCGCGGCACGCGTCACCCAGAACTCGACCTGGCAGGTCCTCGAGATGCTCATCACCGGCATCGCCTTCGGCCTCATCGGACTCGATCTGCGTCTCATCATCGAATCCGAGCATGCCGATCTCGGGCGGGCGCTGCTCATCGGCGGGCTCATCGCCGTCATCGTCATCGCCGTCCGCTTCATCTGGCTGCTCCTGGGCACTCTCATCGAGCGCAAGCGCCGGGAGATCGACCCCGATGCCGCTCCGCTGAACGTCCGCGATGCCACCCTGATGACCTGGGGCGGGATGCGCGGTCTGGCCACGGTGGCTCTGGCCCTGTCGATTCCCGCGACCACGCAATCCGGGATGCCGTTTCCGGGCCGGTCCTACATCGTCGTCGCTGCGGCCATCGTCCTGCTCGTCACCCTCGTTCTGGCGGGACTGACCTTCCCCGCTGCGGTGGCGGGCCTGGGCATCGACGACGAGGCGGAGAAGGAGCATCAGGCCACGAAGGCGATCGCGATGCGCGCCTACAAGGCGGCGATGCGCGAGATCAGGAACGACGACAGCCTGCCCGACGAGGTGGTCGAACCGCTGCGGGCCAGGTTCAAGCTCCTCCACGACCAGCTCAGCGGAACCACCGATGACCAGGCGAACTCCGAGCAGGTGACCGCGTTCAAGGAACACCGTGAGCAGATGCTGCAGGTGCAGAAGAGGGCGATGCAGACCGCCCGCGCCGAGGTGCTCGCCGCCCGACGTGAACGCGGCACGGATCCGGAGATCGCCGACAAGGTCCTGCGTCGCTTCGACCTCCAGTCCGTGCTCGCGAACTGAGCCGGACGCGTTGGTGTCGGCGATACGGGACGGCGGGCCGCCTCGGCGAGATTCTCGGCTGAAAATAAAGGTTGAGCGGAATAGACTCAACTTTGTTGGTGTTGTTCCATTCGAGAGCTGTGATCAGCACACGATTTCACGAAGGAGTTGCGCATGGACGCACAGATGACAACCAAATCCCGGGAGGCGCTGCAGACTGCGGTCAACGACGTCGTCGCCCGGCACAACAACCAGGTCGAACCGGCGCACCTCGTCGCCGCCCTCCTGTCCCAGCCCGATTCTCTCGCGGCCACCCTGCTGACCAAGGTCGGCGCCGACCCGCGGCGAGTGCTCACCGCCATCGAAGCCGTGATCGGCGGCTTCCCCACGGTCAGCGGTTCTTCGGTGAGCCAGCCGAGCCTGTCTCGGACCGGGCTCGAGATGATGAATCTCGCGCAGGAGGAGATGACCGCACTCGGCGATCAGTTCGTCTCCACCGAGCACCTGCTGCTCGCCGCCGCTGCCGGCCAGGACGGCACCGGCGATGCCCTGCGCTCCAATGGTGCCGGCCGGGACGCGCTGCTCGCAGCTCTGCCCGAACTGCGCGCCGGCAAGAAGGTCACTTCGGAGAACCCCGAGGAGACCATGCAGTCGCTGGAGAAGTTCGGCATCGATCTCACCGCCGTCGCCCGCGAGGGCAAACTCGATCCGGTGATCGGCCGCGACAAGGAAGTGCGTCGCGTCGTTCAGGTGCTCTCCCGCAGGACGAAGAACAACCCCGTCCTCATCGGTGAGCCCGGCGTCGGCAAAACGTCCGTCGTCGAGGGCCTGGCCCAGCGGATCGTGGCCGGAGACGTGCCCGAGTCGCTGCGCGACAAGACGCTCATCAGCCTCGACCTCTCCGCGATGGTCGCCGGCGCGAAGTACCGCGGCGAGTTCGAGGAGCGGTTCAAGGCCGTGCTCGAGGAGATCAAGAACGCCGACGGGCGGATCATCACCTTCATCGACGAACTCCACACGATCGTCGGTGCCGGGGCCGGCGGGGACTCCTCGATGGATGCGGGCAATATGCTCAAGCCGATGCTCGCCCGCGGTGAGCTGCGGATGATCGGCGCCACGACGCTCGATGAGTACCGCGAGAACATCGAGAAGGACCCCGCCCTCGAGCGGAGGTTCCAGCAGGTCTTCGTCGGCGAGCCCAGTGTCGAGGACACGATTGCGATCCTCCGCGGACTCAAGGAGCGCTACGAAGCCCACCACAAGGTTTCGATCAACGACGGCGCCCTGGTCGCCGCGGCAACGATGTCGAACCGGTACATCACCGGTCGGCGACTGCCGGACAAGGCCATCGACCTCGTCGACGAGGCGGCATCCCGGCTGCGGATGGAGATCGACTCGGCTCCCGTCGAGATCGATGAGCTCCGGCGCGCCGTCGACCGCCTGAAGATGGAGGACATGGCCCTGTCGAAGGAGACCGACTCCGCGTCCGTCGAACGGCTCAACGCCCTGCGCGCCGATCTCGCCGACAAGGAGGAGGAGCTGCGCGGACTCGAAGCGACCTGGGAATCCCAGCGTGCCGGCCTCAACCGGGTCGGTGAGCTGAAGACGAAGCTCGACGAACTGCGCTCCGCTGCCGACAAGGCTCAGCGCGACACGGACCTCGAGACCGCGTCTCGTCTGCTCTACGGAGAGATCCCCGCTGTGCAGAAGGAGATCGCCGAGGCCGAAGCAGCCGAAGCGGAAGCCGAAGCCGGGCAGAACTCGGACCCGATGGTCTCCGACAAGGTCTCAGGCAATGACATCGCCGAGGTGGTCTCCTCCTGGACGGGCATCCCCGCCGGACGCCTGCTCCAGGGCGAGATCGAGAAGCTGCTTGGGGCGGAGAACGTCCTCGGTCAGCGACTCATCGGGCAGAAGGATGCCGTGGCTGCGGTCTCCGATGCCATCCGCCGTTCGAGGGCCGGTGTCGCCGACCCGGATCGTCCGACCGGTTCGTTCCTGTTCCTCGGACCCACCGGTGTGGGCAAGACGGAACTGGCGAAGTCGCTGGCGGACTTCCTCTTCGACGATGAGAAGGCTCTGATCAGGATCGATATGAGCGAATACGGTGAGAAGCACACCGTGTCTCGCCTCGTCGGCGCCCCTCCGGGCTACGTCGGCTACGACGAGGGCGGCCAACTCACCGAGGCGGTCCGCCGTCGCCCGTACTCCGTGGTCCTGCTCGACGAGGTCGAGAAGGCGCACCCCTCCGTCTTCGACATCCTGCTGCAGGTCCTCGACGACGGTCGGCTCACCGATGGTCAGGGACGCACGGTCGATTTCCGGAACACGATTCTCATCCTGACCTCGAACCTCGGTTCGCAGTTCCTCGTCGACAACTCGCTGTCGAATGAGGAGCAGCGCAGCAAGGTCCTCGACGTCGTGCATGCGACGTTCAAGCCCGAGTTCCTCAACCGGCTTGACGACATCGTGCTCTTCGATGCCCTCGGCCAGGCCGAGCTCGCCTCGATCGTCGATCTGCAGATCGAACACATGTCCAAGCGGCTCGGCGACCGTCGGATCTCCCTCGAGGTCACTCAGGGCGCGGAGGACTGGTTGGCCCTCGAAGGCTACGACCCGGCATTCGGCGCCCGTCCGCTGCGCAGGTTGGTCCAGCGCGAGATCGGCGACAAGCTGGCCCGCGCTCTGCTGGCCGGTGACATCCAAGACGGAGACACCGTCGTGGTCGACCTGCCCGAGGATCCCGAGGCCAAGGGCCTGGAGCTGCGCCCCAAGCGGTAACAGCCGCAGCATGCGTGCGTGCGGGAGAGAACCACCCTGCAGCCGCAGCGGTGGCAGGGTCGCCCCCCTGCAGCCGCACCGGTCGGCAGGGCCGCCCCTGCAGCCGCAGCGTGCGTGGGCGCCCGCCCCTGCAGCCGAACCGGCCGGGCACGGCCGCCCCCTGCTCCACAACGGCGTTCCCTGCCACACAACGGTCGGGAGAACCACCCTGCAACACAAAAGGTGCGGTGCATCAGATTCGGAACTGATGCACCGCACCTTTTGTGACGCGCACTCGCACCAAAAGTGATGCGCCCATGCACCTTTTGTGAAACCCGCCGCACTGAACGTGAAACGCCCCTGCGTCTGCTCCGCCGGCTGCGCAGCGAAAGAGGGCCGCGAACGTGCTACTTCTTACCGGCTGAGGACCCCGGCTTCGAGGACGAAGCAGCATTCGCTTCGGCGGCTTTCGTCCCAGCCGCCTTCGCTCCGCCAGCCCCAGTGGCCTTCGTCCCAGCCCCGGCCTTCGCACCGCCAGCCCCAGCAGCCTTCGCTCCGTTGGCCCGTGGCGCCGAGGAGGCCCACCAGTGCCGCAGATAGGCGCTGACCTTGGCGAAGCTGCGGTCGCGGATGAAGATCGCGTCGACGGCGATCATCGTCAACGAGAACCACGGCAGGCCCATGAGCAGCGCGATGCCGAGGTGGAAGGAGAGGATGCCGAGCAGCGCGACGATGCGGGTGTATCGGTTGAACAGCATGAACGGGAAAGCGCACTGGAAGAGGATCGACCCCCACGAGATCGCCACGACCATCGGCCCCCACGCCGTCATCAGATCCGACAGCACCGGCCAAGTGCCGAACTGCTGCGTGTGCAGCGGGTTGTACACGGCGAATCCGTGCTGCCAAGCGGTGCCGCCAGCCTTGTACAGGCCGCCGGACATGTAGATCGCACACACCTGGAATGCGAGGACGACGATGGCGAGGTTGTTGGCCATGATGAGCGCCCACCGCCACGGCCCGCCGTCGGACTCCGGGAACTCCGGATTCCGGGCCCGGCGCCTGGCATCGAGCGACCACCGGCGGGTGGTGTCGGCGAAGAGGAGCGCGATCATGAACATGCGGTAGGCGTTGTCGCCCTGGTCGCCGGCACCGTCGTTGAGCTCGATGAAGCTCACCCACAGCACGAGGTAGAAGGGCAGGACGATCCGTGTGCGCCACCCGAGGATGATGACGATGGCCAGCAGCGCCAGCCCGATCGTCAGCGCGGTGAACAGCGGCGGCGTCGTCACCGCCCGGTGGTAGAGGGAGAAGAGCCAGATGCTCGGGAAGTCGCTCTTCGGTTCGGCGATCTCACCGTTCCATGCAGCCCCCACGCCGAAGGCGTAGTGCCGCGCATTGAAGTTCGTGAGGATGAGTCCGAGCCCGGTCAACCCGATGAGGATCCGCGTCACCGCGAGCCCGTAGGTCGCGTGATAGCGACCGGTGAGCATCTCCTCGAGCCAGTTCCAGCCGTGCGCGAGCTTCGCGCGCACCAGGGTCGTCAACGGGACGAGTCCGGCGCTGCCGATGCTCTCCTGCGACTCTTCGTCTCCCCTCGCCGAGGCGGCCGGACCGGAGTGCCCGACCTCGGTCGCAGTGTCCGTTCCGCTCCTCGTCGATGTCATGTCGTCTTCCTCGTGCGGGGTCGTGTCGTCACTGTTCACTGACGCACCTCACTTTGTCGGAGGAGCAGAAGTACTTCGTGAACTCCTGCTGGGACTGATGCTCCTCGACGACGAGTGCACGCCAGCCCACGGGAACCGGCTGGATCTTCGGACGTTCGGCACTCTTGGAGTTGCGGTCGGCGAAGGGCACGACGTTCTGTCGGGCCGCCTGGTATTGGACGCGCTGGACATCGTCGCCCCAGATCGCCTTCGCCACCTGGGTCGCATAGGCCGTGGCCGTGTGCTCACTCTCGAGGTAGTCCGGGATCGCATTCTTCGGGTCGTCGTATTCCTTGAGCTTCGTCGTCAGCCGATCGACCGAATCATCGCCCTTGAAGTAGTCGAGCTTGACGATCGCCTTCTGGTCATCGGGCAGATCCTCCCAGGATCCCTTGATATCCGAGGCCACACCGATGCCGAGTCCGGCCGAACGCGGCGGGAACAGCTTGTACGTGGAGTGGTCGAGCTCGACGTCTGTGGCCCTGACCCACTGGGTGATCTCCTCGCCGCTGTCCGTCTTGATCACCGCACGCACGTCGAAGTAGTAGTCACCATTGATCGGCTCGGGCGCGAACACGCTCCATGACTGCCCCCACATCGGAATCATGTACTTCGTGAGCAGATCGCCGGGAATCACCTCCCGCATCGTCGAAGCAGGGGCGATCCACAGAAAGCTGGCGAAGAGGTGGAATCCCGTGATCACCATCGCGATCACCATCAGGGTCCGTTTCACCGCCGATCGTCGCCGAGGCGCTGCCTCGGTCGGCTTGTTGTCCATCTCGGTTCCGAATCTCTCAGCGAACACTTCCGGCGGCACCGGGATTCGGGGCGGCGCCCAGACATCCGCGGTGACAGCACACAGTGACTAGGGTACTTCAGCGGCAAGGGACTTTTCCCCGGTCCGTGCCCGATCACGGCCGCCGGTGATGCCTGCCTACTGCAGCGAACGCAGCCAGTCCTTGACCGCCTCGGTCGACTCGCCGAGCGTCGGCGGTGCCAATTCGTAGCTGGCCGGGGTCTCGGACAACCGGATCGGGTTGGCCACGGTGGGGATGACACGATCCCCTTCGCCCGCCTCGGCGACGGGTTGAAGTCCCAGCGTCGATGCCAGGTCCACGCCCTGAGCGATCGAGTTGATCGGCGCGCAGGGCAGCCCCGCCTCGGTGAGGATGTCGAACCATTCCTGGTTCGTCTTCTCACTGAGTGCGGCGATGAGTTCGGGGTCGAGTTCCTCGCGGTGGACGTTGCGATCGGCGAAGTTCGCGAACCTTTCGTCGCTGGCCCATTCGGGGTGGCCGAGCACCTCGGCGAGGCGGGCGAACTGGTTGTCGTTGCCGCAGGCGATGATGATCTGCCCCTCGGCCGTGGGCATCGGCTGATACGGGTAGAGACTCGGATGCTGGTTGCCCATCGCCTGCGGCACGACGCCGCCGGCGACATACGCCGAGGTCTGGTTCGCCAGGCCCGACAGCGCCGAGGACAGCAGGTTCGTCTCGACCAGCTGGCCGATGCCGGTGTCCTTGCGGTGGGCGAGCGCGGCGAGGATGCCCACCGTCGTATGGAGTCCGGTGATGACGTCGACGACAGCGACACCGGCCTTGACCGGGCCCGACTCCTCCGAGCCGGTCACCGACATGAACCCGGACAGCCCTTGGATGAGCAGGTCGTAGCCCGGCAGCGGATTGTCACGACCGAAACCGGTCACCGAGGCGTAGACGATGCCCGGGTTCACCGCGCTCACCGTCTCGTAGTCGAGTCCGTACTTCGCCAGTCCCCCGGCCTTGAAGTTCTCGACGAGGACGTCGGAGGCGGCGGCCAGCTGCTGTGCGAATTCGAGATCCTCGGGATCCTTGAAATCGAGGACGACCGAGTGCTTGTTCCGGTTCGCCGTGAGGAAGTACGTCGCATCGTCCCCTCGCCGAGGCGGCGCCCAGTGACGCGTATCATCGCCGGTCCTGCCCTCGACCTTGATGACCGTGGCCCCGAGATCGGCGAGCATCATCGTCGCGTAGGGTCCGGCCAGGACGCGGGAGAAGTCCGCCACGACCGTCCCGGTCAGAGGTCCGCTCCTCTGCCGCCCGAAAGGTTCTTGGGCTCCTGCTGTTTCCACCTGCTGCCTCCCTTGGCACGACCGACTTTCCTGTCCTCAGGCAGACTATACGGACCGAGTCGCCCGGCCCACCCGACGGGGTCGCCGGTGGTCGGGAGAGGCCGAGGCGGGCCAGGACCGGAGGCAGGAGAGCGGCGGAGGCCGGAACGGGAGAGCTGCGAATCCCGTTCCGGGCGGGCGACGGTATCCGTCGGCCGCCTCGGCGACGATCTGGCTAGAATCAGCGGTACGATCGCCGATCACGACCAGGCGGCAGATTCCACGGCTGCGGCGCGGAGCCCCGAAGAACCGGGTCGCCCGCCCGACCGTGCTCGACCGGACATCAGCGAAGGGACGAACGATGACGTTGCACATGCCCGCGGAGACCTCCGCCCAGGACCGGGTCTGGATGGCGTTCCCATCCTCCGGCTACGCGCTCGGCGACACAGAGGCCGACGCCGAAGCCGCCCGCGCCACCTGGGCCGCCGTTGCCCGGGCCACCAGCGAGTTCACCCCGGTGACGGTGGTCGTGACCAGTGCACAGACCGAGCATGCCAGGCGCCACCTCGGCGAGGGGATCACGCACCCGATCACGATCGTCAACGCCGCACTCGACGATGCGTGGATGCGTGATATCGGGCCGAGCTTCGTCGTCGACGACGAGGACCGGCTGCACGCGGTGGACTGGGTATTCAACGGGTGGGGCGCGCAGGAGTGGGCGAGCTGGGATCACGATGAGCACATCGGCGAGTTCGTCGCGGATCTGGCCGGCACCCCGGTGGTGTCCTCATCGCTGCGCAACGAAGGCGGTGGGTTCCATGTCGATGGGAAGGGCACGGTGCTGGCCACCCGCAGTGTACAACTCGACCCGGGTCGGAACCCGGGATTGACCGAAGCCGATGTCGAGGCCGAATTCGCGGCCACGATCGGGGCGAAGAAGGTCATCTGGCTCGATCGCGGGCTGCACCGCGACAACCAGACCTTCGGCACTCGCGGTCACGTCGACATCGTCGCCACGATGCCCAGTCCCGGCGTCGTCCTCGTCCACGATCAGCGCGATCCGAAGCACCCGGACTACGAATTCAGTCGTGCGCTCATCGCACAGTTCTCCGCCGAGACCACCGCCGATGGTGTGCCCTTCGAAGTGGTGCCGATCCCCGCACCCGAGGTGCTGCGCGACGAGGAGGGGTGGGTCGACTACTCCTATGTCAATCATCTCGTCACCAACGGCGGGGTCATCGCCTGCACCTTCGATGATCCGATGGACGCCGAGGCGGCCGCTGTGCTCGAGCGGGTGTACCCGGGTCGGAAGGTCGTCGGAGTCGATGCCCGCGAACTCTACGCCCGCGGCGGCGGCATCCACTGCATCACTCAGCAGCAGCCCACCGTCGGCTGATCTTCGACGCTCGGGGCATCGGCTGCGCAATCCATACCCCACCGGGCACTGCACGGTATAAGCTGGTGGGACAGGACACAGCGCCCATGCGCTGATCACCGAGAGGCTCGGATCTGTGCCGCACAGCAGTGCGGCAGACAGTGTCGGCAAACTGCGAAGAGGAGCATGACCATGAAGAAGAGATTGATTCTCCTGGCCGGTCTCGGAGTCGGATTCATTCTCGGATCGCGCACCGGACGCCAGAGCTATGAACGGCTGAAGGCCCAGGCCCAGGATCTGTGGACCGACCCGCGAGTCCAGGACACCGTCGACAGGGCCAACCAGTCGCTGCGTGAGAAGTCACCGGCCGTCGCCGATGCCGTCCAGACCGCGGCCGACAAGGTCAATGCCGTGGCGTCGACGAGCACGCCCGTCTCCGAATTCGACGGTGATGAGGACGAATCGTCCGCGCAGGACACCGCCGCGAAGAGCACCACCGCTTCGCCGAAGCACACGCCGTCGCCGAAGGCCAAGGACACAGTGGCCGATCCCGAGCGTCACCTCGACGACGAGGGCCCCGCCGGAGTCGCCGACGACGACTGAGCAGCGGCACGGTCGCCGGCTTCGTTCACAGCAGGGAGCTCGTCAGTCGGGCCACGTTCTCGACGTACTTCTCCAGCAGTGACCGGCTCGCCCATTCCTCGGCGTCGAGTTCGACGGAGTTCGGGGCGTAGCGTTCGGCCTCGAGCTCGTACATGCGCTGTGTGAACTCACGATTGACGATGAACATCGTGACCTCGAGGTTCATCGCAAAGGACCGTTCGTCCATGTTCGAGGAACCGATGATCGAGACCTCGTCGTCGATGATGAGGAACTTCGAGTGCAGCACCGTCGGTGCGTGGTACATGAAGATCCGCACCCCGGCCCGAACGAGTTCGTCATAGTAGGACTGCTGCGCTTTGTGGGTCAGCCAATGGTCGCTCGTCTCACCGACGTAGAGGCGCACCTCGACACCCGAGCGCGCCTCGGTGGTCAGTGCGTGCAGCAGCGACTCGTCGGGCACGAAATACGGTGAGCACACGACGACGCTGCGATTCGCGTTGTAGATGAGGTGGTTGAACAGCCGCAGATTGTTCTCATCCTCGAATCCCGGTCCCGAGGGCACGACCTGAGCCTGGATGCCGCCGGAGTCGGGGGCATCGAGTTCGAAGCTGTCGGGTTCGTCGACGATCTCGTCCGTCTCCGAATACCAGTCGGTGATGAACACGGCATCGAGCTCTTCGACGACCGGACCGCGGCACTCGAGCGAGAGATCCTTCCAGCGGAAGCCCTTCCGCCGGTTGCGCGCCTTGTTGTAGGAGCGGTCGATGATGTTCTGCGAACCGGTGAACGCGACGTCCCCGTCGACGACGAGGATCTTGCGGTGATTGCGCAGATCGGGCCGCTGGTACTCGCCCCGCCACGGTCGAATCGGCAGGGCTCGACGCCAGCTGACGCCCGAGGAGTCGAGCCTCTTGACGAGCTCCGAATACCCCGGATACCCCAACGAGCCGACATGGTCGATGAGGATGCGCACCCGCACCCCCCGCGCATGCGCGGCCAGCAGGGAATCGAGCAGCCGCCTCGTCGTGTCATCGATGGCGACGATGTAGAACTCGAAGTGCACGAATCGCGTCGCCTCGTCGACGGCGTCGGCCATCGCCTCCATGCAGGCGTGATTGTCGACGTGGAGCTCGAAGTCGTTGCCGTGGGTCATCGGCAGGGCACCGAGGTCGAAGTTGAGCTGCGCTGCGGTGCTCAGCGGTTCGGGCATGTGGTCCTTCTGCCCGAGGATCGGCCGATTCCGGATCTGGTCGCGGATGAGGGCATTCATCTGCGACTGCTTGTCCCGCCGCCGCTTCGGCAGCTTCGCCGAGCCGAGCAGCAGGAACGCCGCGACGCCGACATACGGGATGAGGAAGATCGCGAGCAGCCAGCCCAGTGCCACCGAGGGCCGGCGGTTGTGCGGAATCCATCCGAGCGCAATGATGCGGATGAGGAGATCGATCAGCAGAAGGGTGATGATCACCCAATTCGGCCAGGCCGAATTGATGTTGAAGAGCGGATAGATCCCGAAACTGCTCATATATCGCCTGTTCAGCCCCGCCCTTGTTCGTCACCGGTGGGGTCTTTCACCTCAGGTTGAGGAATTCGCATTGCGCACTATCGTATCGTGCCGAGTCTGCGGCCACACCGGCACATCCCCTCTGACCACGGACATCATCCGTCCGCGCCCCTCGGTTGCACTGTGCCGCCCGGCCCCGGTCCCACCCGAGCAGGGCCCCGGCGTCCGCGACCCCGGTTCCGCCTCGGCGAGGGTGCGCGGGCATACTGGAAGACAATGACAAGTGGCGAAAGCGAAGGTGCTGACCGTGATTCGAGACATCAGTCCTGAGGGCTCCGACCGTTCGGATGTGGCCGACAGCGCCAGCCGCGGCCCCGACGTCATCAACGCGGAGTCGGTGCCCGTCAGGCCCGCCGTGAGCGTACTCATGCTCCGCGACGGCGCCGAGGGTCTCGAAGTCTTCATTCAGCACCGGGTCTCGACGATGGACTTCGCCGCCGGTGTCGTCGTCTTCCCCGGCGGCCGCGTCGACCCGATCGATGCGCAGACCGCCTCGACGATCACCGTCGCCGACCCGAACGTGCACACGTCCGCCTGGTCACGCTCGACCATCGCCGAGGAGGCTGAGGGGTGGCGGGTCCTGCTCGCCGCCGCGGTGCGTGAGGTCGAAGAGGAGACCGGTGCCGTGCTCGATCCGGCCGGGCTCGTCCCCTGGGCCAACTGGGTGACCCCGCTGGGCCGCCCCAAACGGTTCGATACCTACTTCTATACGATCGCCGCCCCGGAGCTCGCCGCCGCCCAGCACCAGACGACGGAGGCGCACACGAGCGAATGGCGTTCGGTCAGCGGCATCCTCGCCGACGAGGCTGCGGGCCGGCTCAAGCTCATGCGTCCGACATTCGTTCTGCTGCGGCAGCTCTCGTCCTTCGCCTCCGTCGTCGAGGCGCTCGGAGCCGAGCGGACCATCGATCCCGTCCGCCCGGAGTTCCCCTCGATCCGCGGGTCCTGAGGTCAGCGTTTCGCGCGCGCCTTCATCGCCGCCAGCCGGGTCGCCACAACCTGTTTCTGCTCCTCGGTGCCCAGCAGCTGTGCCAGCGCCTCCTGTTCGGTGTCGAGGCCGACGCTGAGTTCGGAATCATAGGACAGGTCGACGAGGCGCTTCGCCCACACGAGCGCTGAGCGTGACTGTCCGGCGATCTGTGCGGCCAATTCCCGGGCGCGGGCGATCGGGTCGTCGACGAATTCTTCGACGAGGCCGATGCGCAGGGCCTCCTCGGCACCGATCGTGTCCGCGGTGGCGATGAGCTTCTTCGCCTGACCGGGTCCGACGAGTCGCGGCAGCAGCTGGGTGCCGCACATATCGGGGATGATGCCCCAATTGAGTTCCATGAGCGAGAACTTCGCATCGGGCCCGGCCACCCGGATGTCCGCACCGAGGGCGATCTGCAGGCCGCCGCCGAGAGCAGGTCCGCGAACCGCGGCGATGACGGGCACCTCGACGAGCGACCAGATGTGCACGGCCTTCTGCGCCAGCGCCCGGGCGGAGCCGAGGCGTTCGCCGATGTGGACGGCGGAGGACCCGGAGCCCGCGCCCTCGGCCCGGCTGTCGGCGCCCTCCTCGGCGGTCGTGCGGGTCGCGGTCCCCTCCTCGGCGATCCGGGTGAGTTCGGTGAAGTCGAGGCCGGCGCTGAATGCGCGTCCCCGACCGGACAGGACCACGGCCTTGACCTCGGCGGAGTCTCGCAGCGCCAGTCCCACTTCGACGAGGTCTTCGAAGACCTCGCGGGTGAGCGAATTGAGTTTCTCGGCGCGGTCGATCTCGACGTGGGCGACGCCGTCGGCGATCGAGCAGACGACGGTCGAATGCGTGGTCTCGAGCATGGGAGGACCTTTCGAAGGCAGGGCCGGCACTCATCGGTCCGGCATCGGCGTGGCACCGGCCGGTCGCCGTAGGCCCGGCGGGGATTCCGCGGCCCTGAACAACCGATCAGCGGCGTTTCTTGAACCCTATCGGAGCTCCGGTCAGCGTCAAGACCAGGACCGCGATGAGTGAGGCCGCGCACATCGCGACGACGCCGGGCCAGGCGAAGTCGACGAAGAGGACCGCGGACAGCCATGCTCCGAGACTCGTGCCGAGGTAGTAGACGGTGAGGTAGATGGCCGCCGAACGGGTCGAGTCCACTCCGGGTCGGGCCGCACTGGCCGCTGCCGAGGCGCCGGTGTGCCCGAGGAAGAAGCCGGCGGTGAGCAGCGACATGCCGATGATGATGCTCGCGAGCGAGTCGATGAGGGTGGCCCCGGCACCGGCGAGCGCGATGAGCATCCCGGCCAGAGTGATGTGCTGGCGTGGGAACTTCGTGGCCAGGCGGCCGTAGTACGTGGTGACGACGGTGCCGACGAGGTAGATGAGGAAGAACAGGGCGACCGCGCCCTCGCTCAGCCGCCACGGGTCCTGCTGCAGCCGGGTGCCGAGCATCGTGAACGACCCGCCGAAGACGATCATGCACAGGAAACCGGTGAGGTAGATCCGCCACAGTCCCCCGCTGAGCGGGATCACTCGCCGAGGCGGCCGCGGGGCACCGTCGCCCTCAGTGGTGGGTGCGGGGTCGTCAGCGGTGGGAGCAGGATCGGGCTCGGCCGCCTCGTCGACGGTCGGCTCGGTGTCGAGGACGGCCCTGCTCCGGGCGGTTGCGAAGAGGTCGTGACGCAGCAGCCAGACGACGATGAGGCCGAAGATCAGGGAGATCCCGGCGGTGAAGGCGAGCCCGCCGTGCCAGCCGAGCAGTTCAGAGGCCAGACCGGTGAGCAGTCGCGAACACAGTCCGCCGATCGTGTTGCCGGCGATGTAGACCCCGATCGCACCGGGCAGGGCCGCAGACGGCAGCCGCAGGGAGAGGTAGGCCATCGCCGTTGCCGGCACCGAAGCGATCGCCAGCCCCTGGAGGAAGCGGACGGCGATGAGCAGCTCGGGAGTCGGTGTGAACGGCAGGACGAGGGCGAGGATCGCTGCGACGATCACGCCTGCGCCGATCTGACGGGCATGGCCGATGCGTGGAGCGAGCATCGAGAACGGGATGAGGAAGACAGCCATCGCCACGTTCGTCGCCGAGACCGTCAGACTCGCCGTCGGTCCGTCGATGCCGTAGGCCTCGCGGATGGCCGGCAGCAGCCCCTGGGTCTCGTAGAGGACGAGGAAGACGGAGACTCCGGCCAGGAAGACCGCGACGACGGTTCGCCGAGTGCTCGTCGGACTCGGCTCACCTGTGCTCATGAGACCAACGCTATGCCTGCGGGGACCGCGACCCCAAACGCTTCCGGTCAGCGGCCCAGTCCGCAAAGGGGGATAACCCCATCGCCGAGGCGCCGCTCGGTTCCCTAGGCTGGAGCCATACCTTCGACGACGTCGGGTCCCCGGCGTCGACAGCATCGGACCTGGCACCGGCGAGCACAGGATGGGAGACCACAGCGATGTCCGCGACCACCGAGATTCCCGCGATCTCTCCCGCCACTCCCCTCCCTCCGCTGGCTCCGGTCGGCACCGACGAGTCTGCCGACGATTCCGGCAATCGGTCGTTCGTCCTCACCTGGCTGCTGTCTCTGCTCTTCGGCTTCCTCGGGCTGGATCGGTTCTACACCGGTCGGTACTCGACGGGCGTGCTCAAGGCGCTCAGCCTCGGCGGGTTGGGGATCTGGTGGATCATCGATCTCGTCATCGTCTTGGCCGGCGGCCTCCGGTACGGTCGGGCACCGCTGCGCGGTTTCGACCACAGCAAGGAGATTGCGTGGATCGCCACCGGGCTGACGATCATCGTCGCCTATTCGCTGCAGCTCGATGCGCTCGTCGGATCGCTGTTTGCCGGACTGCTCTGAATCTTCTCAGGTCAGCCTTTCCTGAAAACTCAGTCTCCTGGGTCTAGGCTCGAAGCCAGGACAGTTCAAGGAGGCACAATGAAACGGCAATTCCCCATTGTCCGGTTGGTCAGCGGCGAGTCGGCAGGCAAGCAGGTCGCCGGGCTGGCGGCGACCGCCTCGGCGATCGGACTCGGCGCCCTCGCCGCATGGGATCTGACTCAGAAGAAGCATTCGATCCTGCGCAACTACCCCATCGCCGGACATGCCCGATTCCTGCTGGAATCGATCCGGCCGGAGATCCAGCAGTACTTCATCGAACGCAACTGGGACGGTCGGCCGTTCAATCGCGACACCCGCACCACCATCTACGAACGCTCCAAGGGCACGCACTCCGAGCACGCTTTCGGCACCGAACGCGACGTCAACCGGACCGGCTATGAGGCGCTCATGCACTCGGCCATGCCGATCCCCAACCCGCCGCGTCCGCCCCGCGTGCACATCGGCGGCGAGGACTGCACCCAGCCCTATGACATCTCACTGCTCAACGTCTCGGCGATGAGCTTCGGCTCGCTGAGCAACAACGCCGTACGGGCCCTGAACAAGGGAGCGGCCCTCGGCGGGTTCGCTCACGACACCGGCGAGGGGTCGATCTCGCCGTACCACCGCGAACACGGCGGCGACCTCATCTGGGAACTCGGCACCGCCTACTTCGGCACCCGCACCCCCGACGGGAAGTTCGACCCGGAGATCTTCGCCGAGAAGTCGAAGGACCCGCAGGTGAAGATGGTCTCGCTCAAACTCTCGCAGGGAGCGAAGCCCGGCATCGGCGGTGTGCTTCCCGGACGGAAGGTCACCGAGGAGATCGCGGCGATCCGCGGCATCCCCGTCGGCAAGACCTGCATCAGCCCGCCCGGGCACAGTGAGTTCTCGACCCCGATCGAGCTGCTTGAATTCATCCAGAGGATGCGCACGCTCTCGGGCGGGAAGCCCGCCGGATTCAAACTCTGCATCGGATCGCGCACGGAATTCCTCTCAATCGTCAAGGCCATGGTCGAGACCGAGATCCTGCCGGACTTCATCATCGTCGACGGTTCCGAAGGCGGCACCGGTGCGGCACCGTTGGAATTCGAGGACAATGTGGGACTGCCGCTGACGCAGGGGCTGATGATCGTGCACAACGCGCTCGTCGGTGCCGGCCTGCGCACGAAGATCAAGATCGGCGCCTCGGGCAAGATCGCCACCGGCACCGACATCGTCAAACGTCTCATCCAGGGTGCGGACTTCACGAACTCCGCACGCGCGATGATGATGGCCATCGGCTGCATCCAGGCGCAGGTCTGCCACACCGGCAGATGCCCGGTCGGCGTGGCCACACAGGATCCGCGGCGAGCGCGCGCCATCGACGTACCAACCAAGGCCGAACGCGTGCGCAACTACCACGATGGGGTCGTCGCCGAGGCGGTGCGACTCATGGCATCGATGGGTGCCTCCGGCCCGGACGAGTTGGAGCCGACCATGCTGCGCCGCAACGTCTCCGCCTCCGACTCCTGGTCCTATGCCCGCCTCTACGACTGGCTCAAACCCGGCGAACTCCTCGAGGATCCTCCCACGGAATGGGCCGACGACTGGGCGACCGCACGCGCCGACACCTTCACCATCCCCCACGGTCACAGCCGCTGACCGGCCGAGAGGAGACTCTATGACCACGCTCGTCCTGTTCCATTCGGCACTGGGTCGCACATCCGGTATGGATGCCATCGCCGAACGATTCATCCTGGCCGGCCACGCCGTCCACACGCCCGACGTGTACGCAGGCAAGACCTTCACCGACGCCGAGGAGGGCGTCGCGTTCTCCCAGGAAGTCGGGTTCTCCACACTCGTGGACCGAGCGAAGGACGCCTGCGTCGACCTCGGCGATGAGATCGTCTTCGGCGGGTTCTCGCTGGGAGCCGCACTCGCTCAGCAGATGGGCAAGAACGATCCGCGTGCACGCGGGGCCATGCTCTTCCACGGCGGCGGCTTCCCGAAGCCGACCCGCTGGCAGGAGCAGGTGCCGGTCCAAGCCCATTTCTCCGTCGACGACTCGTGGCGCAGCCCCGGGACGATCGAGACCCTCCTCGAGTCGGCGACTCGAGCCGGAGCTCAAGCCGAATACTTCCTCTACCCCGGTGCTTCGCATCTGTTCAGCGACCCGACGACCGCGGACCACCGGGAGACCAACGCCGAGCTGCTCTACGAGCGGGCCCTGACCTTCCTCGAACAGGTCTGAGGCCCACCACCCGAGTCGTCTCAGCAACAGCGGCCCAGACACGAGGGCCCCGGGTCATCCGGCCCGGGGCACCATCGTTCGATGTGAGATGTCGTCGGGTTCAGACCATGACGAGGCCGTTGTCGACGATGAGGTTCTGCCCCGTCACCGCGCGGGAGGCGGGCGAGGCGAAGAACACCACCGCCGAGCCGAAGTCCTCCGGAGTGGTCACCCGCCTCAGAGCGCTGGCGGCGGCGATCTGTTCGAAGACCTCCTCCGGCGTCGCCGACGAGGCGTCGGTGGTGCGAAGCAGCCCTCCGGAGACCATGTTCACCCGCACCCCGGCCGGACCGAGGTCCTTGGCAAACGTCCGCGTCAGCGACAGCAGAGCCGCTTTGCCCGCCGTGTAGTCGTGATAGGGAACGACCGGGTCCTGGAACAGGTTCGTCCCGATGTTGATGACTCGCCCGGACCCGATATGCCGAAAACCGGACATCGCGGCCTGGACCGTGTTGACCGCACCCTCCACAGAACCGCGGAACTGGTCGGCGAAATCCGAGTAGTCGATCTCGTCGGCAGGCTGGCGCTCATCTCCGTTGAAGGAGAAGTCCGCGAGCGCATTGTTGACCACCGTGGACACCGGCGCACCGAACTCCGCGGCCGCGGTGCGGAACATCGCGTCGACGGCACGCGAATCGGTGACATCGGCCGCGATGGCCACGGCACGTCCGCCGCGCGCACGGACCGCCTCGGCGAGTTCCTCAGCGGTCTCTGCCGAGTACCGGTAGTTGATGACGAGGGCGGCCCCCTCGATCGCGAAGGCCTTCGCGATCGCCGAACCCAGGCCGCGCCCGGCTCCGGTGACGAGGACGACCTGCTCGTCCAGGGGCAGGGCCTCGGAGGTGAAAGCCTGGGCGTTGGTCATCGCGTGTCTCCTTCGAACGTCGGTGGGCAGGGCCGGCAGACCTGAGGGTCCGAGTCCTGCTCCCAGCCTACCCAGGAACCGCCGATTGCCCAGTCGAGCTCTCCTCTGCCCGACTCCGTCCCCTATTCGTCCACCGGCAGAACGTGCTCGAAGCGTCAAGAGTCCATACACTGACAGGACGACCACCGTTGTCCATTCCCAGGAAGTCACCCTTATGAACGAGCTCGGCGCCGGAATCTCCATCGGAGTCCTCGCAGCTCTCGTCGTCTTCGTCATCTACATGATCGGTGC
Organism: Brevibacterium sp. FAM 24630; assembly: GCF_049804075.1. Taxonomy (NCBI): domain Bacteria; kingdom Bacillati; phylum Actinomycetota; class Actinomycetes; order Micrococcales; family Brevibacteriaceae; genus Brevibacterium; species Brevibacterium sp. FAM 24630. The sequence goes on from NZ_JBNBZD010000002.1 coordinate 214,262, forward strand.
GAAGCTCGGACGATGGCAGCCACGGCCCCAGTCAGGTCGACCGGGCACCCCAGGTGGCTACGGCCAGGGCGACGACAACCTGCCCACCCGCCCGTGGAGCGGCGATGACGCGACCCGCGTGCTGCCCAACAGTGCCCACGGCTACGGCGACGGCTACGGCAATGGCTATGACGACGCCCGGGATGCCGACCTGCCGCGGGCTGCGAAGTCCGAGCTTGCGAGCAACATCCAGTACTCGGGGCAGATGGTCGAAGCGAACCGGCGGGCCGCCACGGCCGCGAACGGTGACACCCTCGCCGTGTTCACCTACATCTTCGGGGCCGCGCTCATCGCCGTCGTCGCGTTCGTGTTCTTCAACAACCTCCTGCTGCCGGCGACCATCGGTGCGCTCACCGGAGCCATCATCTGTGTGGCACTGTCAGCGACCTACACGCTGAAGAACCTCGACTTCTGGCCGGACAATGCGACGATCTCGATCATCAACCTCATCGTGGCACTCGCCGCCTCGATCTTCATGTACATCGGCTCCGTGCGGACCGAACGCGACAATGTCAGTCTCGGCACGATCACCGACTCCTTCGAAGCGCTGCCGTTCAGCGAAGGCTTCTCCGCCTTCGCCGTCGCCATCGGCGACCGGGTCGTCACCTTCTTCAAGGACTTCGGGTTCTTAGGCTTCGTGTTCCTGCTGTTCATGGGCATCGGCTGCATCATCGTCTTCACCCTCGCGGCGAAGTCGCTCGTCGACGTCATGGACTGGCGGATCTTCGCCCAGTTCGGGCATTTCGTCACCGACCGGCCGATGTCCTATTCACGCGCCGTGCGCTTCCAGACATCGAAGGTCTCACACACTGTGACCTCGATTGTTCTTGCGATCATCGCCGTCCTCGCCGCCACTGGAATGCTCTACGACGGTTTCACCTGGTTCACGCGCTGATGAACATCTCAGAAACTGAGCGGTAAGATAGTCCAGGAATTCCCCCCGTCGTGTCGCGCCACGCGCGCGTCTCTGCGGTCCAGATCGACACCGACGAACGACCCGAAAAGGGATGAGTACCTCAATTGGCGAACGGCAACGCAACATTTCGGCACTCGAACGTGGCCCTGCTCGGCCTGACCGAGACGCTGGCCCCGAACGAAGTGACCTCTGAGGAATTCGACGAGCGCCTCGCCGATACCCTGTCCTCTCTCAACCTTCCGCAGGGCCTGCTCCAGCGGGTCGCCGGCGTCTACGCACGACGGAACTGGGACGAACCCCACCAGTTCGCCGACGGTGCGATCGCCGCCGGGAAGAAGGCCCTCGTCGACGCGGATGTCCCGGCCGAAGCCATCGGCCTCATGGTCAACACCTCGGTCACCCGCGAACATCTGGAGCCGTCTGTGGCCGTCGGCGTCCACGCCGGCATCGGCCTGGGCCCGCAGGCGATGAACTTCGACATCGCCAATGCCTGCCTCGGCTTCGTCAACGGCATGACCCTGGCCGCGAACATGATCGACGCGGGCCAGATCGAATACGCCCTCGTCGTCGCCGGCGAAGACGCCTCCCGCGTGCAGGAGGCGACGCTGCGCCGCCTCAACCGCCCGGAGATCACCCGCGAGGAATACCTCAACGAATTCGCGTCCCTGACCCTGGGCTCCGGTGCCGCGGCCGCCGTCCTCGGACCGGCCGACAAACATCCGGAGGGCCATCGCGTCCTCGGCGGGATCACTCGTGCCGCCACCGAGCATCACGCATTGTGCGTCGGCGACCACAACGGCATGTTCACCGACACCAAAGGGCTGCTCTCCGGCGGGATGGAACTCGTCGTGGCTGCCTGGGAGGAAGCCCACGAGGCCGGCTGGGACTGGCGGGAGATGGATCGCTACGTCATGCACCAGGTCTCCGATGTGCACACGAACTCGATCACGAAGGCCGCGAACCTCGACCCCGACCGGATCCCCGTGTCCTACCCGGAACTGGGAAATGTCGGCCCCGCCTCCCTGCCCATCACACTGGCCCGTGAGGCCGCGAACCTCCACCCCGGCGACCGCATCCTGTGCATGGGTGTCGGCTCCGGCCTCAACACTGCCATGACCGAAATCGAGTGGTAGAAGAGTCCATGAAATATCCTGCACGGCCGGCCACGACTCCCCCGCAGCTGCCCGAGTGGGACCCCGCCTGGTCCCGAATCGTCGAGGCACCGACCTCCGACGGGACGCATGCGTTCCACGTGCTCGACACCCTGCCCGCCCTGCGCGCGGCCGGTGTGGAGCCAGCGGGCACCATCCTCGCCCTCCACGGCAACCCGACCTGGTCCTACCTGTGGCGACGGTTGGCACGCGCCACAGTCGACGCCGCCCGCTCCGGTGGCCGAGCCTGGCGACTCATCGCCCCCGACCAGCTCGAGATGGGCTTCTCCGAACGGCTCGCCCATTCCGAGATGCCGACCCCGAAAGCCGCTCAGCTGCGCCGGATCTCCGATCGCATCACCGATTTCGATGCCGTCGTCACGACCCTGCTCGCCGAGGTGGCCGACAGTGCCGCACCGAACGGCGGTTCCAGCGACCACCCGATCGTGACGATCGGCCACGACTGGGGCGGCGTGCTCTCGCTGGGCTGGGCCGCGCGCAACACGGATCTCGTATCGGCGGCGATCAGCCTCAACACGGCCGTTCACCAGCCCGAAGACTCCCCTCTCCCCGCGCCGCTGCGCGCCACCCTGGCCGGGCCCATGCTGCCCACGGCCACGGTGCTCACCGACTGGTTCCTGCGGGTGACGCTGAGTCTCGGCGATCTCGATGCCGAGACCAGAGCCGCCTTCGCGGCCCCGTACGCGAACGCGGAGGACCGGTGGGCGATCGGCAACTTCGTCGCCGACATCCCCGTCGATGGGAACCACCCCTCGGATCCCGAGCTTCAGCGCATCGGGAGGGACATCGCCGCCTTCGACAAACCCGCGCTGCTCGTGTGGGGGCCGAAGGACCCGGTGTTCCTCGAGCGCTACCTGCGAGACCTGCGGCAACGTCTGCCGCAGGCCGATGTGCACCGTTTCGAGACCGCCTCCCACCTCGTGAGCGAAGATCACGATGTCGCCGGTCTCGTCCTCGACTGGCTCGGCGCCCAGTTCGACACCGATTCCGCGGCGAAGAATTCCGTCTCCGCCTCCGGCCCGGGCTCCACTGCCGAAGCGGACTCCGCGCCCGGAACAGACCCCGCGCCGATCCGGGCGGTCACGGCGATCCTCGATTCTCGCCGCGATGACGAGGCGATCGCCTCGGTGGACTTCGCGCAGAACCCCGCACAGCAGATCACCTGGCGGCATCTGTGGCATGTGACGACGTCGATCGCGGGTGGACTGCTCGACCTCGGGGTGAAGCCGGGCGACCGGGTGTCAATGCTCGTCGCGCCCGGCAACAACCTCACCGCCGCTCTCTACGCCTGCTTGAAGATCGGTGCCGTCGCCGTCGTCGCCGACGCCGGCCTCGGACCGAAGGGAATGACCCGGGCGGTCACCTCGGCGGATCCGCAGTGGATCATCGGCGAGCTGCCCGGCCTCGCCCTGGCCCGCGCCTTCGGATGGCCCGGCAGACGGATCTCGGTCACCCCGCTCGGTCCCGTCCGCTCGCGTCTGTTCAAGACCGAGACGAGCCTGACTGCGCTGTCGAAGACGCCGCACCGCGCGGAGCTGCCGACCCCGGCACCACACGACGATGCTGCGATCCTCTTCACTTCCGGTTCGACCGGCCCGGCCAAGGGAGTTCGCTATACGCATGCGGACATCTCGGCACTGGCAGCCGTGCTGACCCGGGCCTTCGATGTCCGAGAGGGAACGGGACTGGTCGCCGGCTTCCCGCCCTTCGCCCTGCTGGGACCGGCCATCGGGGCAACCTCGGTGACTCCGGACATGTCCGTGACGAAGCCGAAGACGCTCACGGCCAGCGCGATCGCCGATGCGATCATCGCCGGACGCGCGACCATGGTCTTCGCCTCCCCCGCCGCGTACACGAACGTCGCCGCGACCGCCTCGGCGCTCGACGATGAGCAGAAGGCCGCCTGCGCTCGGGTCGAACTCGTGCTCTCGGCCGGGGCCCCCGTGCCGCTCGAGCTCATGGACGCCATCGCCGAGGTGTTCCCCAACGCCTCCATCCATTCGCCCTACGGCATGACCGAGGGGCTTCTGCTCACCGACATCGACCGGTCCGGGGTGGCCGAAGCCGATGCGACCGGCGGGCTCGGAGTGTGCGTGGGCTCGCCCATCGACGGCGTCGAACTCGCTCTGGCGCCCATCGACGCGACCGGCGACTCCGCCGAAGAGCTTCTCGAAGGTGATGCTGCCCGTAATCGGCTGGGCGAATTCGTCGTCAGCGCCGCCCATATCAAGTCCGGCTATGACAATCTCTGGCGCACTACCGCCGATTCGGCCCGTGATGACCTGCACGGTCTGACCTGGCATCGGACGAACGACATCGGCCACATCGACGAAGCCGGCCGCGTCTGGCTCGAAGGCCGCCTGCAGCACGTTGTGACGACTCCGCGCGGGCCCGTGGGGCCCGGCGGTCTCGAGGCACTCATCGACACCGACGCCGAGGTCAGCCGCAGCGCCGTCGTCGGAATCGGCCCAGACGGCACGCAGGCGCTCGTCGCCGTGCTCGATGCCGAAGGCACCGCGTTGGCACCGGGATTGGCGCCCTTGGAGCTGACCGCGCGTCTGCGCGAGCAGGTGCTCGACGTCAGCGGTCAGGACCTGACCGCGGTGCTTGTCGCGCCCGAGTTCCCCACCGACATCCGCCACAATTCGAAGATCGACCGTTCCCGCCTCGCGGCGTGGGCGGACAGCGTCCTGGCCGGTGGGCCGGTGCGCGGCAGGGTCTAGGAGCTGTCGAAACTGGACCGGTTCGCGAGCAGAGGTCATGTCCGAACCGGACTCGTCCCCGATCATGAGGAGCTGAAGTGAGAATCACCGTCACCGGAGCCTCCGGGCTGCTCGGTTCGTCCGTCGCCCGCGCGCTCGTGTCCGCGGGTCATACGGTGACGACTCTGCAGCGTCGCCCGTCCGGAGTCGCCGGGGCTGCGGATGTGCTGGGTTCGGTGACCGATGCCCAGAAGGTCGAGGAGGCGGTCACCGGCGCCGAGGCGGTCGTGCATTTGGCCGCGAAGGTTTCGATGATGGGCGACCCCAAGGACTTCGAGGCCGTGAACATCGGCGGCACCCGCACGCTCGTCGACGCGGCTCGAGCGGCCGGTGTGCCGCGTCTGGTCCACATCTCCTCGCCGTCGGTGGCGCATACGGGTGATTCGATCATCGGCGATGGGGCCGGACCGGCGTCTCCGGAATTCGCCAGCGGAGAGTACGCGCGGACGAAGGGGGCCGGTGAACGCATCGCTCTGGGTGCGGACTCCGCTGATTTCCGGGTGCTCGTCCTGCGCCCGCACCTCATGTGGGGTCCGGGTGACACACAGCTGACCGAGCGGGTCATCGACCGGGCCCGTGCCGGCCGGATGCCGGTGCTCGGATCGGGGGCGGCGCTCGTCGACACCCTGTTCGTCGACAATGCGGTCGAGGCGATCGTCGCCGCCGTGTCCGCGGTCGACACCACGCATGGTGAGTCTCTGGTGGTGACGAACGGTCAGCCGCGTCCGATCGGCGAGCTGATGTCACGCATTGCCATCGCCGGCGGCGCCGCGGAGCCGAAGCTGCGCATCCCGGTCGCCCCGGCCCTGGCGGCCGGTTCGCTGGTCGAGAAGGTGTGGGAGCTCGGCGAACACGATGACGAACCGCCCTTGACCCGGTTCCTCGCCGAGCAGCTGTCGACCGCGCACTGGTTCGACCAGCGGCGGACGCAGGAAGTCCTCGGTTGGACTCCCCGAGTCAGCGTCGAAGAGGGGCTGGAGAAGTTGGCACAGCACTACCGACCCTGATCAGCGCGGAGGGATCTGATGCTCGTCGAGCTGGATCGCCTTCGACGGGCACAGGTACTCTGCTGCCCGGACGGCCTCCCGCTGCGATTCGGGAGGTGACGTGTCGTTGAGCTTCGCGAATCCCTCATTCTCGTCTGGGTTCGAAAAGACTTCGGGCGCGACGAATCCGCAGTTGCCGGACGCCACGCACATGCTCGAATGCAGTGTGATCTTCATCGGTTCGCTCCTGAGTGGTGGATGCGGCACATCGGTGTGAGTATCAGGCATGGACGTCACCCTCGGTATCGTCGCACGAGCGGACAGGTGTAGGGATCCTGTCCTCTCACGCCGACCTGGCTGAGATAGGCGACGACCGTGGCCGCTGCCTCGGTCAGCGTCCTCTCCGTGTACGGGATGTCGTAGCGGGCGCAGTGCTCTCGGACGATCGTCTGCATCTTCGGGAGGCTGGTGCGCGGTGCGGCCGGGAACAGGTGATGTTCGATCTGGAACTGCAGACCGCCGAGGAAGAATCGTGCCACCGGCCCGTCCTTGATGTTCCTGGACATGACCACCTGCCTGCGCAGGAAGTCGATGTGGATTCCCTTCTCGACGGTGGGCATCCCGATGTGGTTGAGGGCGAAGGCCCCACCGAGGAGGATCCCGAAGAAGCCGACCTGCACCCCGAAGAACGCGCACGCCATACCGAAGGGCAGCACAACGAAGAGAAGCGCGAGGTAGGCTCCGTGCCGGATCGCGATCAGTACGATCTCGGTGATGCGGTGAGGAACGTTCGGGGACGAGTACAGAGTCTTCAGCGATGCGTAGTGAAGGTTTGCCCCCTCCAAGAACAGCAGGGGGACGAAGAACGCACCCTGGTGACTGGCGAGAAAGGCTCCGATCCCTCGGCGACGGCCCGCGGCGTTGGGGGTCATCGCAATGAGATTGGAGTCGATGTCGGGGTCGACGCCCTCCTGATTCGGATAGGCGTGATGCGTGTTGTGTTTGGCCATCCACCAGCTGAAGCTCAGCCCCATGAACAATCCCGCGATGATGCGCGATGTCCACTCGTTCCATCCCCTCGAGGCGAAGATCTCGCGATGGGCGGCTTCATGTGAGAGGAAGCCGAGCTGAGCCATGACCATCCCGATCAGCCCGGCAGTGATGAGTTGGAACCAGGTGGCTCCGAAGACGATGACGGCTGCGAGCAGACCGGCCAGAACCACCAGCCAGGCGACGATCCGGCTGAGATAGAAGCTTCGGTGCCGATTCATCAGACCGGCGTCATGGACAGTCTCGCTGAGTTGCCGATACGACTCGACGTACTTGGCGACCGTCATTGCTATCACCCCGCCCGAAAACGGTCACCGGGTTCAAACGTTGGGGTTCGTCCCCCGGTGCTCTGCAGAACGCCTAGTCCCGATCATAGGCCCACTGGTTTTGCACAGCAATGGAGCCGTTCGAGGCTGTGCGGAGAAAGTGCCAGGGGCTCCGACGCCTCAGAGTCGGTACTGGTTGTTCTCGTCGGCCGAGACGTCATTGCGCTGAGGCGACTGTGAGTCGTCGGCCCCGTCGGCGGAATCGTCTGCTGCGTCTCCTGTCTCTGCGGTCTCTTCCGGTTCCTTGCCTTCGAGTGCGTCGACGGACATTCCGGGTTCACCGGTGGGAGGCGATTCGAGAGAGGACCCGCCGGCGGATTCGTCGAAGTCTTCGGGATCGAGAGTCGCCGGATCGTCGATGTTCGTTTCGAGAGTCCTGTCCGCCGCCGACTCTGCGTCGTCGCCTTCTGCCGTGTCGGCTGGTTTGTCGCCAGCCTCTTCAGCAACGGTGTCGGCTGGTCTGTCGGCAGATGTTCCCGCATCGCCCGAAGCCGTCGCCACGGGAGGCAGCAGCGGTGCAGGCGGAATGTCGCCCGCTTTCGTCGTCGTTGACTCAGCCGAATCGGCCTGTGTGCCGGTGTGTGTCTGTGCGCCGGCTTGTGCCTGTGCATCGGCGTGTTCTGCCCCGCCGGTCTGCGGGGCGACAGTCGGCCGTGCAGGATACGACGGGGGCATGGGCGGCGCCGGTCGAGAAGAGTCCGTCTCGTCGTCTTCTCCCGAGCTTTCGATCGACGATTTCTCAACGGGGTCCGTCGATTCGTCAGCGGCATCACCGGCCGCCGCATCTTCGACCGACTCCGCGTCTTCAGCAGCATCGTCATCGCCGATTCCAGGAGCATCGGTCGCCTCGGTGTCCGTCGCCTCCGTGTCCGCGGATTCGCTGTCAGCCGCGCCGACCGCCTCGGTGCTGGCGGCATCGACGTTCTCACCGGTCGTCGCGGACGACCCCGGCAGGGCACCTTCGACGCCCTCGAGGCTCACCCCCGCTTCGGCGGCCAGACGCGCACGTCGCTCGGCCCGCGCCTGGGCACGTTCCTCTTCGCTTCTCTGCGGCTTCGCAGCTTCGTCCTTCGGCTTGGTCGGCCGGACGGCTTCCCAGACGAGGAGGAAGATGAGCATGGTGACGCCGACGATGACGCCCATGATGACCGAACCCCACGGTCGCGCCATCGAGAAGAAGTCGAAGATGGCGTTGAGTCCGAACATGACTGCCAGGCCGAGGATCAATGCAACCAGGAATCTCATATCCCCATTGTGCCCTGTCCCGGCCCATATGCAGACGAATGGGTCGACTTTCCCGCCGACCGATCGCCCGCGTCGCCCCTGCTCGATCAATGCTCCCCGGCCCGAAAAATGTGACCCCCGCCTCAATGCAGAGCTGTTCCATAGGTCACAATGGGGTCATGGAAACGCACCCGCAGAACCCCGCCCCCAGCTACGACGATGTCGTGGGCCGCATCGCCTCCGACCCCGAAGACTACTGGCTCGAACAGGCCACGAGCCTCATCGACTGGGTCACCGAACCGACGCGCGCCGTCGACGATTCGCATGCTCCGATCTACCGCTGGTTCCCCGACGGCGAACTCAATGTCTGCTTCAACGCCATCGACCGCCACGTCGAAGCCGGCCGCGGCGACCAGGCTGCCATCATCTACGACTCGCCGGTCACCGACACCATCCGCAGCATCACCTACGCCGAGCTGCTCGACGAAGTCTCCCGCTTCGCCCGAGCCCTGTCCGATAAGGGCGTGACCAAGGGCGACCGTGTCATCATCTATATGCCGATGATCCCCGAGGCGGCCGTGGCCATGCTCGCGTGCGCCCGCATCGGCGCGATCCACTCGGTCGTCTTCGGCGGGTTCGCCCCGAACGAACTGGCCGTGCGCATCGACGACACCGCCCCGAAGGCCGTCATCTCCACCTCCTGCGGAGTCGAGAAGAACCGTGTGCTCGAATACAAGCCGATGCTCGACGAAGCCATCGACATCGCGAAGTCCACGCCGGAGTTCACGGTCATCGTCCAGCGCGAAGAGCACCGCTGCGAACTCGGCGAGACCGATTTCGACTATGCGACCCTGCTCGACCGGACACCGGAGGGCATCGCCCCGGTCACCGTCAGGGCCACCGACGAGCTCTACGTCCTCTACACCTCCGGCACCACCGGCAAACCCAAGGGCATCGTCCGCGACTCCGGCGGCTACGCCGTGGCCGGTGCGTTCTCGATGCCCGCGCTCTTCGACCTCCACCCCGGTGACACAATGTTCACCGCTTCGGACGTCGGCTGGGTCGTCGGACACACCTACATCGTCTACGCACCGCTGCTGGCGGGCGTCACCTCGGTGCTCTATGAGGGCAAGCCCGTGGGCACCCCGGACGCCGGCGCCTTCTTCCGCGCCATCGAGCAGCACGAGGTCAACGTTCACTTCACCGCCCCGACGGCCATGCGCGTGGTGCGCAAGGAGGACCCGAACGGGGATCTGATGAAGAAGTACGATCTGTCCAGTCTGCGTGCGGAATTCCTCGCCGGTGAGCGGCTCGACCCCGACACCTACGAATGGACGACGAAGACCCTCGCCGAGGCGACCGGACGCGACATCCCCGTCGTCGACAACTGGTGGCAGACGGAGACCGGCTGGCCGATTGCGGCGAATCCGCTGGGACTCACCCGGTTCCCGCTCAAACCCGGCTCCCCGACGAAGCCTGTACCCGGTTACCAGGTCGCCATCCTCGACCCGAGCGGCCAGCCCGTGGCCGCAGGGGAAGAGGGGCTCATCGTCATCAAGCTGCCGCTGCCTCCGGGCACCATGGCCACGGTGTGGGGAGACGACGACCGGTTCATCTCCTCCTACCTCGCCGCCTTCGACGGCTACTACCTCACCGGCGATTCCGGTTACCTCGACGAGGACGGATACGTCTACGTCATGGGGCGCACCGATGACGTCATCAATGTCGCTGGACACCGACTGTCGACGGGCATCATCGAAGCAGTCGTCGCCTCTCACCCGGCCGTGGCCGAGGCCGCCGTCATCGGCGTCAATGATGAGGTCAAGGGGCAGATTCCGCGCGCTCTCGTCGTGCTCGGCGACTCCGCCGAGGAGGCCGATCCGGCCACGGTCATCGACGAACTCGTGGCGTTGGTCCGCAAGGAGATCGGTCCTGTGGCCGCGTTCAAGCGTGTCGACATCGTCCCGGGCCTGCCGAAGACCCGGTCGGGCAAGATCCTGCGCAAGACCATGCGCGAGATCGCCGACGGCGCCGAGAATCCGGCGGTGCCGTCGACGATCGAGGACCGCGCAGTGCTCGACGACCTCGAAGGCGTGCTCGCTCGCGGGTGAGCCACCCGGGCGGGTGGTTCGCCTGGGGCGGGTGAGCAACTCGGTCAGATACTGATCTCCGAATCGTCGAGATCATCAAGGTTGCCACCGGCGGAGAGGAGTTCCTTGTAGGCGTGAAGCCGTTGTGAGTCGATCTCCGTGTTCGTCACTCCACGCTTCCAATAGCCGAAGACGGCGACGTCGTCCTTCTCCAGTCCGACTTCCTTCCGGAAGTGCTTTCTGATCTCGCGCATTGCATCGCGTTCCCCGGCGGCCCAGACCACGTGCTCCTCAGGTGATTCGAGCATCCGTGCATGCGCGGAGAGCCCGGTCGCTGATCCCGGCACTACGGTGAGGACTTCGAGGCCCGGTGGGCATTTGAGTTCGGCCACAGCCACCTCGTCATCCGATTCGATGACCGCTGTGCCCTGCACCCCTGTCGGCCAATGCTTGACCATCGCAAAGAGTGCCGGGATCGCGGTCGAATCGAGAAAGAGCGCCGCTCTCCGCCCCTTGGCCTCAGGCACGATGAAGTGTTGCCTCGGCCCGCGGAAGGCGATCACCGTGCCGATACGCGCATTCCGTGCCCAGCGCATCATGGGACTCGACTCGCCGTGCAGCACGACATCGACGACGATTTCAGCGGAAGCGGCCGAGAATTCACGGATCGTGTAGATCCGCGAAGCATCGTCGAAGTCCTCTCCGAGCTCCATTCTGATAGTCACGTTCGGGCTCGCCCACGCAGGGTCATCCGCTCCGGACTCCAGACGAGCCGTGAATCGCAGCAGGTGCTCGGACGGGTACTCCAACCGAGTGATGGTCGCCCTCGTGTCGTGAAGATTGCGATCGTGGTCCGTTCCGCGCAGCGCGGCCTCTTCGCTTCTGTTGTTCGCCGAGGCTCGCCGGGCATCATCGGTGAGTGTTCGTGTGCTCGTTTCATGTGCCATTTCAGTTCCTTTCGCTGATGGTCAGGGTGCGTTGTTGATGGACAGGGTGCGTCAACGGGTGGTCAGAAGTGCCTTCGTCCTGTTGCGAATCGCTGCGTCGTCGCGGAATGATGAGGGGCCGGCCAGTTTCGGGATCGGTGTGAACCAGTGCCTGAAGATCGAATACCTCAGCGAGGAGATCGGGGGTGAGCACGTCTGTGGGCGCGCCGGCGGCCCGGAGACGACCGTCTCGCATGGCCAGAATCTGTGTGGCGTAGCGGGCCGCGAGGTTGAGGTCATGCAGCACCGCGATGAGGGTCCGCCCTTGCTGATTGAGATGTGCACACAGGTCGAGCACTTCGAGCTGATGCGCGATGTCGAGGTAGGTGGTCGGTTCGTCGAGGAGCATGATGGGTGTCTCCTGGGCCAGCGCCATGGCGATCCACGCGCGTTGGCGCTGACCGCCCGAGAGTTCTCCGAGAGGAGCGGCCCGCAGCGAGGTCATTCCCACTGAATCCAGCGCCGATTCGACGGCCACTCCGTCGTCGTTCGACCACTGCCGCAGCAGAGACTGGTAGGGGAACCGCCCGCGCGCCACGAGATCGAACACGCTGACGCCGTCGGGCGCACCCGTCGACTGGGGCAACAGAGCAATCTGACGAGCCAGGCGCCGAGGCGGCATCTTCGCAATGCTGGCTCCGCCCAGGGTGACCACACCGCTCTTCCAGGGGATGAGACGACCGATCCCCTTGAGCAGGGTCGACTTCCCACAGCCGTTGGGGCCGATGATCACGGTGAATCCTCTGTGCGGAATGTTCGCCGAGAGATCGATGACGACGTCGCGCACCCCGTAGCCCAGGCGCAGACTGTCGACCCTCAGCTGCGCCGTCTGCTCTATGCGATCTGCACCCATGGTGTGGGGATTCTGGTATGGCATCGGAGTTCCTTTCACTGGGAAGTTCACATTCGTCTCGCCAGCAGCCAGAGGAGATAGAGTCCTCCGAGGACACTGGTGACGAGGCCGACAGGCGTCTGCAGACCGATCTCGAGTTCCTGGGACAGCAGGTCGGCACCGGACAGCAGGAAAGCACCGCACAAACCGGGAAGGAAGATTCCCACCTGAGTGCTGCGCGCCAGGCCGCGAGCGATCTGCGGGGCGGCCAAAGCGATGAAGGCGATCGGTCCGGCCGCGGCTACAGCAGTGCCGACTAAGATGACGGCGACGATGAGAGTGGTCAGACGCAGCCGTTCCACGCGGAGTCCCAGCGACGCAGCGGCTTCCTCACCGAGTTCGAGCACCGACAGGCGACGAGCCAAGGGAATGAGGGCGGGCAGCAGGGCAAGAGCGGTTCCGAACGTCAGCACGACGTGCGGCCAGCCGCGTCCGGTGAGGGATCCCGCTGTCCATTGCTGCAGAGCCTGGGCATCGGAGAAGTCAGCGCGAACGATCACTGCGTCGGTGATCGCCGTGAGAAGGGCCGCTGTCCCGATGCCCATGAGCACCAGACGCAGACCACCTGTTCGGGAGGATCTTCTAGCCAGCAGGTAGACACCGAGTGCCGCTGCCATCCCTCCCAGCACGGCGAACAGTCCTGTGGTCCAGACAGTCGAGGTAAAGAATGCGATGTGGATGGCCGCCGCGGCCGCCGCTCCGGCGGTGAACCCGATGACATCGGGCGAACCGAGCGGATTTCGGGTCAGAGATTGGAACAGAGACCCCGCAGCGGCGAGAGACCCACCGACCGCGCAAGCGGTGAGGAATCGAGGAAGCCGTCGCTGCTGAACGCTGCGCACCAACTGCTCGGAGCCGACACCCCATATCGCCTTCACCGTCCCGACGAGCCCCTCCTGCGGACGGCCCAGATAGAGCCCGAACACAGCCAAGCAGATGACCACAGCAAGCAGGAGACAGCCCACGACGATGCTTCGACGGTCAATGCGAACCGATATCGACCCGATCCTGAGAGCGAAGACTCTCCTGACGGAATCACTGGGCTGCGGTCCAGTGGGCGCGATTGGTATATGGCCGCGGTGCGCGGTTTCTGAGTCTGGATATGTCTGACGTGAGGCCGCTGAAGTGAGAGAGCCTCTCATCCCAGTCCTCCTCTGCGCACGACCAAGATGAAGACGGGAGCGCCGATGATTGCCAGAGAAATGCCGGTCTGGACTTCGCTCGGAGCCAGGATCACCCGGCCTGCCACATCGGCGGCGAGCACGAGGGCGATGCCGACGACGATTGCACACGGCACCATGCGCGCATGCGTTGGGCCGACGATGATGCGGACGATATGAGCGCTCATCAGACCGACAAAGCCGATCGGTCCTGCAGCCGCCGTCGCCGCTCCTGCGAGCACGATCACGGCGAGAGCGGCGATCGCACGGGTGAGTCCGACTCGCGCACCGAGCCCTTTGGCTGTTTCGTCTCCGAGCGCGAGGACGTCGAGTGATCGGATGAGTCCCAGCCCGAGCATGAGGCCGACGACGATGAAGGGAGCGACAGACAGCGTGACGTCAAACTGCCGCCCTTGCAGCGTACCGACCACCCAATAGCGGAATTTCAGAAATGTCGTCTCGTTGTTGATCAGCAGTATGCTCGTCACGGCGCCGACCGCCATCGCGAAGGCAGCTCCGGCGAGAGCCATCCGCACTGGAGTCGCCGCACGTCCACGAGTCGTGCCGAGGGCGTAGACGACGATTGCAGCGAATCCGGCTCCGAAGAGCGCCCACCACACCGTGGCTTGGGTGCTCGCCACTCCGAAATAGGCGATTCCGACGACCACCGAGGCAGAGGCTCCCGCATTGATTCCCAGCAGTCCCGCATCGGCCAGGGGGTTGCGCGTGACGGTTTGCATGAGCACTCCGGCGACGGCGAGAGCTGCTCCGACCGCGATGCCGAGAGCCAAGCGCGGAATCCTCGAATTCCAGATGATGACATGATCAGGATCGGTGAGATCTGGTCGGCTCAGTGCACTCAGCACGCGACTGATTTCAATGTAGTGGGAACCGACTGCGACCCCGAGTATCGCGGCGACAACGATGACACACGCACAGATGAGCAGGAGCACACTCGCCCGTATTCCCTTGACCGGCTCAACCGTTGTGTCCGTGGATTCCGTGCGACTGCTGTTCAGCGTGGTCGCAGGGGTCGCCGCAGACGTCATTTCGTGGCACCAAAGCTTTCCACGAGATGTTCGACTGTTCGCTTCGCGCTGTAGTAGTCGAGCCGGAATGATTCATCGCCTGCTGAGAACACCTGCTTGCTCTTCACCGCGGGGATGTTCGCCAGCAGCGGGTCCGATGTGAAGGACTCGATTTCATCATCAGCGGAACTGGCAGGAGTGACGAAGATCGACTTTGTCTCGGAGAATGCCTTCGGCAGATTTTCGGGACTCACCATAGCGACTCCGTCTTTGAGCGTGGCGGTGTCCTCCGGGACATCCGCGTAGTCGATGCCGAGGCTGGTGAATAGCCGACCTTGGGCCGTGTCTTTGGAAAAGGCCCAGACACCCTCGGATCCGAGGTAGACAAGCGCAGTCACCGGCTGCTGAGGAATCTCGATCTTCTCGGCTTGATCGTCTACCCAGTTCTTGTAGTCATCGATCACTGACTTCGCGGCATCCTCGTGACCGACGACGCTGCCGAGTTCCGTTGTGACCTCCTGCCAGTCCTTCGTGCCATAGTCGATGAGAACTGTGGGGGCGATATCGGAGAGCTGATCGTAGGCTTCGGCGACAGAATCTGCCGCGTTTGCCGAGCCGATGATGAGATCCGGCTGCAACTCGTCGACGGCATCGAGGTCGAGTTCGAGATTGTCGTAGGCCACCTCCACACCGCGTTCGTGTGCTACGTCAGCCCACTGCGAGAAGAAGCCCACGTCATCGACGAGTGTGCTCGGCAGAGCGGTCGCTGTCGCTGTAACTGGTGCGTCGATCGCGAGCAGAGAACCGGTCAACGACGGGGAGGTCGAGACGATAGTCAGCGGTTCGGCATCGATCTCAGTTGACCCCGACGCGTGTTCGACGGTGCGGGGCCATTCGCCCGTTCCGCCCGCAGAAGTTTCATCAGAGTCAGGCTGGGGAGAAGCGCAGCCTGCGGCTGCGATCATCAAGGGGATCACGGTCAACGCGAGCGCAGCATGAATCCGGCCAACGAGCATGGGAGGACTGTCCTTCGGTCAGAGATTTCGGGCACCGACTGGTCTCGATGCCGGTCGGCAACTCGGCCGACTGCCGAATAGCTTAGGGTTACCTCATCATCAGTTTCGTGCCGAAAGCGACATCTTCTTGCCAGCAGAGTCCCGACAGATCTCTTCGCCCGCCATCCTCGATCCCGATGGGCTGCCCGCCGCCGCCATGGAGATCGCACACCTGCCTACACCGCTGCTCTTCTGGGTCGTACACGGGCAGGCGGATGTGCGCATCGACGGAAGCGATTGGTCGCTTGGCGCCGACGAAGCGGTGCTCATCCCAATCGGAGCCACCGTTTCCGCCAATACTCAACGCGGGTCGACTGCTGTTCCGACGTGGCTCCCCGGCACCGAGGTGCCCACGATCAAGCATTTCAGCCTCCCCCGCGAATGGGAGCCGATCGTCTTGTCTCGCTTCGCGGCGGGCCTTGGCTACCTGCGCCCAGTCGAAGATTTCGGCGAACTCCCGCTCCCGCTGAGAGTTGCCGAGTCTGCAGAGTCGAGCCGGAGGATTCCTCCGATGCCGGTCGATGAGGACCTCAACCGGCTGGCTCGATTCCTCCTCGCCTATCCGAGCGCCCCTCACACTCTCGGCGAACTGGCGAGTTCATTGAGCCTGAGCCCGCGCACTCTCCAACGCAGATTCCAAGGTGCGACAGGAATGACGTTCTCCGCCTGGCTCACCTTGGCGCGCGTCTGCGCATCGCTGGATCTGCTGGCCACGGATCTGAGCGTCGAACACATTGCCCACCGTGTCGGGTTCGCTGATCCCAGCGCGTTCTCCCGCACATTCCGACGAATCATGGATCAGAGCCCGAGAGAAGCGCGGCACCGTCTCCGACAGAGCGACCGAGATCGCGCCGACGATGCCCGAACACCCACATTCCCTACGCTCCCTGTTTCCCGGGAAGAAGGAGAGCAGAGCAGGACGGCACCGGTTCCGCGCCTGTTGCCGACGCAGACCTGGCCCAGAGTCAACGGCTCGCATGTCGCGATCTGGGTGTATCGAGGCACCGTTGACGTCACAGTCGATGCCCGACATAAGGTCCTGCACCGTGGCGAGGCACTCATCCTTCCAGCGAGCACCCATCACGAGGTCAGAGCGAGAGAGGATTCACTCGTTCTCCCACTGGGCTATCGCCCCACCGGTCGTTTACCTGCGACGACCAAACATCTGCAGGTCCATCGCTTCCGTCCCGAGACCAAGGCAGCCCTCCTCCACGGGATCGTCAGCACCTATACGGCCCTTCGCCCAAGGGTCCCTGTCGCCAACTCTCTCTTCGATCATGTCGCACTTCATACGATCGACACTGGCGACGGGGCTTCTGCTCACCTACCTGATACGAGCAGTTCGATCACCGCTCTGCTCAGCTGCTTGGCGAGAAACCCGCATGCCCCGTTCCCCGCTGCATACTGGGCAGACAGGCTCGGCATGTCAGGACGCGAGTTCCACCGTTCAGTCCGCATCGCAACCGGAGTCCCCTATCCGACGTGGCGCAGAGTATCTCGAATGACCTTTGCCCGCGAGGCTCTGCTGCGCGGGGTGCCGGCGACGACGGTGGCTCAACAGACCGGCTATTCGCAGCTCTCCAGCTTCAGCCGGGCCTTCAGCGCAACGTTCGGCGCCCCGCCGCGACATTTGGCCTCGTTGTCCGGGGCAGACCGAAACTCTCTGCCAGAAGGGCCCCCGGCTCTCCGCGATCGGAGAGCGGAGCAATTCGGCCCTTCTGGTCACAGCAGACGTTGAGAGCACCGAGGAGACTGCCGAAGCTGGGTCAACGAGAGCTTCGTCGAGTGCGCGGCTCGGTCAGGAATTGCGTCCTTGTTCGAAGCCGGCCGCGAATCCCCGCTCGAAGGCCTCCTGGACCTCCTGCTCGCGGCTGCGGCGCTCATCGGCCCAACCGAAGGGGTCGAATCCTCGTCGGCCCGGACCGAATCCGGGACCGAAGCTCGGGCCGAACCCGCGTCGTCCGCGGCCCCCTGAACGGCGGCTGTCACGATCGCCGCGCCCTCCGTGGGGCCCGTGAGCCTCGTGACGGTCAGAACCGCCTCGGTGGCCGTCATCATCATGGGGGCGTCTGCGGTCATGCGGTCCGTCGTTGCCATCCGAGTCGTCTCCGCATCCTTCGGGGCCGAAGTTCTCAACGATCTTCGACAGCGAGGCCTTGAGGTTCTCGAACTCTTCGGAGGTGAGCACCTCTTCGATGCGATCGCCGACTCCGTCGCGCACATCGCGGAAGCGCTGGCGCAGCTCTTCGGGATCGATGTTCTTCGACGGCCCCCATCCGCCCCGGCCGCGCGGCGGGCCATAGGTCACCGGCTCTTCCGGATAGGCGGCGCCGTCGGCGACCACCTCATCGGCATCCCAGCGGCGGCGGCCTCGCCGCAAGCGCCCGAGGTCGCGAGGGTCGAAACCGGAATCGGCAGCGGCTGAGCGGAACTCGCGGCGCAGCACGTGGCTGAACTCGCGAAGCAGCTGCGGCAGATCGGCATCGGAGTCATCGTCCTTACCTGCGCGGGCATCGTCATCGCTCGCGGGGTCTCCGGTTACGGCCGTGTCATTGTCCGTCGCATCGCCCTGATTCGCCCCCTCGGCACCATCGGCATCGAGGCCCGAGGCATCGTCCGTGTCGGTGTTCTCGCCAGTGTTCAGTGAGCCCTCCTGGTGGTCCGCACCTGTTGCGTCGGCGCCTGCGGGCGGGGTGGTGACGTCGTCATTGTCATCGTTGAAGTCGTTGTGGGCAGTCATGTCATCTCCTTTAGTTGTCATCTGACATGTACATGCAGAATGACATGCAATAGAGGAACATGTCAAGTAACATGTAAAATCGAATCATGAGCACGAACGATGACATTCAGGCGATCGCCGAAGCGCTCACTCGCCTGCAGTGGCGGCGCGGCTCCGGCGGTCCGCGGGGTTTCGGACCTTTCGGAGGTTTGGGTGAGCACGGCGAGCGCGGGGGCTTCGGTGAACGCGGAGGTTTCGGGGGCGGTCGGCACTCGGAGGACTTCCCTTTCGGTGGCAAACGTCATCCCGGCGGACCGTTCGCCGCTCACGGTCGCGGGCGTGCGCTCATCCGTCTGCTCATCTCCCTCGTCCAGGCAGGCACGGCGCTGGGGGTCAGCGCTCTCGGTGATGCGATCGGCGTCGACCAGCCGCGCGCATCCCGACTTGTGTCCCAAGGTGTCGAGCTCGGATTTCTGCGTCGCGAGGCCGACCCTGATGATGCGAGACGCACCCTCATCGCGCTGACGGACAAGGGTCGTGCAATCACCAACAGGTTCCGCGGTGCTCAGCGTGAGAACGTCGATCAGGCGCTGAGCGCATTCACCGAGGACGAGAGGGCGCAGCTGGCATCACTGCTCACGCGTTTGGCCGACGCTTGGCCGAAGTGACCCGGCCGCTCGGGTCTTCGATGGTGAGACTCGGGCTGCGGCTCAGCGTTCGGCGAGCTGTTTGAGCCTCTTGAGTGAGGCGAGCAGATTCGCCACCGTCGTCGACTGCGCCCGAGACAGGCGCTGCGGATCGCGCAGCTTCGTCCAGTCGTAGATATGGCGAACGAGGACTGAGCCTCCTCCGATCGGTTCGATCTGCCACACCCACTTCTGTCCGAAAGGCTCTCCCCCGACCTCGGACGGCTTCCAGGCGATGAGCCGCCCCTCTTCGAAGTCGACGATGTGGTTCTCCCGGTCGACGCCTTTGGTCAGGGTCGTGATGAAGGAACCGCCTGTCCCACGCACTCGCTGTCCCTCGACGGCCGACCCGAGGTTGTCGTTGCCGTCCCATTCCGGCTGCCGACGCGGATCGGCGATGAGTTCGAACACCGCTTCGGCCTGCGCTGAGATTTCGATCTCGGCGGTGATTAACTTGAGAGCCGGGTCGATCGAATCGAAGACGGAAGCATCGGGGATCTGGTCGGTCATGGAGTCCTGCCTTCGTGAGTGTTCCGACCTCGGCGTCGAGGTGAGATGCGGAGTAGTTCGGACACGGTCAGAATACACGGGTCCGCAGCGTCAGTCCTCGAGGGCTCGGTCCTGCCGTTCTGCGCGGAGTGCGGCCGTGCTGAAGCGGGTGAACATCCGGGAGGAGTCGCTCGACAGCGACAGCAGCACGGCGACCTGCATGGCGATCGTCATCAGCGCATACGTGTTCGTCGCCAGGTCACGGTCGCCGGTGAAGTAGTTCGTCATCGACACGATCACGGAGATCGTCGAGAGAGTGAGGATCCACAGTCTGGCCCGGTTGCTGCCGCGGAACACCGACGCCGAGGCGATGACCTGCAGACACCCGATGAGGAGGCTGACTCCGATGAGCACACCCGCGACGATGCGCGTGGCCGTGTCGTCGCTGAGTGCGGCGATGTCCGAGCTGTAGCCGACGACTTCAGTCCGCAGTCCGTTCCAGTCGAGGAGCGTGGTGATCACATCCCAAGCCTGGAAGATCAGGAGGATGAGCACGAGCGCCGCCCCCACGACTGTCTGCAGCGGTCGCTGCCGCCACAGAGTCTTCGTCACTTCGGAGACCGATCGTGATTCGGAGTAGATCTGGGTGGCGTCGAGTGCCAGCTCCAAGCGTTCGGGGTAGTCGTCGTCATCAGCGACGACTTCGGCGAGGTCGACGATCGGCAGGTGCCCGTCGGTGATGATCGCGTCCCCACCACCGTTGCGGGAGTGGTAGCCGGTCGAGAAGTCCTTGATCCGGTCCACGGTGATCGAGTCGTCTGCGGCTGTGACGGAACTGACGATGTGGTCGCGTTCGACGTCGGTCTTCTCTTCGATCTTGTGTGTGAACTGCAGGGTGAACAGTGAGATCCCGACGGCTTTGTCGTAGGTGCCCGCGGCCAGCCAGTCGGCCTGGTGTCCGCCGGGCATGAGCCAGCCGCTCGGACACTTCCAGAAGCGCACGTGGTGGCGCTGGCCCGGATCACCGTCGACCTCCTGCTGGTACGCGAAGTCCTGTCGCCTTCCGAACAGGAGCAGCGGTGACACCGGTGCCTGCGGGTAGCTGCGCTTCGTCACCGTCGAGCGGATGATCTCCCAGGTCGACGCCGGCGTGATGCTGTCGGCGAGGGTCCACCCGGCCGCCCTCATCGCGTGGTGGATCTGCGCTTCCTCACCACGCCAGGCAAGGTTGACCGGGTCGCCGAGCAAGCCGTCGGAAGTGCGGGTGCGGCCGATGAAGTAGTTCGGCACGTAGATCTGGGAGAGGATGCGGTGCAGCCTGGGCAGCGCAAGGTAGGACACAACGCCCCAGAAGACGAGCAGGGTCAGCACCTGCCACCACCCGAGGCTGAATCCCTTGAGCAGGATCAGCAGCGCCAGCCAGGTCGAAGCCGCCCCGCCGAAGAGGAAGAACAGATAGTCGAGGATCCCGGTCGGTGTGAAGTGGTGACGACGGTAGACGAATGAATGCTTGAGCCGCCTCTTCTGCCCGCTCGGCGCATCTGCAGCGCCCGATCCGTCCCTCATTCCTGCCGAAGTCATGGGTGCCAGTTTAGACAATCGGTTTCACCCGCCGGAATGCGGAGAACCCGAATTCCCCTCGCCGAGGCGGCCCGTCCGTCGCCTCAGCTCCGCGGCGGCCGTCGCGGCCACCTGTCGATCATCGTCCTCGGCCAGCTGTGCGAGCAGCTCTGTCACCTGCTTCCGATGCGGCTTCGCCATGTCATGGTCCGGCTGGACCTGGCCGACCGGTTCATCGGCGATCTCGATGAGGACCTGCAGGGCACGGAAACGCTCGTTCGGCCGATGTGACCGGGCAGCCCGGTGCAGCTCGGCCATGATATCGGCGGAAGCCGTCGAGCCGGCGACGACGAATCCGGCGAGCGCCTCGGCGGCGTCGATGTCTCGAGGACCATTCATCGCGATCGTCAGCAGTTCGGGGATCGCCGCCGTGTCATCGAGTCCGGCCAGCGCGAAGGCGCAGAGTCCTCTCACCTCGTCGTCCTCATCATCGAGACGCGACCGCAGGGCGTCACGGATCTCCTCGACCGCCTCCTCGCCGAGTTCCTCACGCCCGGTCGTGCGGCGGATCTCATCGAGTGCTCGAATCGCCCGGATCCTCACAGCGGCGGACGGATCGTCGACTCCGGTCAAGAGCGGCGAAACGGCGGCGGAACCTGCCTGAGCGAGGGCCCATCGCATGGCTCCGGCCGCATTGGGTGCGGGTTCGTCGAGGACGGCCGAGGAGAGCGCTTCGATCGGCACGCTGCCGTCGATCCCTCCGCCCAGGGCGGCCTTGTGGCGTTGGATGACATCGGCGGATTCGAGAGAGCGCATGAGATCGATGGTCCACAGCAGCGCCTCGGGATCGGTTCGGCCGAGCCGGTCGGTGCGCTCGAGGTGCGCGAGCAGGCGCTCTTCGGCATCGATGCGTTCGCGCGTCTTGGCGATGAGGTCGCCGAGCAGCCGCGTCGTGTCGAAGCTCGGATCGTCGAGCACCTCTCGGACCTCGGCAAGACTCATGCCGAGTCGGCGCAGGCCCTCGATGTGGAAGATCCGTCCGATGTCGGCATCCGAATACTCGCGGTATCCGGCGGATGTCCGCTCACTGGGCTCGAGCAGACCGATGGATTCGTAGTGCCGCAGCATCCGCGCGCTGACGCCGGAGCGCCTGGCCACCTCGCCGATGCGCATATCCACCTCGCTTCGTTTGTCACTATAGGTTCATCCGCGTAGCTTCGGCGCGCGTTCAGGACCCGTTTCGGAGGTGCTCGCTTGGAGGAACCCCTCGGAGGAAGGAGTCCGAGCCTCCGGTCCGGTGTCGTCGAGCTTGCCCCACTCGACGACACCGGATCGGCCGGCACTTCCCTGAGACCGGCCTAGACCGAAGCCTCGGACCCCAGTGCGACCACTCGCTTGGCTGCGTCCAAGGCGTGGGCGAAGCCGGCATCCGGGTCATCGAACATGTCCCGGGTCGCCATGGCGTGAGCCCGCACTGTGTCGTCCTCTGCTTGAAGCCTCTCATCGACCACTGACACGAGATCCTCACCGAGGGCCACGATCGCCCGGCTGAGGCTCTTCTGCATCTCGACATCCCCTCGCCCCAGCTGCGTCACCAGGGCCGATGTGAGATCCTGTCGGTCTTCACCGGGCACCAGAGCGACGGCGGATCGCCACGCACTGCGGGCCACCTCGGTGTCGGGGTGGGCGATGAGACGGCGACCGATTCGGGACGGATCCATGGCCGGCCACGCGCGGGCGTCACCGATCTTCGACAGCGTGTGCAGGGACTGGCTGATCGCCTGCGGCCTGTCGGAGTCGAGTTCGGCGATGAGGCGCGGGACGGTGTCGTCTGCCGGCAGCCTGGTCAGCGCCCAGGTGAGCATGTCGCGGACGAAGAAGTCCGGTTCGATGCGGCACCGGTCGATGAGGACCTCGAGGTATTCGGGATCGGCGCGGGTGCCCGCTTCCATGGCGGCCTGCAGACGCTGCTGCGAGTGCGGACCGCCCAGTGCCTCGACGAGCCGGTCGTCGGTCTGATGTGTTCGGCGATTGTCGTGTGGAACGGTCATGGTCTCCACCTCCTGTCCCTTCAGTGAAGACCTTCACATCGTGTCAAGGTCAAGCGTTCGAGACTCATTTCGGGTATTCTCGTCCGCGTCCGGACGCAACGGCGACCGCTCCGGACTCCTCCTCGTGACTTCGGTCCTCACCCGACCGCGCCTTCAGGCATCGCCGCCCACCGAATGGCCCGTCACCGTGACCTCACTGTGACAAACAGCTCGGCCTGGACTCATGCAGCCTTAAGTTTGTTGCACTATTGTTATATACATGCCTCGTCTGACATCATCTCGCAAGGGCCGCCGGTCCGTGCTTACTGGTGCCCTGATTGGGCTCGGAGCGGCAGTGATGGCCCTCGTCGTCGCCGCCGTCATCATCGTCAACTCCCCCGTTTCGTTCGGGTCCACGAAGATCAGGCAGATGCAGATGGCGTCCGTCGGCCAACTCAATGAACAGCAGATCGACAATGCCCGCCTCATCATCGGCGTCGGCCGCGGTGCCGACTTCGACGACCAGGCGATCCGCATCGCCCTGATGACCGCGCTGCAGGAGTCCTCGCTGCGTAACCTCGACGCCGGGGATCGCGATTCCGTCGGCCTGTTCCAGCAGCGACCGTCCCAGGGCTGGGGCGAACCCGAACAGCTCACCGATCCCGTCTACGCCGCGAAGGCGTTCTACGGCGTCAATCCGGAGGTCGAGAACCCCGGACTCGACCAGATCGACGGCTGGCACATGATGTCGCCGACCGAGGCGGCCCAGTCCGTGCAGCGTTCCGCCCTCCCCGACGCCTACGAACAGTGGGAGTCTCTGGCCGATGATCTCCTCGGTTCGCAGAACGACGTCGAAGCCCTCGACTGACACCGCCCCTCACACCGAGTACGACCCTGTCGGCCCTGTCGCGGTCCGCATATCGGGTGGCCGGGCCGCTTGTCCGGTAATCTGCACTCATGGCGTCCATTCCCGATTCCGTTCCCGTCAACGACGAGGTCGAGCAGCTGCTGCTCAATCCCGAGGACAACCTCGAAGCCATCACCGAAACCGCCGACCTGTTCAAGGCCCTCGCCACACCCTCACGGCTGAAGATGCTGCTCGTCCTCACCCACGGTGAGGCGACGGTGACGCACATCGTCGAATCGACCGGCCTGTCCCAGCCGCTGGTCTCCCAGCACCTGAAATTCCTCCGCGGCCTCCACCTCGTCGGCGTCAACCGCATCGGACGCGAAGCCTACTATTCGCTCAAGGACGACCACGTCGCCCACATCATCATCGACGCCATCGCCCACACGATCGAGGCGCACGAGCACTGAACTCCGCTCAGCGCCGGCGTCTCTTCGTCAGCGCTTCCGGTCCTCCACCGACGACCCAGACGATGGCGGCGACGAGCACCGCGCCCACCCATTGCCCCGGCTGCAGCCGTTCCCCGGCGATGAGCGAGCCGAGCACAACAGCCGACAGCGGCTGCAGCAGCATGAGCGCCGCGGTCGTCGGCACAGGCACCAACGGGCTCGAGATGCTCAGCAGCACCCACGACAGAGCCTGGCCGCAGACGGCGAGCGCGAGCATCCACGCCCAGCCGTCCCACCCGAGATCGAAGTCGAGGCCGCCCAGGGCGAGTCCGGCGACGGCCGTCATCACTCCCGCGGCGATGGTGCCGATCTCAACGGGAGCGACGACGAACTTCGGCGCGACCTTCCGGCTGTGGTGGATGCCGAAGATGTAGACGCCGTAGAGCACACCGGACAGCACTCCGAAGATCGCGCCCCTGGTCGGATTCGCCGCGGCTCCGTCGACACCGAAGACGCCTCCGGTGAGCAGCATGCCGATGATCATGAGCGGCACACAGCCGATGAACAGCCATCCGGGCCGGCTTCCTCCGAAGATCCACACGAGCGCGGGGAAGACGATGACCTGCACGCTGATGAGCACGGTGGACACGCCGAGTCCGGCGTCGAGCACGCTTTGGGCCCAGAGGACGTAGTCCAGTCCCAGTGCGGCACCGGAGACTCCGGCGATGAGCAGCGCCTTAGGCGGCACCTTCCCGTGCCTGCGGACCTCGAGGACGGCCAGCGGCGCGAGGACGACGACGGCGATCCAGCAGCGGAGGAAGGCCGCGGTGGGGGCGGTCGCCTCGGCGAGGATGACGAACAGACCCGCTGAGCCCAGCAGCACGGCGGCGATGATGATGCCCAGGGTCGGCAGCGCCCGTGGGGCGGGGGTCTGAGCTCCCCGGTTCACCTCGGCGGAGCTCATCCCATGAAGTCGAGGATGCGGTCGATGGCCTCGGCGGTCCTCTCGGCACCGACGGCCAAGGACAGACGCACCGAGCGGGGGCCGTTGACTGTGTCGAAATCGTCTCCCGGGGCCAGCGCGACGCCGGTGGCTTCGAGCACCTGACCACACCACTGACCGGCGGTGTCGAGACCGGCCCGGTCGAGGATCTCGTCGATGCGGGCGTACATGTAGAACGCTCCGTCGGGCGGGGCCATCTCACCGAAGCCGAGGTCGGACCGTGCGCTCAGGACGTGCTCGCGGGCACCGGCGAAAGAGGCCACGGCGGCCTCGCATTCGGCATACGATTCTTCGGTGAATCCTGCGACCGCGGCGTACTGGGCTGGCACCGGGGCACACAGCGAAAGGTTTCCGGTCACGTTCTGCGCGGGTGAGATCAGGGCTTCGGGCAGGATCGCCCAGCCCAGACGCCACCCGGTCATGCCCCAGTACTTGGAGAACGAGGAGATGACGATCGCATTGTCGTCATGGGCCAGGGCGGTCTCGCCGCGGGTGCCGATGTAGGTGATGCCGTGGTAGATCTCGTCGGAGATCACCTGCACCCCGTGCTCGCGGCACCAGTCCATGAGCTTCCCGAGCGCTTCGGCACCGATCATCGTCCCTGTCGGATTCGCCGGTGAGGCGAGCATGAGGCCCTTGAGCGGAGCCTCGGCGTGGGCGGCGGCGAGCAGCTCGACGCTGGGTTGGAATCCCTCGTCCGCACCGCAGTCGAGTTCGACGACCTCGCAGCCGAGCGCGGTGAGGATGTTCTTGTATGCCCCGTAGCCGGGCCGGGCCAGAGCCACTCGATCGCCGACGTCGAAGCAGGTGAGGAATGTCGTCTGGAAAGCGCCCGAGGACCCGGTTGTCACAGCGATGCGTTCTGGTGCGATGTCCAATCCGTACCAGTCTCGGTAGTGACCGGCGATGGCCTCCCGGAGTTCGGGGATGCCGAAGATCGGCGAGTAGCCGAGGCCGGTGCCGTCGCGGGCGACTTCGGCGGCACGCGCGAGCACGGGGCTCGGCGCGCCCTGAGTCGGTTCGCCCAGGCACATGGCGATCGTGTCACGCCCGGCACGCTGCATCTGTCCGACCGTGGCGACGATGCCCATCGCAGCGAAGGGGCGGACGAGCCCCGATCGGGCGGAGGCGGCAGGAACGGACGCGGCGGGAGCGGGGGTGGTGGGGGCCGCCTCGGCGGGGGTGCGGGCAGTCATCATCTCACTTCTTCTCACGCGGGTATCGCATACCCCTCATGCTAGCCCGGGTGGATCGGTTCGGGGCGAGTCGCCGAAGTGCGGGCTGCCGGGCGATACAGTGGCGTAATCACGTCCGTTCAGGCATCCGCTCACGCATCGAAGGAGATCGCAATGACCGCAGACAGCTCCGCAGCAGACACCGGTTCGGCAGGAGAGGTCCAGCTCGACAACGGCGTGTTCCGGGTGACGAAGTGGACGATCAGGCCCGACGGCGTCATTCCGATGCACAGACATGAGTACGAGTACGTCGTGGTGCCGATGGTCACCGACACGATGCTTGTGCGCAACTCCGACGGCACCGAGATCCGCGCCGAGCTCGAGGCCGGCATCTCCTACACCCGCCCCGCCGGCTCCGAACACGAGGTCTCGAATCCCGGAGGCAGCGCCGACGTCGTCTTCGTCGAGATCGAACGCCTCTGAGGCTGCGGTCGCGCGATTTCGAGTTCAGGCTCAGAAAATAGGTCGCAATCGGATACTTCGAAGCGCCAGAAGTATCCGATTGCGACCTACATTTGGCGCAGAGTGTCCGATTGCGACCATTTCTCGGCAGAAAGCGCCCTCAGTCGGGGATGTCCCAGGTGTGGACCGGGGCTCCCGTCGCCTGGTTGGCCAAGTAGGCGTCCATCATCGCCTTCAGTCCCTCGCTGCGCTCGGTCGACCCCGGGGCGCTGCCCGGCGCCAGTCGGTCGAGCATGCGCAGCTGCCAGGTCGCACCGTTGATGCGACTCTCGGCGCGGCCCTCGATGATCGACATGTATTCGTCGATGACGTCATTGTCGATGTTCAGTCGTGACAGACCGCGCCTGGCCTGGGGTGCGAGCACATCGGTGACGAGGTCGGCGACGCCGATGCGCCCGATCTTCGGCCAGGTCACACGTGCCTCGATGCCGTCCTTGGCGCAGGCGAAGAAGTTCTCCTCCGCCTCGGCGAACGACATCCGCGACCACACTGGGCGGTTCTCTCCGACGAGGAATTCGGCGAGTCCGTAGTAGAAAGCGGCGTCGGCCACCATGTCGACCGGGGTCGGACCGGCCGGCAGCAGACGGTTCTCGACTCGGATGTGGGCGCCGTTGTCACCGGAGTTGTAGATCGGCCGGTTCCACCGCCACACCGTACCGTTGTGCAGGTTGAGTTCGAAGAGCTTCGGGGCATCCGCGGCCCGGAACTCGACGAAGTCCTTGATCTCGGGCAGCAGCGGCGGGAAGTAGCGGACGTTCTCCTCGAAGAGGTCGAACACGCTGGTGATCCACCGTTCGCCGAACCACACGCGTGGGCGCACCCCCTGGTTGACCAGCTCGGGAGTGCGGGTGTCGATGGACTGGGAGAATACGGGGATCCGGGATTCGTGCCACAGCTTGCGACCGACGAACAGCGGGGAGTTCGCGCCCATGGCCACCTGCGCCGCGGCGATCGCCTGCGAGGCGTTCCACGCATCGGCGAACCGGTTCGGGGCCACCTGCAGGTGCAGCTGCATCGAAGTGCATGAGGATTCGGGGGCGATATCGGCGAACTCCGCCCTGTACCGTTCGTCCCGGCCGAGTTCGATGCGCACATACTCGCCGCGCGCATCGATGACCGAGTTGCTCAGCGCTTCGTAGCGGTTCTCTTCGGTCATCCACCTCTCGTCGCTGAGGAACTGCGTGGTCAGCGTCGGCAGGGTCCCGATCGACACGATGCTCAGTCCCTCCGCCTCAGCGGCCTTCTGCGCCTTCTCCAGACGGTGGGCGACACCGGCCTCGAGGGTCTTCAGCCCCCGCCCGGCCACCTGCAGCACCGGGTGGTTGAGCTCGAGGTTGAAAGCGCCGATCTCTGACTGATAGTCGTCGTCGAGGCGATCGAGCACGTCCTTGTTGCGCAGGCTCGGCTGGTTCTCACCGTCGACGAGGTTGAGCTCGAGTTCGAGCCCGATCGTGCCCGCCGATTTGAAATCCGCATGACGAAGGTAGGTATCGAAGAGCTCGAGATTCTCTGCAAGCTTCTCCCGATACAGTGTGCGTTCTTCCGGCGTATACCGCTTCGAGCTGACTGCCTCACCCATGGAACTAGCAAACCACAGTCGGCGGGGTTTGTGGGCGGTGATGTACCTCGGCGTTCAGTCACGATGCGGTCAGGGAGCGGTCACGGCGCAGGTCGACCCCGGTCACACCATCCGGACACCGCCGAAAGCGACAACGGGCTCTCCGTAGAATCGAGCTATGACTTCGACCCCTGCATCCGGATTCCAGCCCACTGAACTCGTCGCTCAGGCGGACCACCGTCTGCCCGACATCCTCGCCGACATCGAACGTGTGATCTCGATCGAGACTCCTTCGAGCGACAAGGAGGCCGTGGCCACCGGGGCACGGGACTTCGCCGCACTGCTGCGCGACCGCCTCGGCGCCGAGGCGGAGCTGCTCGAGGTCGAGGGCACCGCCCACCTGCGGCTGCGTTTCGGCACCGGTCCGGCACGCGTCGTCCTGCTCAACCACCAGGACACGGTGTGGCCGCACGGCACGCTCGAGCGCATCCCCTTCTCCACCGCCGACGGGATCCTGCGCGGTCCCGGCAGCTTCGACATGCTCACCGGGGCGGTCATGAGCGTGCACGCGACCGCGATCCTGCGTGACCTCCTCGGCGAGCGCGCGCTGGAGGGGCTGTCGATCCTCATCACCGGCGATGAGGAGATCGGTTCGCTGACGTCGTCGGAGCTCATCCGCGCCGAGGCGGCCGAAGCCCGGGCCGTGTTCGTCATGGAGGCGAGCGCGAATGGTGCGCTCAAACTCGAACGCAAGGGCACGAGCAACTACGTACTGAAGTTCTCGGGCAGGGCCTCGCATGCCGGACTCGAACCGGAGAAGGGGATCAACGCGGGGATGGCCCTGGCCCTGACCCTGCCGCTCGTGGCCGATCTCGCCGACGCTTCAGCCGGGACGACGGTGGTCCCGACCGTGATCAGTGCTGGAACGACGTCGAATACGGTGCCCGCCGAGGCGCGGGTGGACATCGATGTGCGCGCCCGAACCGCGGCAGAACTCGAACGCGTCGATGCGCAGATCCGCGAGTTGGCTGCGAACCCGCAGGTGGACGGCTCGTCGACCGAGGTGCTCGGCGGGATCAACCGGCCGCCGTTCGAACCCGAGCAGTCGGCGGCGCTGTTCGACCGCGCCACCTCTCTGGCGGCCGAGCTCGGGCTTCGCACACCGGAGGGCGTGTCCGTGGGTGGGGCCTCGGATGGGAACTTCACCGCCGGTGACGGCATTCCCACGCTCGATGGTCTCGGTGCCGTCGGCGATGGGGCGCATGCCGAGCATGAGCACGCCGTCATCGACGAGATCGCACCCCGCACCGCACTCCTCGCGGCTCTCATCGCCGATCAGCTCGAGGGCTGAGTCGACGCCGCGCGCACGACTGCGCGAGAGGCCGGCCGACTCTTGTCATGAGTGCCGGTAGGCCCGTGTCGCGGCACCGGCCGGACCTTGTCGCGGGTGCCCGCCGGCCGCGTCCGGGCGATGGGGCCGGTGCGTTCAGTCGACGGGGTAACCGGCCGAGCGCATCTGCTCGGGCGACTTCGATGTGAACAGCCAGTCACGCAGCTGCGGGTCCGGCCGGATCGTCTTCCGGGCAAACAGCCGGTCCTCCCCGACGAGGTAGTAGTGGTAGCCGTGCCCGCCGAGGTGGCGCATGAGCTCCCGTGGTTTCGCTCGGTCGTCGAGGACTTCGCAGAGGATGTCCGGGCGCAAGGCGGCGAGGAATTCCTGCCCGTGGGCGAAGACATCGTTCTCACCGCCTTCGACGTCGACCTTCATGGTCACCGTCAAGTCTTCGCCCACGCCCGCCCTGTGCGTCTCCTCGAGCAGATCGGGCAGGAGTGCGTCGAGGGAGGTGAAGCGCACCTCGGCGTCGGAGTCGAAGCTCATGTCGGCGGAGTAGAACGACGGCAGGGCCGATCCCCCGTCACCGAGGGGCACCTTCATCCAGGTGTCGGGACTGCCGACCCCTGTGGGGTGGACGGTGACACGGTCGCTCAGTCCGTTGCGGGCGATGTTCTTCTCCATCCCCGCCACCACTGCGGGGATGATCTCGATGGCATGGGCGCGGGCCCGCGGATTCGCGGCGAGGACGGCCATCGTGAACACCCCGGTGTAGGCGCCGATGTCGAGGAACGCCTCGGCGTCGGCGCTGAGAGCAACCATGAGGTCAAGAGCAAAGGCGTCTTCGGGTTCGGTGCGTCGGCCGCGCCCCCAGTAGAACTCCTTGGCGATCTCGCAGCGAAAGGGCTCGACGAGGATGAAGTCGGTTCCACCGGCACGTCCGCGCACCTCGGTGAGTTCGATCGGAGCGGGCAGACGGCCGATCTTCACACCTCTGAGCCGCGGCGCGACAGTGCGCAGCAGGGGGTGGAGCATCGGCTGGGCGAGCGCCTTCTTCACGGGCAGTTTGAGCCCGAACCACGATTGTCTGCGCGCGGTGAGCGTCCTCAGGTGGTCTTTCATGACGATGGCCCCCTTGCCGACAGGACGACTTTCGCTCACACTATCAACCGCCGCACCACCGCTCCAGAGCCTGGCATAAGGTGGAGGCGAAGACCCACCCGCAGAGTTGCGCTTTAGGAGCCCGGCACATGAAACTCAAGTCAGTCACCCTTCACCAGGTCTCGATTCCGCTCGTGACACCGTTCGAGACCTCGTTCATGCGGGAGACTGAGAAGGACTGCTACCTCGTCGAAGCGGTGTTCGACACGGCCAAGGGTGAGATCACCGGCTGGGGCGAATCCGTGGCGATGATCTCCCCGCTCTACTCCTCCGAATACGTGGCCGCCGGCATCGACGTCACTCGTCGCTGGTTGGCCCCGCTGCTCTTCGACGTCGAGGACCTCACCGCGGAGACGGTGTCATGGCATCTGCGTCATGTCATCGGTCATCCGATGGCGAAGTCGGCTCTCGAGATGGCTGTCATCGAAGCCCAGCTCAAACTCAACGACCAGTCGTTCAAGGAGTACCTCGGCGGGGTCGTCGACTCGGTGCCCTCGGGTGTGTCGGTCGGCATTCAGGATTCCGTCGAGGAGACCGTCGACGTCATCGGCGGCTACCTCGAAGAGGGCTACGCCCGGATCAAGCTGAAGATCAAGCCCGGCAAGGATATCGCCCCGGTGGCCGCTGTGCGCAGGGCCTTCGGCGATGACTTCGGATTCCAGGTCGATGCGAACGCCGCCTACACCCTCGTCGATGCCGCCCACCTGCGCCGCCTCGACGAATTCGGGCTCCTGCTCATCGAACAGCCCCTCGGCGAGGCCGACATCCGGCAGCATGCTGAACTCGCGAAGCTCATGGACACCCCGATGTGCCTCGACGAGTCCATCGTCTCCGCCGAGGCGGCCGCCGACGCGATCATGCTCGGAGCCACCTCGGTGATCAACATCAAACCCGGACGGGTCGGCGGGTTCATCGAAGCGAAGAAGATCCATGATCTCGCCGCCGCTCACGGTGTCGCCGTGTGGCACGGCGGAATGGTCGAAACCGGTCTGGGGCGGGCGGCGAACGCGGCCCTGGCCTCTCTGCCGGGCTTCACCCTGCCCGGCGACATCTCCGGTTCGAACCGCTTCTTCCGCGAGGACATCACCGAGGAGATCGTCATGTACGACGGCAAGGTCGACGTCCCCACCGGCGTCGGCTTCGGCGTCTCGATCGACCCGGAAAAGCTCGAACGCTTCCGCACCGATTCAGTGGAGATCCTGCCCGGGCAGTGATTCAAGAGATGTAGCTTCAACGCGGATTGGGGATTCCACACCTCCGCCGGTCGGCAGGCTCATCATGTCGTTGATCGCGTTCATGCAAGAGGTGATCCCGAAGATGATCAACCAGACAACGAAGAGTATCGCGGCCACTTTCACACCGAGGAGGATCTGCCGCCCCAACCGAGACTGCTGCTCGCCGAAAGGCGGGACATTAAGCCGTTCGGGGAGGCCGAATTCAGGGAGATTCATATACTTCCTCTACAGTTCTTCTCGTGCGCGGGCAACTGTTGCGAGCGCATCATCGGCTTGCTGACTCAATCTCATGGCGTTCGCGATCAGAGGCACGATCAATTCTGACTCGACTTTGTCCGCCTGTGAGTCGTTCCAATTGAGCTTGATATCGCGCATCGACTTCCTCAACGTAAGAGCCGTGTCCTCAATCATCACTATCGACGCCTTCGAACCGCATCGGAATCATGTCAGCTCCTGCGTTCACCAAGGCTCGGAGCAGCAGGTGGCCAGACCGAACGGCTCCCGTAATCGGGTTGACGGTGACAGGGTCGGCTGTGATCAGGTCGAACATTGCCTCGTACGAATCTGTGCCGCTCAGCCCCTCACGTGCATCTCGAGCCCTGAAGTTTTCCAAAGACGGATTGCGCCTGAACATCGCGGCCCCTCCCTTGTCCCAGCGCTTGATGAGCATGTCAAAGGCGGCTGTTTCGGACTCGCTCGTTTTGAGTGCTCCTGCGTCTAGGACTTCGAGCAGACTTTGATCAAGCGGTGCGACTTGAATCTGTGAAGTGTCTGGTCTCAACAGGTAGGCGCTCCAGTCGGGCCCGGCATCCGAATCGGTTAAGACACCACCTGACATTGCAGACGGCACTGAAGACACTCCAGTCGAACCCGACCGAAATGCTGAAGACTTCGAAGAAGAACTGCTCAGATAGGCGCCGAGAACTCCCTTGAGAATAGACAGTTTCGTCAAAGCCGCCGTGGCGATGGCCGTCTCAGCGGCTCTCGCGCTGCTGAATGATTGGCGATACTCATCGAGCGCCGAATGAATCCGCCGTCGTGCGTTTTCACTTCGCTCCAACAGCCGACGTGTCTCGCGTTCTCGTTCCTCTGCCTCCCGGAGATTCTCGGACGCGGCGCGAAGCTCGCTCTCCGCTCTCGCCACCCGTGTTCGAGCAAATCCCACAGAATTCCCACTGTAACGCGGGTCCTCATCGAGAGCGTCGGCGAGTTCGCTCTCTGCCGCGGACAACTCGGATTCCGCTGAATATAAACGAGCTTGTGCCTTCACTCGGTCGCCGACAGCGGCATCGAGATCTCTCCGACGACCCGACACTGCTTGATCGGCATCGTGTGCACTTGACTGCAGAGAGCGATCAACATTGCGGGCCGAATAGTCGAATCCGGATCGGAATGCCAGCAAACTCGTCGACAGCGAGCTCAAGGCTCCATGGCTGGAGCTGACTTTCTCAGAACTCATCGCCCAAGGAAGTCCCTGAGTTGCCGGGACTTGGCATCGACTTCGCGAGAATGGTCAAACAGACTCTCGGCCAACTTCTTCAGTCCAAGAGTCGCGTCATGGACATCGTGATCAATGCGGTCTTTGACCCGATCATTCCAGTCGATCGTGCGAAGCGTGTACTCGAGTTCCTTGGCGAGTTTGACGACGTTCTCGCCGTTGCTGCGGAGCCGTCGTGAGAAGGCCTCGAGTTCGGGGGCATTGGCGTGGACACGGTCGCTCATATCGTTTCTCCTAGAGTCAGGGCTTTCGCCACCCAGTCCGTATCGTTCAGTACGTACGGAAGATACTTCTTCGTTTCTCCGGTATCGAGGTCGTAGTAAAGCATCTGTCCTTGGTCAGGACGGACACGAACGGTCGCCGATGTGAGTTGGCCGATGTCTTCGTTCGACATTGCGCCGATGAGCCGAAAGGAGAATTCGTGTTGAACCTTGCGGCTGAGCCTCTTCTCAAGTCCTTGAGCCGTATCCACTGTTGCGACGATATGCACTCCGACTTCTGGCCCTTCAGATGCGATTCTTTCGATCAGCTCGTGCAAGGAGACGCTTGGTTCGTCATCAAAGCTCATCGAAGTGGAAAAGCTGTTGGGGTCGAGGTCACGGGCCTTCTGGAGTCCATAGAGCGTGAGAAGGATGGGGGCGGAGGAGAAGTCCTGTTCTTCTTGCCGTCTGTCGATCTCTGCGGCTACGGATGCTAGCGCGCTTTCGGCATTCTTGCTCGAATACTGCGTTGCGACTCCTTGATCGACGAGCCCGTTGATGACCTGCTGAAGAGCGGGAAGAATGTGAGAGAAGGCGATGATCTCGTGCGTCATGAACGGATTCGACGCCCGCGCAGAAAGCCACAGAGCAGTCAACGTTCCGACAAGCTGGTGCGAGACATTGCGGTCGACGTGAATGATGTTGCTGCCGGCTTCCCGTTTCAGCTCGACGTAGTAGTCGGAGTGGAGTGAGAAAGCGTCTCCGGGACGAAGAACGACAGGCTTGCTTTGGCTCTGCGGATCCTCGGTCGAGCCAGGTGTGAAACGGCCCATTTCGGCCTCTTCCAAGTGGGCTTGCGTACCGCTTTCGAAGATGCGGGGCTTTCGAGTGAATCCTTCATCTTCGGCCTTGGCTCTCATAACGTCCAGCCTGTTTTTCCGGACAGTCGCGTCCTCGTATGCCCCCTTGAAATGAACGTTGGCAGACTCGCGCCCCGACTCGTTATTGAGGATTCCTTCACCTCGCGACGAGATGAGTCGGTGTGCAGGGTTGTGATCGTCCATCACAGTCATCGCATCTTCTGTGGAGCTGGGCAGCAGCACCCTCACGTTGAGCAGTTGGAGGGATTGCTTGTTGATTGCGATCATGCCGCTCAGAGTCTGGGAGCTCAAAACTATATGGATTCCGTGGCTGCGTCCTTGCTTGATGATCTGGTCCAAAGACTTGGCGGCAGCTTGTCCAATCCGGTCATCATCATTGAAGAGCACTTGGAATTCGTCAAAAAACACCACGATTCTCGTCATCTCATGACCGATGGCGCGATAACCGCCGATGTTCTGTACCTTGGTGGCTTTGAAAGTGTCCGCTCGGTGCTTGAGCTCATGCTCAAGTGACTGGAGAACGTTCATTCCCAACTCGCGTTCGCTCTCCACCGCTATGCAAGAAGCATGTGGCAACCCGTGCTCCGCGTAGTCGGCAAATTCAACGCCTTCTTTGAAATCGAGGAGATACAGCTCCAGTTCGTCTGGCCCATACATAGTTGTCAGGCCCGCCAGAACCGTGTGGATCAGCGTCGACTTTCCAGATCCAGGGCGGCCAACGATCAGTGCTCCAGTGAGATTACCTGAATCAAGCCGGAGAGTAGCGACTTCCGTAGCTCCTGACCGGCCGAATGGAGCGACCACATTCTCACTCGTACGGTTCTGCCACCAAGTTTCAGAGTCGCTCAGATCAGGGACCTTCAAATCCGGTCTCAGTTCCGACTTCGTGCCTCCTGCAACTACTTCGCTGAATTTGGAAAATGTCTTTTCGATCGCAGTATCGATGTCGAGGGTCCTGGAGCTCGAACCAATCTTGTCGACGATCTGGTCGATTACAGTGCCTCCATACTCTTCGCCGAGCTCGCTGATCGGATCGTTGCTCAGTTCCGTCAGCCACGCCGAGTCGCCGAGTTGAGAGGCAGAGCCAGGCGCAAAATCCGCGTTTGTGACAGCCATAGAATCCCGTGGCAAATGGCTGATATCGATACGGCGAAAGTCATCTGCGTCCGAATCGGTGTTAGCGGTCACAAGGGTGAATATTCCGCATTTCGGTCCATGCTCGATGATCCTCTGCAGTTGGTGGAGCATGTCGTCGTCGAACAGCTTAGGGAAGTCCTGCACGATCAAGAGCCGGTAAGCCTCGGCAACCTCGCCTGCGTCGTCGTTGTATTCAGCCAAAGAGCGGTATGTCCCACGAAGATACTTCTGCACCACGACTTCGATATGTGCAGTCAACGTATTGAGCAGGTCTTTGATTGACTCAGTATTGCTGCGTACCTTGCCCGAGATGAGCTCCGGATTGTAATCGCCCAATCGAATGAATCGTGAGACAGCGTTTCCCATGCCCAGCGGGTCGATCACACCGACCCTGAGATTCTTCGGAGGAAATGAGCACATAGTTCGAGCGAGGAAGTTCCGAACGACTGCGTCCAACGCTTCTCGGTCAGTCGCCTTTCCCGAATAGGGGTGAAGAACATTGCCCAGTTTCCTGATGTCTTTGAGAAGGGGCACTTGCAAGGAAGTTCTGGTGATCTCCGACAACTCCGGATTGTCATACCGCAGTTGAGCTATGTGTTGAGGGACGACGCTTTCCGGTGGTTCCCATTTCTGCAGCTCCGCATCTTCCCAAGATCCGACTGCTCCAGGACCGACTGACCGGATCACTGTCTGAAAAGATCCGTGGACGTCGTCGACCTCGTTGCTGAGTTCTGCGCCGATAGCCGCCAATTGCGCTCGGTACTTCGAAAGGTTTTCATTTGTGACAGCGTCGAAGTGCCCCATCTCCGAAGCGAGCATCTCCGCGGTTTCGTGTGCCATAGCGATGCAGTGCAATCGGGCACCCTCGAACGATGAAAGGCTGAGCGTGAGACGTCGGCTTACGCCACCGGTGAAAATTCGAGCCAAGTCAAGATTTCGACGGAGCAGGACGATGTCATCCTTCAACTGGTCGATCCTGGAGAAGTCGAAATCGATGCCGCCTTGCCCGCTCTGTCTGTAAGGCACCTCAAGGGGTTGTATGTTTCCGTCCTGATGAAGCTTCGTCAGGACGGACCATGCCCGATCGGATCCCGACAGCCTCTCTTGTAGCCAAAATTTGAGATCTTCGGCGAGCGTCGCGTGCGCATTGAGAACAGATCGTGTACGCGCGGCGGATCCAGACAAGTCGTTCTCGGCGTCGTTCCACTGCGATCGTGCACGTTTCAAGGCGGCCAATTTCCTGCTGGCGTCCGAAGACCCCTTCAAAAAACGATTCTGAAGGCCATCCGCAGCATTTGCGGCCTCGTTCGGAGCAAGTCTCGTGGTGTGCATCGATGGAGTCTCCCGATTGATCAACTACGTCGCCAGTGACTTTGATCCTACAAGTGTTCTGTCTTTTTTCACTATGAATTTCGAGTATGACCCAAAATGACGACCCGCTTCAGCAACGTTTGATGCCCCGGGCCCCTTGCCTACTGCCCGAGACCCACGACTCCGATCATCACCCGCACCAGTGCCACGATGAGGACGGTTCCGGTGAAGTCGAAGGCGACCCAGCCGCGCTCATGCTCGACCAGTTCGGCCTGGCAGCAGAGGCCGACCGCGTAGGCCGGGCTACTGAGAACGCAACCGGGGCCGGGATCTTGCTTCGGGGCCCGGGCGGCGAGTCGAATACGGTCGAGATGACCGAGGCGATCGTTGCTCAGCTCGAAGCCATCAACGCCGAAGAGACCGTGGCAGCCTGAGCAGGCAGTCGAAAGCGGTCCTCGCACCCACAAGACACCGCTGGCAAGGAACCCCGCCTCACTCGTGGGTGTGGATCTCCTCAGCGGCATCCTTCGCGCGGTCGAACTGGAAGGTCGAGTGTTCGATCGCAATCTTGTGGTGCTCGGCCAGGCACTCCTGGAGAGCCTTGAGGATGCGCGGAGCATGTCCGTCGTAGAAGCATTCGTCGGCGAGCACCACATGAGCCGTGAGCACCGGCAGGTTCGAATCGATGCGGGTGACGTGGAGATCGTGGACCTCCTGCACGTGCTCGACCGATTCGAGATGCTCCCGAACCTTGTCCAGGTCGAGTTCCTTCGGAGCGACCTCGAGGAGGATCGACCCGGTCTCTCGGAGGATCGAAAAGGCCCGGGGAACGATGAGGGCCGCGATGACCAGCGCCGCCACCGCGTCGGCGCGCTCCCAGCCGAAGAGCCAGATCGACAGCGCCGCGAGAATGACGGCCACGGACCCGAGCGCATCGGCGATGACTTCCAGGAATGCCGCTTTGAGGTTGAGCGAATTCTCCCTCGAGGAACTGAGGATGGCGATCGAAACGAGATTGCCGACCAGACCGATGGCCCCGAAGAGCAGCAGGCCCGGCCCGGGCACCTCAGGCGGGGCGAAGAATCGGCGGACGCCCTCGATGAGGCTGTAGACGCCGAGGCCCAACAGCAGAGTCGCCTGCGCACCCGCGGCAAGCACTTCGGCACGCTTGAATCCCCAGGTCTTCTGCCCACCGGCCGGTTTGTTGACCAGCGTCGCCGCGAAGAGTGCGAT
The DNA here is from genome assembly GCF_049804075.1 of Brevibacterium sp. FAM 24630. NCBI lineage: Bacteria > Bacillati > Actinomycetota > Actinomycetes > Micrococcales > Brevibacteriaceae > Brevibacterium > Brevibacterium sp. FAM 24630. The sequence continues at coordinate 252,975 of NZ_JBNBZD010000002.1, forward strand.
GCCGATGCCGATGAGGTCGACGGCATTGTGGCCGGTGTCGACGAGCAGCGCGAGACTGCCGGTGATGACGGAGCCGATGAGCTGGAAGACGAAGATCGCAGCGACGATGCCGAAAACGATTCCCAGCTGACGCCGCGATCCCGAACCATGCGAATGATCATGAGCCATATGAACCTCCCGACTCAACACATTAACATATGCACATGCGTTTATATACAGTGCCTGCGGTGACGTTGCTCACCCGCACAGAAGGGGCCGGGAACGGCAGCGGGCACCGACCAGATCGTCTGATCGGTGCCCGTGCCGCGTACACCGGGGCCCGCTGAATCAACAACAGGGTCCGCTGAGCCAGTCAGTCCTCGGAACGCGTATCGCCCTCGTCCGAGTCCGGATCCGAGTCCGAGCCCGAATCCGTGTCTGAATCCGAATCCTCTCCGGAGCCGCCGGCCGCTCCACGCTCGTCGAGGCGGCGCTTCGCCTCGTCGATATAGGACTGCACATCGAAGCCGGTCGCCTTCTTCACCTCATCGCCGATCCGGTCGAGGTCGACGCCGCTGTCATCGAGGAACGACTTCGGGTCGAAGCTCGTGCGGTTCGCCCGCGGCCCAGCAGACGCCGGACCGTCCGCGACGACCCCATCGACAACCTCATCTGTTCCCTCGCCCGAGGACGCAGACGAATCGGCCGGTCCTCCGCCCTCGGGCGACGAGGAATCGTCCGATCCTGCCGAACCCGCCCCGCCGGAGCCCTTCGCCTTGGCCACGAGATCGGTGAGGTCGACACCGGTCGTGCCCCGCACCACTTCGAGCACCTGCGCGAGGTTGTTCGACACGGAGTTCGCCAGCTTCGACTCTCCGTCGGTGGACACGATCGAAAGATCCTTGATGTTCGCGTACGGCGCCACGAGCTCGCCGGCCACGGTCGGCAGCACTTCGAGCACCTTCGACAGCACGGCCGCATCGTTGAACTGCTTGTACGCCTCGGCCTGCGCCTGCAGCGCCTCGGCTTCGGCTTCACCGCGCGCCCGGATCGCATCGGCTTCGGCTTCGCCCTCGAGCCGGATCGCCTCGGCGTCCTTCGACCGACGGTGCAGCTCGGCCGCGGCTTCAGCCCGACCCTGCGCCTCGATCTCGTAGGCCCTGGCATCGGCGGTCGCCTGCTGCCGATAGCGCTCGGCATCGGCTGGACGACGCACTTCGGCGTCGAGCTGTTCGGCGCGCAGCTCTGCGGCCTCCTTGGCCACCACGCGATCGCGTTCGAGCAGCTTCTGCTTCTCCGCCGCAGCGGCCAAGGGGCCGGCGTTGTCGGCAGTGGCCTGACGCTGATCGGCTTCTTCCTTCAGAGCGGCACGACGCAGCGCGAGCTGCTGCTGCTGTTCGGCGATCGCCTGGTCGGTCAGCGCCTGCTGCTTCTGCGTCTCTTCGTTCTGCTGCGCTTCCTCAACAGCGGAGGCGCGGCCGGCGTTCGCCTCGGCGATGGCGGCGTTCTTCGCCACCTCGGCGGCCTGCGGACGGCCCCAGTCGCGCAGGTAGCTGCCTTCATCCTCGACCGCCGAGATCTGGAAGGTGTCGATGATGAGGCCCTGGTTGTTCATCGAGTGCGCAGATTCCTCCTGCACCTGAGCGGCGAAGGAGGCCCGGTCCTGGATGATCTGCTCGACCGTGAGCGTGCCGACCACGGCGCGCAGCGTGCCGGAGAGGATCTCTTTCGAATAGTGGTCGATCTGATCCTGCTGGTCGAGGAAGCGCTGCGCGGCCCTGCGCACATCGTCCTCGGTGCCGCCGACCTTGACTTGCGCCACGCCGCGCAGCCGCAGCGCGATGCCGTTGATGGAGATGCCGTCGATCTCGACGGAGATCTGCCGCGAGGACAGCGAGAGGATGAACGCCTTCTGCACGATCGGATAGACGACAGAGCGACCGCCGATGACGATGCGACCGGTGCCCGAAGCGCCCGATGCGTTCCGCCCGGTGATGATGAGCGCCTCGGACGGGGAGGCGATCTTGTAGGAGCGGAGGATCACGAACAGTGCGATCAGAATGACGAGGACGAGGACGCCGATTCCTCCGGCGCCGAGTAGCAGGTCCATCAGTGGGCCTTTCATCGCAGTGGGGTGTGCCGTCGGCCGATCACCGGCCGACCCCACTCATCCTAAGCGAGCCCACCGACACAGAACAGGGCGGACCTGCCGATCATCTGCCCCATTCCCAGGGCGGGCCCGCCACGAGCAGACCCGAGAAGACGACGATGACGAAGACCACGCCGATGCCGATGGCCCACCACGGGTACCGAATGCACCACGAGGTGAGCTTCTCGAACCAGCCGACCGGCGCGCGACCGCGGCGGCCGAGCCCCCACTCGCCCTCGAGGGATCCGGTCTTCTCGACGGATCGCTCGAACGGGATGGTGGCGTAGGGGATGATCGCCGAGCCGAGCCCCGTGGCGATGCGCCGCTTGCTCCACTGCTGCGAGGTTCCGACGCCGATGACGGCGATGACGAAGCAGATGAAGATGAAGCCGTGGATGCCCCCGCCGATCCGCACCCCCACCTCGGTGGTGTGCGTGACGTACTTGAGGATCATGCCGATGATGAGCAGAGACCAGGTGACGGTCTCGGCCACTGCGAAGAATGTGAAGAAACGTTTTGGAGTCACAGAAGTCCATTGTCCCTGGTCGGGTTGGACGTGAGCTGAAGACCGCCGACCGAGCGGATTCGTCTCAGCGGAGCGAACGACCCCGCGGCGGCGAAACGAGCATCCGTACGGCGGCGACCCCACGCCAGCGAGTCGAATGCCCGCAGCTCCGCCGGGTGAATGACCACACGGGTCGGCGACCTCATCGGTCACCGACCCGTGGGTGTGTGATTCTCAGTCGCGGCGACGACGCGAGCCCAGAGTCATCAGGACACCGAGCACGATGAGCGCTCCGGCCGAGATGATCAGCGGCATGGCCTCGTTGCCGGTGCGGGGCAGGTCTCCCCCGCCACCGCCACCGGAGCCGTCTTCGGCGGCGACGACTTCGAAGGATCCGGTCAGCGGCTCGCCCCCGTCGCAGTCGACGGTGACGGCATAGGTGCCGATGTAGCTGTCGACCATCGAGTCATCGAGTCCGCGCACTCCGAAGCGTGCCGTGCTGTCCGCGTCGACCGTCGCGGTCTGCTCGAACTTCTCGATCTTCCCGTTCTGCGGGTCGACGTTCATCGTCGCCGTGGTGTCGGCGGTGCAGCCGGTGGCCGTGACCTGGACTCCCTTGTCACCGACGAAGGCCTCGGCCTCGATCGTCGTCGGATCGATGCTCAGCGCCCGCTCGGCAGGCGTGTCGGTCGGGGTCTGGGTCGGAGGATCGGTCGGATCCGTCGGCGGATCCGTCGGCGGGGTCGTCGGGGCGTCGACAAGCTCGTAGGCCAGCGTGTGCACGGCGAATCCGATCGCCGGAGCGAAGATGTCGATCGACTCCTTGCTCACGTTCTCGATCGTGTCGGTGGGCTGGTGGTAGTTCGTGTCGTGCTTCGCCCCGACCGTGCCGCCGAACATCTCGGCTTCTTCGGCGGTCTTCGTGCCGTCTGCGCCGGAGAACAGGCCGCTGGCAGGAATGCCGTTGTCGATGAACGCCTGGTAGTCCGAGCGTCCGGAGAAATCGGTGCCGACGTTCGGCTGGTCGATGTCCGCGAAGTAGTCGGTGAAGATCTTCTCGAGTTCGGCCGAGCCTTCGGGGACGTTGACGTCGTCGGGAATCGGCACATCGGAGCCGTCGGAGTCGAGGGTGCCGACGATGAAGTTGTCCGAGCCGATCATGTCGAAGTTCATGTACGACTGGATCTTGCCCAGTTCCGCATCGTCGAGGCTCTCGACGTAGTGGGTCGAGCCGACGAGGCCTTCCTCCTCAGCTCCCCACCACCCGAAGCGGATGGCGTTGTCGACGTCGGACGGCTGCTGAGCGAGCGCCTCGGCGCTGGCCAGGAGGGCTGCGGAGCCGGAACCGTTGTCGTTGACTCCGGGGCCCTCTTCGACGCTGTCGAGATGAGCACCGAGCATCTGGACGTTGTCGTGATCGCCCGCCTTGGTCTCGGCGATGACGTTCCAGGTCGTCGAGGTGGTGAACTCGGTCTCCAGGGTGAAGTCCGCGGTCGGGGCCTCGTCTTCGGCGGCCTCTTGGACCTGGGTGAGGACATCGTTGCCGATGTTGAAGCTCGCCCCCACAGTGGGAGCATTGCCCTCCGTGCGCTCGCCGAGGGTGGCGTTGAGCGCATCGTCGGGGTTCTCTTCGTCGTTGTTGTAGAGCAGGACTGCGGCGGCTCCGGCATCGGTGGCGGCCTGGGTCTTCTCCCCGAAGGCGCATTCCCCGCGGACGACGAGCACGAGCGCACCTTCGGCACTGTCATCGTAGTCGCCGGCCTCACAGCCGAGCTGTCCGCCTGCCAGGTCGCTGTAGTCGTCATCGACCGGCAGCACGATGGGCAGGTCGGTCAGCGGTTCGGTCGTGCCCTCGGTGTACTCGGCGGGTACGACCTCGAGCTCCTCCCCGTCGACGCTGACCGCGACAGTGGGGAACTTCTGCTGATCATGCTGGAAGGCCTGACGAGTGACGTCGAAGGCGCCTGTGGCCTCGAGGGTGTCCTCGACGTATTCCACGGCCTCTTCGTAGCCGGGGGTGCCCAACGCACGGAATCCTTCGTCCGCATGCGAGGTCGAGATGTCGGAGAGCTTCTGCAGATGATCCATCACGGCGTCACCGTTGACGCCCATGTCGGTGTGTTCGGTCGGGCCGGCGGGGCCTGCGGCCAGCGCCGGACTCACCCCGCCCAGAATCAGGCCGGCCGAGGCGGTGATCGCCAGCCAGCTCTTCGTGCGCAACTTCATGGAGTTCCTTTCGCTCCTTCGTCTGTGCCCGAGGAATCGCTGGGGAAGGCGCGCCGGAATCGACCGCTCCGACATGGCTGTCCATATCGGTGGCGGCCTCCACGACTGCGCTTGCGGGGAAGCTCGATTCTGACGTTCCGTCATGACTCGCCGTTGGTAACGAATCACATTCTTCTATAACGAAACGGTGACACAACTCACATTGGGCTTTAATCTAGTCGACATTCGCCGGGTTTAATGTCACGAATTGATAACAACCGGTCACTCGTTGATTTCATGCGCACTGGAGCGCGACCACGCAGCCCGCCGGCACCCGCCTGTACCGAACCCCGCGCGCCGGATTAGACTCGGGCCAGTGACGACCAACGACTCCGTCGGTGGGGCCCAGCAGCCCGCCTCACCTGACAGACGGACCATTCGCCGCTGGCAGCGCTACCTCGCCAACGAACGGCTCGAGGAACGCGTGTACCGCGACCTCGCCGAACGCCGCACGGGCGAAGACCGCGAGATCCTCCTCAGCCTCGCCACCGCCGAATCCCGCCACCAGGAGCACTGGATCACGCTGTTGGGCGAACATGCGGAGAAGCGTCGCTCCGCCGACCTCGTCACCCGCTGCCTCGCCTTCCTCGGCCGGATGTTCGGTTCGGTCTTCGTCCTCGCCTTGGCACAGCAGTCCGAGACGAGCTCTCCCTATGAGGACGACGAGGCGGCTTCGGCGGAGATGGCGGCCGACGAACGCATCCACGCCGAGGTGGTCCGGGCCCTGGCCGCCCGCTCCCGAGCCCGCCTGTCCGGCAACTTCCGTGCCGCCGTCTTCGGCGCCAACGACGGGCTGGTCTCGAACCTCGCGCTCGTCCTCGGCGTCGGCGCGGCCGGCGTGTCGAACACGGTCATCCTGCTCACCGGCGCCTCCGGTCTGCTCGCCGGAGCCCTGTCGATGGGTGCCGGTGAGTACATCTCCGTGCGCTCTCAACGCGAACTCCTCGAAGCCTCGACCCCGGATCCCGAGTCGCGGCACGCTCTGGCCGACCTCAACATCGACGCCAATGAGCTCGCCCTCGTCTTCCGTGCTCGCGGCATGGACGCCCGGGAGGCCGAAGCGCGCGCGAACCGCACGATCGCGGCGGCGAAGAACAAGCGGGCGCCGAAGCTGCCGGCCGTCGACTCCGGGGTCGATCGCGACGAACTCGGCACCGGCCTCGGCGCCGCCGTCTCTAGCTTCTGCTTCTTCTCCTCCGGCGCCCTCATCCCGATCCTGCCCTATATCTTCGGCATGTCCGGGCTGCCCGCCGTGTTCCTGTCCGCCGGCCTCGTCGGCATCGCCCTGCTGTTCACCGGCGGCATCGTCGGTCTGCTTTCGGGCAAGTCCCCCGGCCCGCGCGCGCTGCGTCAGCTCGGAATCGGCTTCGGGGCCGCCGCCATGACCTACATCCTCGGCCTGTTCTTCGGAGGTACCGCATGAGCGATCCGCTCGTCCTCGTCGATCCCACCACCGCGAGTTTCGAATTCGCCGACCTGGCCGCCGCGCAGCTGCCGGTCACCGATCACTCCGCCCATCGCGGGGACGGAATCTTCGAAACCGTCCTCGTCAGCATGGGCGTCGACGGTGCCACCGTCGTCAATCGGGAACGGCACTTCACGCGGTTCCGCAGCTCCGCCTCGGCGCTGGAGCTGCCGGATCCCGACGATGGGCTGTGGGATCGGGTCATCGACGCGATCATCGCCGAGGTGGTCGCCGCCGAGCCGGGAATCAGCGAGTTCGGGATCCGCTACGCGATGTCCCGCGGTCAGCAGGGCGCTGACGGACAGTTCCGGCCCCGCGGGTGGGCGTTCCCAGTTCCCGTGGACGACCACATCCGCTCCGCACGGGCGCAGGGCGTCACGGCAGTGAGCCTCGACCGCGGCTTCGACGCGTATATCGGCAGCAAGGCCCCGTGGCTGCTCATCGGGGCGAAGACCCTGTCCTATGCCGTCAACCAGGCAGCCGGCCGCTATGCCGCGGAGCATGGCGCCGAAGAGGCGCTCTTCGTCTCCCATGACGGCGTCGTCCTCGAGGGCCCGACCGCGAATCTCATCATCCGCCGAGGCGACCGCCTCCTCACCCCGGACCCCGAAGCGGGTCTGCTCGCCGGTACGACGCAGAGGCTGATCTTCGAACGCGCCGAAGAGGTGGGGCTGCGGGCCGAGTACGCCGATCTGCGCCTCGAAGACGTCAAGACCGCCGATGCGGCGTGGTTCGTCTCGTCGATGCGCACGGCCGTGGCACTGCGCGAACTCGATGGGAATGCGATTCCCGTCGACGATGAGCTCACCGCGAGGTTCCAAGCGATCGTCCGCGCGGGCTGAAGCCGGCGGCGCGGCGAGGCTCTTCGGCTGAGGCGCTCGACCGACGGTTCGTATGATCCGCGGGTCTCGCCGGTCGGCATTGCGTGTGGGAGGCAGGCAGGGATGCGCTGCCCCGGACCCTCAGGCCCGGGGCAGGGTGTCGGCGGGTGCCGACGAGGGGAGGGTGAAGGCGAGCACGAGCCCGAGGATGCAGACGGTGCAGCTGGCCAACCACAACGGCCAGAAAACACCGGACAGGCCGGGCAGCAGCACCAGCAGGAATCCGAGGCCACCACAGACGAACAGTGCGGTGACGATCCTCGTCTTCCACTTCCTCAGCATCATGCGCCTTTCTCGTCACGATTCGGCACGGACCTTCCCGCGTCCCACCGAATCGTCATCTCAAGCTATCCCGGCCGAGGTCATTCGCACATCCCCCAAAAGTATGAGATGGAGAGACTTTCTGCGATCAGCGCCGTTGTCGCGAGGCGGCGGAGACCCCGAGGCCCTCGAGAAGGAGGGGTTCTGCTTCCGAGAACATCGGTCTCGCGCACCCGAGTCGGTGATGTTGCGCGATCGGGGGACGTGCCGCCTGGCTTCGCCGGCACCGTCCTGCGTTAGTGTTGTCTCGGACGGACTTCGTTCACACGGCGCAGCGTCGCCGTGGGTTTGAGCTTCAAGGAAAGGACACGAGCATGGGAAAGCTCGCTTGGCAGATCATCGGCGTGGGAGCACCCATCGCAGCCGCATTCGTCGCTCGCAAGACCCTGACCGTCGCCTGGGAGAAGTCGACGAAGCGTCCGGCGCCGTCGAACCCCGTCGATGACGAGATCTCGATGTCCGAAGCCCTCGCCTGGACGATCGTCTCCGGTGTCGGTGTGGCCGTGGCACAGCTCGTGGTGCAGCGCATCGCCGCGAACACCGTGCGCAACAACTTCGGCGAGGAGGCCCTGCCGAAGAAGTTCCGCAAGCAGATCGAAGAGAGCTTCGACTGACCCCTCAGCGGTAGATCCGGTCATAGACCTCGGCGAGATCCACCGCATCGATCTGACCGGGCGCTGAAGCCGTGCCCAGCTGCGCGAACGAGGCGCAGCTGCCGAAGTCTGACCCCATGATTCGGCTGGTCCGCCCCAATGGGCCCATCGAGATCCCGAGCACGGGGCGGCTCGAGGACGCAGCCGCCTCGGCGGTCGCGTCCAACAGACGCAGCACATCGGCAGGAGTCTGCGGCATCATCGCCACCTTCGCCACATCGGCTCCGGCCTCGGCCATGGTGCGAAATGTCGCGCGCAGCTCTTCAAGCGGATCGGTGGCCGTGAAGTTGTGGTGGGACGCGACGATGGGCACGCCGTTCTCCTTCGCCGCGGCGATGAGCGCACGCGACTCCGCCCGGTCGATCTCCACATCGATCGCCACGGGCACGGTTGCGTTTCCGGCCCCATCTGCTGCTGCGGAACCGCCGGGGCCCGCCTCCGCTCCGGTCACACCGGTGATGAGACGCCGCAGCACCTCGGCGTAGGCGCCCTCGGTGATCTCGACCAGGCCTCCTTCGAACGCGGTGCGCACGGTGAGAAGCACCGGCAGCCCCGCCGCGGCCGCGTGCGGCAGCAGCCGCAGCACCCCCTCGGTGCGGGTGGCCGCCTCGGCGAAGAGGTCCTCGGGGTGTGCACCGTCACCGATCGCCGCCTCGGCAACAGCCGTCTGCGCGAGCAGCGGATCGATGCGCCATTCGATGGCATCGACGGCGCCCGTCGCCGCGGCCGCAGCGCACTGCGCGGTCAGCTCTTCGGCGTCGACGGCCTGGGTCGGCACGATCACGGCCGGCCGGAGGGGATTGCGCACGGCGGGCGATCCTGCGGCAGGATTGAGGAACGGCAGTGGTTTCATGATTCAAGCGTAGGCGTTCACCTCACGCCCGCGGGCAGGAGGACACGAGTGGAGACGATGCGGGAGCACACGATCCGCACACGCGATGGATTTCCGCTCGCGATCCAGGTCAGCGGGCCCGAAGACGGCCCCGCGCTGCTCCTGCTGCAAGGCCAGTCGAACTCGCACGAATGGTGGGCTGAGCTGCGCGAGGACTTCTCCCCGCAGTTCCGCACCATCACCTTCGACTACCGGGGCACCGGCGGCAGCCGGGGTGAACTCGGCGAACTCTCCACCACAAGCTTCGCCGCCGATGCCGCCGAGGTGCTCGACCGCCTCGGTGTCGAGCGCGCCGCCGCCTACGGCACGTCGATGGGCGGGCGGATCGCACAGATGCTGGCCCTGGACTTCCCCGAACGGGTCAGCGCGCTTGTGCTCGGGTGCACGACTCCGGGCGGCCCACATTCGGTCAAGCGCCCCCGCGAGGTCGGACAGTCACTCGCCCGTCTGCGCGGCCAGGAGCACACCCGCTACCTCTTCGATCTCTTCTACACTCCGGCGTGGACGGTGCCGTCGGAGTACAGCAAGCTGCTCGGCGATGCCACGATGACGCCTGCCGAATCGGCGGCCCACCTGCGCATCAGCGCCGGTCACAATGCCTGGGACCGCTTGCCCGAAATCAGTGCGCCCACGCTCATCGTCCACGGCGACGACGACCGAATGAACCCGGTCGACAACGCGCACATCCTCCACGAGCGGATCGCCGGTTCGCAGATGCTCATCCTCCCCGAAGGCAGGCACGGATTCTTCGAGGAATTCGCCGAGGTGGTCACACCTGCTGTTCTCCGCTTCCTCAGCGAATCGCTGCCTCGTTCCTGACTTCGCCGCCGGCGAGGCGAAAGAGCAAGCTCCGTTTCACCATCAAGAAATCACATTCGCCAGCAAATCCATTTAGGTCACAACTACCTGCCTCAACTGCCGATTATAACAATCAAGTAACGTCGCACCCTGCGTTTCCCCAGGTCAGAGCACTAGTCAAGGCCGCCACACCGAGTATTGACAATAAAAGATCTACCGAAATTCCTGAACAAAACTACAATGGTGGATCAGATATCCGTGTGCGGTGAGGCGTGTTCGCAATTGAACCAATCGGATCTGCGAGCACCGAACCGTGCAAACGGGGGTGAAGCCTCTCGTTCTTGCGGAGAGCCAAGAATGCAAGGAGGAAGCACATGAGCGTTGTCGTCAAGGCATCACATGTCTACAAAGTCTTTGGCAAGCGGCCGAATGAAGTGATCAAACGGCTCGAAGAAGGGGCCGACCGGAAGGACCTCACGAAGCTCGGCACGGCTGCCGTCATCGATGCGAGCTTCGAAGTCGAGGAAGGCGAGATCTTCGTCGTCATGGGCCTGTCGGGCTCGGGAAAGTCGACGCTGATCCGTACTCTCAACGGACTCTGGGATACGAGCGGGGGGTCCGTCGAAGTGCTCGGCACGGACATTTCGACGGCGGACTCGTCGACCCTGCGGAAGGTCCGCGGCAAACACGTGTCGATGGTGTTCCAGCACTTCGCTCTGCTGCCGCACCGCACGGTGCGTGAGAACGCAGCCTATTCCCTGGAGATCCAGGGAATGCCGAAGAATCAGCGCCTGGAGAAGGCGGAGGAGTGGCTCAAGGCCGTCGGGCTCGACGGCTGGGGCGACAAATATCCGCAACAGCTCTCCGGCGGAATGCAGCAGCGTGTCGGCCTGGCACGCGCACTCGCTGCGGAGACCGACATCCTGCTCATGGATGAGGCGTTCTCCGCACTCGACCCGCTGATCCGCCGCGAGATGCAGGAACAGCTCGTGGAGCTTCAGTCCAAGCTCAACAAGACCATCATCTTCATCACGCACGACCTCAACGAGGCGATGTTCCTCGGCGATCGCATCGCGGTGATGCGTGACGGACGCATCGTCCAGATCGGCACCTCCGAGGAGATCCTGACTCAGCCCGCCGATGACTACATCGCCGAGTTCGTTCAGGACGTCGACCGCACTCGTGTGCTCACAGCCTCCTCGATCATGCGCGAGACCAAGGCGACGATCAGCATCGAAGCGGGCCCTCGGCTGGCGATGCGCACGCTCGAGGACAGCAACTCCTCGGGCCTGCTCGTCCTCGACGACAATCGCACCGTGCTCGGCATGGTCAGCGACCGCAACGTGGTCAGAGCCGCCCGCGAAGGGCAGCAGACGATCGCCGACATCGTGGAGAAGACAGACCTGTTCACGGTTCGTCCCGAGACTCCGATCTCGGAGCTCTTCGCGCCCAGCTCCGCGGCCAAGGTTCCGTTGACCGTCATCGATGAGAATCAGCGACTGCTCGGCATCGTGCCGCGCGTGGCGCTGCTGAACTCGATGGCCGATCCGGGTCCCGCAACCGGGGAGATCCCGCCTGTGCAGGAAGCCTCGGAACCAGTCGTCGTCTCGCCGAGTGCCGCTGAGTCGGACAGCGAAGACGGCGCCGCTTTCACCGACGAACAGGCGACTCCGACGGAAGTGGCGGACGCTTCGGCTGACGTCGAATCCGCCGCCGGCAGTGCGGATGAGGGAACCGGTGCCGCCACGCGAGGCGCCACCGACGCTGAAAGGGGTAAGCACTGATGGACTTCATGAATCCGCGCCTTCCGGTCGGTGACTGGGTCAACGACTTCCTCACCTGGTTCATCGGAGCGTTCCAGTGGCTGCTGGACATCATCAATTTCATTCTCAGCGGCCTCTACGAGGTTCTCTATCTCGTCTTCTCCTCGCCGATCTATCTGGTCATGATCATCATCCTGGCCGCGATCGCGTTCTTCGCCGCGGGGTGGAAGGTCGCTCTATTCACCCTCATCGGGTTCTACTTCGTGCGTGCCCTCGACCAATGGGACAACACGATGTCGACCTTGGCTCTTGTCATCGTGGCAGTGCTCGTCGCGCTCATCATTGCGATCCCACTCGGCATCCTCGCTGCCAAGGTGAGTTGGGTATCGACTGTCGTCAAACCCGTTCTCGACTTCATGCAGTCGATGCCGGCTCTGGCCTACCTGGTCCCGGCCATCCTCATGTTCAGCATCGGCCAGACGCCGGGTGCGGTTGCGACGATCATCTTCGCCCTGCCTCCAGGAGTGCGACTGACGGAACTCGCGATCCGTCAGGTCAACACCGAAGTCGTCGAGGCCGGTCAGGCCTTCGGTGCCAGCTCGGGTCACATTCTTTCGAAGATCCAGATCCCGCTGGCGATGCCGACCATCATGGCGGGTGTCAACCAGGTCATCATGCTGGCCCTGTCGATGGTCGTCCTCGCCGGTATGGTCGGCGCAGGCGGCCTCGGTGGTGCGGTCGTCGGCGGCATTCAGAACGTCGATGTGCCACTGGCCGTCGAAGCCGGTCTGGCCGTCGTGGTCATCGCAATCTTCCTCGATCGCGTCACAGCTGCTCTGGGCAGGAAGACCCCGATCGAGCGAGCTCGCAAGGCCGCGGCCGCCTAATCTTCAACTAACCGAAACGACTACCAAGGAGAGTCATATGAAAACGTCAGTTCTGACCAAGCTGGGCGGCATCCTCGCCGCCAGCGCGCTTGTCCTCTCGGCATGCGGCGCGTCCAACTCCGGTGGCGAGCCCGCCGGCGGCGGTGACGATGAGACCAATGCCGGCGGACAGGACTGGTCCTCGTGCAAGCCCGGTGAGGGTTCGAAGGACGTCGCCGACACCGAGGACGACGAGAAGAAGGTCTCTCTCGGCATCTTCAGCGGCTGGGACGAGTCGTACGCCACCATCTACCTCTTGAAGAACATTCTCGAGGAAGACGGCTATGAAGTCGACACCAAGGAGCTCGATGCCGGTCCGATGTTCACCGGTGTGGCCAAGGGCGACATCGACTTCTTCACCGACGGCTGGCTGCCGCTGACTCACGAGAGCTACCTCGAACAGTACGGCGACGATCTCGTCGACCACGGCTGCTGGTACGACAATGCGAAGCTGACCATCGCCGTCAACGAGGATTCCCCGGCCAAGTCCATCGGCGATCTCAAGGACATGGGTGACGAGTACAACAACATCCTGTACGGGATCGACGCCGGTGCCGGTCTGACGAAGACCACGAAGGAGAAGGCGATCCCGGAGTACGGGCTCGACAACCTCGACTTCAAGATCTCTTCGACCCCGGCGATGCTCGCGCAGCTGAAGAAGTCGACCGATGCCGATGAGAACATTGCAGTGACCCTGTGGCGTCCGCACTGGGCCTATGATGCCTTCCCGGTCCGCGACCTCGAAGACCCCAAGGGTGCCATGGGCGATGCCGAGCGCATCTTCAGCTTCTCAGGCAAGGAAGCTGCAGATGAGCATCCTTACGTCTCGCAGCTGCTGCAGAACCTCGTTCTCGACGATGACCACCTGGCCAGCCTCGAGAACCTCATGTTCTCCGATGAGCACTACGGAGGCGACGATCATGAGAAGGCTGTCGCTGAATGGCTGAAGGACAACCCGGACTTCGTCGATCAGTTGAAGAAGGGCGAACTCGCCAAGTGATTGCCTGATGACGTTGGCCCGGTCGAGTCTTCGACCGGGCCTTTGTCATAGGCTGGCTGTGGTCTGAGAGACTCGGCCGACCGGAGGACACCAGATGACGAACAGTTCGGCGATCATCGACACCTTCGTCGGTCCCCTCGCTGTGACCGGCGACGGCCGGTCTGTCGTCGGTCTCGAGTGGCTCACCCGCACCGAGGCGGCCGTGCCCACCCCCGAACCCGACGATCGGCTCCTCGCCGAGGCGGTCGCCCAGCTGCGTGCGTACTTTCACGGCCGTCGGACCGATTTCGATCTGCCCGTCGACTTCGGTGAGGTCTCCGACGTCGCTCGCACGGTGCTCACAACACTGGCCCAGGATGTGCCGGCGGGGACCACCGTGACCTACGGGCAGCTCGCCGAGGCCAGTGGGACCGGAATCCCCGCGCGTGCCGTCGGCGGCATCATGGGACTCAATCCGATCCCGATCATCGTGCCCTGCCACCGAGTCGTCGCGGGAAACGGACTCGGCGGCTATTCGGGCGGACTGCCCGGGCACGAACTCGACACGAAACGTCGCCTGCTCGAATTCGAGGATGCGCTGCCGCAGCCGCTGTTCTGACGCGGACCGCACTCACCGGCTGAGCTTCACCCCTCGAACAGCGACTGCCCGACGTATCCTCCCTCCTCGGCTCCGGGCGGGATCGCCCACACCGTCGACCCGATCGGCGTCGTCCATTCGTTGAGCAGATCCACCTCGGCGAGGCGGCGCTGGATCGGCAGGAACTGACGCTCGATGTCGGCTTGGAAGGACGCGAACAGCAGCCCCGAATCCTCTCCGGCACCGGTTTCGTAGTTGAACGTGCGCCGGTGGATCTGCACTTCGGGTCCCAGCCCGTCACGGGCCCGAGCCACATGCGAGGCCTTCGAGATCTTCGTCAGCCCACGCTTGTCGACGGCGGTGAAGTCCGGAACGTCGAACTCGTCGGTTCCCGACAGCGGGGCCCCGGTGTCCAAGGTCCGTCCCGTCGAGAACTCCCGAGCCGGACGGTCGGCCTTGTCCCAGGTGTCGAGGTTCATAGCGATGTCGCGCAGGACCAGCGTCGTGCCTCCACGCAGCCATCCGGGCAGGTGCGCGCCGAGGTCGGCCGGAGGCTCCCCCCGTGCCGAGAACACCGGTTCGGTCGTATCGGTGCCGGCACCCCAGATGATCCGTGCGAAGTCCTCGGACCCCGGGCCGGGGTTCGCCGTGCCGTCGAGCTGTCCGAAGAGGTTGCGCTGCGTCGTCCCCTCCCCTGTGCTGCCGTAGGCGCGACGGAACCCGTCCCTCTGCCACGCCACCTCTGCAAACGATCGCGAATCCTTGAACAGCATGCGCCGGGCATGGGCCAAGGTCAGCGGGTCGTCGCCGCAGATCTGCAGGAGCAGGTCACCCTTGCAGCGATTCGGGTCGAGGCGATCGATACCGAACTTCTCCAAGGGCTTCAGCCAGTCCGGGACCTGCTCCTTGCCTGCCAGTGCGACGAGCCCGGGACCGAACCCGAAGGTCACCGTCAGACGGGCCGGATCGGCAGCCAGTTCGGCTTCGGAATCGGCCAGCGGGGCCGTGCCCTGGGTGAGTGCGGCCGCATCCGCGGTGAGCAGACGCAGCCAGCGGACCGCCTCGGCGGCGGTGATCTCCGGTCGCATCGTGAACGCAAGGAAATGCGCATACGCCTGCGGCGGGGTTTCGACACCGGATTGGTGAGTGCCGTAGAACGGTTCGACCTGTGCCCCGTTCGCTCCGTCCAGGTCTCGCCGAGGCGATCCGCCGCCGTCGTCGGCCGCCGACGACCCAAGACCGGTCCGGCCGAGCCCGAATCCCGCGGTTGCGCCGAGGAGACCGGCACTGCCGGCGGCGGCCGCCGAGGTGATGAGACCTCGGCGGCTGAACCCGGAGGGAGACTGCTCAGTGGTCACCGTGGTCTCCATGATCGGAGTCCTCGTGGTCTCCGTGGTCGCCGTGGTCTCCGTGGTCGCCGTGGTCTCCATGATCGCCGTGGTCGTCGCCGGATTCGGCGCCCTCGGCTTCCCCGGGGGCGTAGTTCTCCTCGGCCCCGGAGTACTCCTTCGCCACTGCTGTGACCTCAATGCTCTGATGATCGGCGGTGACAAGGTCGAGAGTGATCTCCTCGCCGGGTCGGATCGCCTTCTTCAAGCCCATGATCATGATGTGATCGCCGCCGGGTTCGAGGCTGAGGCTCTCCCCGGCCGGAATGTCGAAGCCGCCTTCCTTCTCCTGCATCGACATTCCGCCGGAGCCGTCCTCAGAGGTTTCGTGGAGTTCGACCATCTTTGCGTCCGGGTACTTCGCCTCGACGAGGTTGATGTCGTGATCGGTGTTGTTGCGGACTTCGCCGAAGACCGCGGTCATTCCGTCCTCAGCGGCCTTGACCCAGGCGTCGTCGAGGCTGAGCGCATCGGCGTCGACCTGCGAGGAGGCGGGGCTGTTCGACGCCGAGTCGCTCGCTTCAGGCTGCGAGGAATCGGCGGCCTGGCTGCCGGACTGGCCGCAGCCGGAGAGGCCGATGACGACGGCGATGGGCAGGGCCATAGCCAGGGTGATGTTCTTTCGCATGATGTCTGCACTTTCGTGTTTTGGTGCAGTCGAATACGGCCGCGTACGGGCCGCTGCGTGCATGGACCGATCGGGTCACCGCTGCCGCGCTCGAGCTCGCGGCTGCACGTCCGATTGAGTGTGCGGCCGCTCGTGCAATCGAGTGCGCTGCTGGTCGTGCAGGTGCGGCGAACCGCGGCAGAACCGGGGCGCATCGGTGCCGGGTTGCGGCAGTTCCGGTTCACAGCGGTGTTGGGTCGCGGGTGTCTTCGACTGCCACCATTCGGTGGGTTGGTGTGACGGCGGTTTTCGCCGTCGCAGTGAGGTGTCAGACGAGGGCAGGAGGGCCGCGGCGATAGTTCGGTCCGACCACGGCCGAAGCGATCGGCTGCGGCAACCGGAACGCAACGAGCACGGACCGGTAGGGATGGTCAGCCAGGATGCCGGCCGCCTCGGCGAGGGCCCGCAGTGCACCGGCGACCGGGCCCAGAGCCAGCTGCAGAATGGTGAGGACGATGTCCTCACCGTGTTTGAGGATCACGGCGGTGATGAGGACCGCGGCGATGTGGGCGAGGATCATCCCGGGCGAAGTGCCGCCGTGCGCATGAGAAGCGGCCGCGGCGGCCGATCCGAGGTCGAGGGTGCCCGGGGCAGGGACGATGTGTCCCGCATGAGCACTCATCGCGGCAGCGGCGGATCCTTCCCCCGCCGAGGCGGGGTGTGCGTCCGCATGGGCTCCGGAGTGTGCGTTCACCGACCAGCTCATCGTCAGGTGCATGAGCACCTGTCCGAGGCCGAGGAGAGCGGTGAGGGTGAGATACCCGAGGCGTCGGCCGGCGAGGATCATCGCCGCCCAGAGCACCAGGACGAACACGACGCCGGTGCCCAGGAGCGAGGCGCTGCCGCCGGCACCGAGGTGCATGAGCAGGGCCAGCAGGGTCGTGATGAGGGCAGCGAAGAGCGCGCGAACGGACTTCGTCCATCCGGTCATGGCTCCTCCTCTGATGCAGCCCCGAGTTCGCCTCGCTGCACCGACATGCGTGTGCCATCGGTGCCTGGACGAAGGTGGAATTCCCAACCCATTCACACATTCTACTCAAAGTAGAAACGCGCGGGCGGAGGGAGCCTCGAATCGGCGCCACGGCTCTTCTTCGCAGCGCTGTGACCTCGGATGGCGCTTCATCGGCCCCCGTGAACATGGGCGCGACGAAAGCTACATCCGCAGCCAGGTGTCGGCGGTCTTCTTGATCATGGCTCCGGCCGACTCGGCGGCATCGGTCCAGGTGACGAGTTCGCCGCGAGGATCGGTGGTGGAATCGGAGAGGACGATGACATCGAAGTTGCACACGAGCGCGGCCATCGCCGAAGCGTACACCGCGCCGGGAGCATCCGCATCGGCATCGGCATCGGCATCGGCGGGAGCATCCGCATCGGCATCGGTATCGGCGTTGGCGAGAGCATCCGCGGTGGCGCTGGCGCTGGGAGCTTCCGCGGTGGCGCTGGCGCTGGGAGCTTCCGCGGTGTCGTCGGCGCCGGCGATGATGATCCGGTCGACGGCCATATCGTGCAGACCGGCCGCGAGATCGTCGACGCCTTCGAAGACATCGGGACCATTCGAGCGGAGCACGAGATCCTCCTCGTCGGGGACGAAGATGCTCAGCTCCTCGTCCGGAGTGTCGGCGAGGCCCTCCTTCGTGGAGGCGAAGATGAGTACACCGCCCACGGCTCGCGTGCGGGTGACGATGTCGCCGAGGGTCTCCATGGCGTCATCACTGGGATAGCTGGCGTCGTCGGTGTCGATGAGGAGCAGGGCATCCATACCCCCAATCGTGCCACGTCCGGGTGACGCATTCGAAGCCGGGACCGGACGGCCGAGTTCGCGACCGCGGGAGCCGGGACGTGGCGGCGGGGCCTGCGGCGGCGGGCCGACGGCTGGTGGGCCGGCGAGTCGAACAGGTGCCCGCGGCTGGCCCGGCGGCCGGCACTGCCACCCGCACAGCGGCTGGCAGTACGGCTCGCACAGCGGCCGAGCGGGCGATGGCCCCATCGATCACCACTGACAGCAGTCTCAAACTTATAACACAAAATTACCTGCCGTTATCGCCGAACATCTGCGAACATCAGAAGATTGTTCGAAATCTTTTTCGATTCTCTATGGCGTTCTCTGGGCGATGAGAGTATACTGGACTTCAACAACAACGATGTTGGTGAACGGAAATCATCCCCATGACCCTCACTCCCGAACGCAGCTCCGATCATTCCGATCGGAATGCCGACAACTCCCCTCAGACCAGCGGTCACCCCCTGCTGGCCGACGAAGAGTGGGCAGATCTCAGTCGCTTCGCTCCGGAAGTCACCTCCGCCATCACCCAGCTGATGAGCCTCAAGGATGAGTTGCGCACCTTCGATCGCCCAATGGGACCGGATCAGGCCATCATGCTCGCCGACGGAGTCGAGGCGATCACACGCATCAATGAAGCGCTGTCGACGCTTGCGCTTTCCGTCTGCGAACGTGTCGGCACCCCCAGTGACTTCGGCGCCAAGTCGACCAAATCGCTCATCGAGAATCGGTTCAACCTCACCGGCGCAGAAGCCAATCGCCGGACCGAGATGGCCAAGAACCTCGGCGGACGCGTCGACATGGCCGGACAGGCACTGCCGCCGCTCTACCCTCTCGTCGCGGATGCGCTCCATGCCGGCACCATCTCCGCCGCCCAGGCATCCGTCATCGAAGACTGCATGCGGAAGCTGCCTAACTGGGTCAGCCAAGAGATCCGCACCGATGTCGAGTCGCGCCTGGTCCGCAACGCGCCCAAGGTCCGCCTCAAGGACCTGCGGGAGATCTTCGGCAAGCTCATGGGATACATCGACCCGGACGGCGAGGAGCCGAAAGACTCGACTGACCGCGCTGCGTACTGCATGTCGATGCGCGCCAAGGCCAACGGCGACTGGGAGGTGCGGGGACTGCTCGATCCCGTCACCGGCGGCACCCTCAACGGGCTGCTGACCTCTCGGATTCAGTCCGCCGGTGAAGGCGACAAGACTGCCATCGATGCTCCTGACACTGACGGGGCTGACTCGGCGGCCGGTATCGCAGGTGCTTCGTGTGCTGCCGATGGGCATCTGGCATCCGACACCGAAGGCTTTGAACCCGAGGGAACAGCTGCTCCGCTTCCCGATGAAGAGCTGCTCGAGATCGTCGACGCGGTGCTCTCCGGCGAACGGTATGACGCCAAGCGCGTACCGGAGCCCAACCTCGCTGCAGTTCGCTCGGCCGGAAATCCGTCCGATACCCCAGGCGTCGGTGTCCGCGAGAACGGCGAGATCGTCGACGTCAGTGCCGAGCAGCCCTCAGCACGGGAATGGATCTATGAACGATTCGCCGGTTTGGTCTCTACGATCGACAAGCAGCGTACGACCGCGGGAGCGCCGTATGCCCTCGTCGTCACCGCCAAGGCCGAGGATCTGGCCAGCGGCAAGGGGCACGGCACCACAGGCGCTGACAACCCCGTGCCCATCAAAGAACTTATGGCTGACGGCCTCAACGGCTCGGTGTTCTTCCATCTCATGAGCGACAAGGCCAAGACCATGCAGGTGGCAACCGAGCAGCGCTTCGCCAATCGGAAACAGCTGTCAGTGATCACCGCTCGCGATCGAGGGTGTACCTTCCCAGGCTGTGACGCCCCTCCCGGTTGGTGCGACGCCAACCATGTGGTGCCCTGGGCACGCGGCGGCAAGACCAAGGTCAACAATCTCGCACTGCTCTGCAGCTATCACCACCACCTGCTCGATCGCTCCGATTGGGACACCTTGATGCTCCTCGACGGACGGCCGGCGTACATTCCGCCCGCCGCAAAAGACCCCTCTCGCACGCCGATCCTCCACGCCCGCTTCATCGCAGACGACATCGTCGACTCTCTGTTCGACGAATAGCTCCCCCAGCTTGCAGGAGACGACTGTGCCCATTTTCCGAGCAGAGCCGAGTACGGCCGTGTTCCCGGCATGGTCTTGTCCAGCCGCCGTCCGAGATCGGTTTGGTCCAGCCGCTGTGCGAGGACGATCGCATCCAGCAGCCATCAGGGCTCAGCCGAGTTCAACCGCCCATCTGCGAGCCTCGGATGCTCATGTCGTCATCGAGCAGCAGAAGGTCTGCCGGCATTCCGATCGCCAGCAGGTTGTTTGCATCGGCGCCGCCCACTGCTCGCAGAGGAACGAGGCTCGCGGCCTGCACAGCGTCGAATGGACTGAGACCCACCTCGGCGACGGCCCGCTGCACGGCCTCGTCCATCGTCAACGTGGACCCTGCGATGGCACCGGGAGAGCCGTCCGAGGTGACCAGGCGGGCTACCGAATCCTTGACATCGACGGGGAGCGAACCGAGGTGATAATTTCCATCGCGCAGACCGGTTGCCGCCATGGCATCGGTGATGAGCGCGAGGCGCCCGGGCACGAGCTCGTGGAGCATGCGTGCGACCGGAGCCACGACGTGGACACCGTCATTGATGAGTTCGACGGTGACATGCTCGGCCTCGGCCGCGGCAAGAACCGGCCCCGGAGCACGGTGGTGGATGCCCGGCATCGCATTGAACGCGTGGGTGAGGATGCTCGCCCCGGCGTCGAACGCCGCAGCGGCCAATTCGAAGTCGGCGGCCGTGTGCCCGATGGCCACACGCACCCCGGCCGCGGTGAACCGGTTGATCGCGTCGAGGGCACCGGGCAGCTCGGGGGCGATGGTGACCTGCGCAAGCGTTCCAGCGGCCGCCTCAAGGAGCGCCTCGACCGCCTCAGGAGTCGGCGACGTGAGTACCTCGGGTGCATGCGCACCCTTGAAATCCGGGGACAGGAAGGGACCTTCGGCATGCAGGCCCGTGACCATGGCCCGATCGCGGACGATCCCGGCCCCGGCACGCAGAGACCGGCACAGCCCGTCGATCGTGTCCGAGACGAATGACAGGGCGAGCCTGCCGGTGCCGTGATCACGATGCACGTCGAGGATCGCGTCGATCGCGTCGGCTCCGTCCTCGGCGCTTGCTCCGTCCTCGGCGCTTGCTTCGTCCTCAGCGCCTGCTCCGTCCTCGGCGCTCGCTCCGCCGGCACCGTGGCAGTGGATATCGACGAACGCGGGAGCCACGAATCCGCCGGCCGCGTCGATGACGTCACTCCTCGCCGAGGCGGCCCTGTCCTTCCAGCCGTCCCCGCGGCCCCGTGCAGTGACCAATCCCTGCGCGATCGCGATCCACGTGTCCGCGGTGTCCTCGGCGAACGTCGCCCGATCACCGTCGAGGATGCACGCATTGTGGATGACCGCCTCGGCGGGGATCTGCTCGGTCTGTGTCATCGAGGTCCTTCCATCGCTCTGCTCTCGCTCACCCCAGGGTGCGGACCCGGTTCGCGTCGATGCCGAGCACATGCGTGTCGAGGAATGCCAGCACCGTGCGGTACCAGACCTCGGCATTGCCGCGGCCGAGGATCCAGTGCCCCTCATCCGGGTAGTACAGGAATCGGTGCTGTGTGTCGCCGTCGGCGTTGAGCGGAGTCTTCGACTGCGTGAGCAGGTCGAGCCACAGCTCCTGTCCCTGCCCGATCGGCACCCGGTAGTCCTTGTCGCCGTGGATGACGAGCATGGGCACTTCGATCTGATCGGCGAAGAGGTGTGGCGAGTATTCCGCCGACTGTTCGCGCATCGCCTCGTCCCACGAGGAGTTGTCCGTCGTCCGCCCCATCGACGTGGTGTTCCACAGGGAGGCGTGGGTGACGATGCACTTGAACGTGCTTCCCGTGTGTCCGGCGACCCAGTTGGCCATGTAGCCGCCGTAGGAACCTCCGGCCAACGCGACATGTTCGGCGTCGATGTCCGCCCGCGCCCCGGCCGTCTCGGTGAGCGTCATGATGTCGGTGAACGGGGTCCCACCCAGCTGCTGCTGACCGCGATCGATCATCGCCTGACCGTACCCGGTCGAGATCGCCGGATCCGGCAGCAGCACCGCATAGCCGGCAGCGGCGAAGGGCGCAGGGTTCCACCGGTATGTCCATGCGTTCCACGACCCCCACGGGCCGCCGTGGGCGAACACGACGAGCGGGTGCGGCCCCTCGCCCTCCGGCAGAACCAGCCACGCGCGGATCGGGGTGCCGTCCTCGGCCGTGGCTTCCACCTCGGTGAGGGTACCCTCCTCGTCGAGCGCCGTCGCCGGGTTCGCGAGTTCGCTGATGACCCCGGTAGCGAGATCGATCGAGATCGGCATGGGCGCGACATCGATCGCCGAGGCGGTCGCGACCACCGTGTCCCCGCGCAGTGCGAGACCGGAGAACGAATACTTCTGCTCGATACCGCCGACGAGGCGCCGAGGCTGCGCATCGGCCAGATCGCCGATGAAGACGCTGCCGCGACCGTGATCGTCGGCGGCCGCCGCGATCGTCGAGTCGTCGACCCAGATCGGTGAGAACCAGAAATCGGCGTCCGGCCACACGGGAGCGAGTTCGGCCGTCTCGAGGTCGAGGACCATGAGGTCGACGGCGAGGTTTGCCTGCGGAGTCCAGAACTGTTCGCGGCTGACCAGGGCCTTCGTCCCGTCCGGGCTGATGGCTTCGATCCCGAAGCAGTGATCGGCGGCCGGCTTCGTCAGCCGATGCAGCTCGGGCTCACCCTCCAGGTCGACGCGCCAGATCTCACTGGCTTCGAGCTGGCCGGGGATCGGCCTCTCGAGCTGGACGAGGGCGAACCGGGCATCGTCGTCGACGGCCCAGTCGATGAGGCGGCCGGACGGCAGCGACAGGTAGCGGAAGTCCAGGCCCGCCGGAGCGCTGAGCTCATCGGCGACCTCGGGGAAGTCGGCGGCAGCCTCGTCGAGTTTCGCTACCGCCAGGGTCTGCCGGCCCGGCCCCAGATCCTGATTCCACCGCCGGATCGGGAACCCCGTGTGGAGGATGCCGCTGATCTTGGCATCGCTGCGCTCGGCACTGAATTCCTGATGGTCGTTCTCATCGGCGGCCCAGGTGTGGACGGGGAACTCGACGATGAGGGTCTCCCCCTTGATCTCGATCCGGGTGAACCCGCCCTCATGGTCGGCGAGTTTGCGGGCCTCTCCGTTGTCGGGAAGCGCCCACAGGCTCGGGCTCTCGGCGTCCTTGCCGTCCTCGCCCTTGCGTTTGGCGGCGAAGACGATCGTCCCGTTATCGCTCAGAGCGGCCGGGCCGATGGACTGGTCTCCGCGAGTGATGCGGCGGGGCACTTCGCCGCTGATATCGGCGAGGTGGCTGAGGGAGGAGCTGCCCTCGGAGTTGAGGAACGAGTACTGGGCGATGACGCGGCCGCTCTGATTCGTCAGGAGGCCTTGCAGGCGGCGGGCGTCGAGGAGTCGGGTCACTGCGTCGTGGGTCGTCATGGCCTCATCCTAGTTCGCAACTCGGACAAGGGGGCGCTGAAGGGAGAATCGCTTGAGCGCGACCGCCTCTAGCGGAAGGTCGGAGCCGGGACCTTCTGCCCGCCGATCGTCACCGTCGGCAGCATCTTCTTGAAGTCCTCATCCGCCTTCGCGTGTTCCTTCACAGCGCGCATCTCGATGGAGAGATTCACCAGTCTGCCGTTGATCGTGTATCCCGTCTGCACCCCGTACATGAGTGTGGGCTGGCTGTTGATCGCGAGGATCTCAGACGACCCCAGCTCGCCTTGGAAGCTCCAATACTCGCCGGCGTTGAGGGAACCGGTCGTCTCCGACAGAACCTGGGAGCCCTTGCCGTCGAAGGTGTATTTGCGCTTCGAATCGATGATCGCCTGCGCGCTGCCGCCGAAGTCCTCGGAGCAGTTGATGAGGATGACGTCGGAATCCCGACTGTCGGAACCGCGATGGAACACCCGGAACTTGTCGGTGTCTCCGGCGCCGCCCGTCCAGTCGTCGCCGAGAGCGAAGGAGATGGTCACAGGACAGGAATCGCCGAGCGAGATCGTCTTCTTCGACATCCCCTCGGGGATGCCCGCATCGGTGGGCTTGTCCGTGGGTTCGGGGCCCGGTGTCTTCTGCACGCCCACGCGCACGGGGCCGGCATCCTTGTCCTCGGTGCGGATCTGCAGGACCGAGCAGCCGCTGAGGAGAACGGTCAGCGCGAGCGTCCCGGCTGCCGCGAGGCGCAGCGGTGACACCGAGCTCACGGCTGCTCACCGTTGTCTCGGCGGTACGGCGGCTGCGGTCCGCTGTTCGGCTGCTGGGGCCAGTGGGGTCCACTGTTCGGTTGCTGGGGGCCACTGTTTGCCTGCTGCCCGCTGCTCGACTGTCCGAAATTCTGGGGCCCGCTGTCCGGCTGCTGATACCCGTGCGGTCCGGAGTTCGACTGCCCGAAATTCTGGGGCCCGCCGTTCGGCTGCTGGTACCCGTGCGGCCCGGAATTCGGCTGGCCGAAATTCTGGGGTCCGCTGTCCGGCTGGCCGAAGTTCTGCTGGCCCCCGTGCTGCTGGCCCGGCTGGCTGCCGACGGGCGGTCCGCCCTCAGGAAGATTCTGTGCGCCCGGCCCTGACCGCGGCGGCTTGAACTGGGAATGCTGCCCGGAATCGGGTGGGAATCCACCGGAGACGGACTCTCCGGTGGTGCGGTTGACCAAAGCTCCGTCGACCCGTTCGAGGCGACGCTTCGAAGTCCGCCGCGGGGTGCCGAGGATCCGGCCCTGCAGTTCGGCCTCGTTCGGCTGTCTCGGGGGAAGGAACCCGGGAGACCGCCGCGAATCCGCCTGCTGCATCGGCTGCACCGGGTGCGAACCGGCGGCAACCCGATCCATATGCTCCGACATCTGCGGAACCGTGACGGGCGCGGCATCGGCGAGCACCGGCAGGACGATGCGCACCGAGGTGCCCACACCCTCCTGGCTGAACAGCTGCACGGAACCGCCGTGCCGGGTGACGATGGCCCGGACAAGCGAGAGTCCCATCCCCGAACCGGCGACCGCCCGCACCCGGGAACCGCGGGAGAGTTCGTCCCAGACGGCTTCCTGTTCGGCCAGCGGAATGCCGCTGCCGGTGTCGGCGACCTCGACGACGACCCACCGGTGTCCATCGATGATCTGCTCGTTCGCGCGCAGCTCGACGACCTCGGCCTGCGAAGAGTATTTGAGCGCATTGCCCAACAGGTTGAGGATCGCGGTGAGCAGCAGATCCTCCTCCCCGGCGACATCGGGCAGCCGCCACGGAGCACGGGCGACCGTGGCCACGATCATCCGATCCTCGGCGCCGGGCGCGGTCGAGGCGTCCTCGACCGCCTGATGGATGAGCGCGTCGAGGTCGACGCGGGCATATTCGATGATGCGCGTTTCGACATCGGCGAGTTTGCGCAGGTCAGCGAGCAGTCGGGCGACCCTACGGGAGGACACGTCGACCTGTTTGGCGGCGGGCTCGACCTCGGTGAGGGTGCCTCCGTCGCGGACGACTTCGCGGATGCTCGCCGCGGATGTGCGCAGCGCGGTCAAAGGGTTCTTCAGCTCATGGTCGAGGCGGATGAGCATGCGGTTGCGCTTGGTCATCGAGTCCTCTGCCGCGGCCGTCTCGATGGATTCCCGCAGCTGCGCCTCGCGCCTCTTGAGATACCGCCATCCGAACCAGGCGCCGACAGCCAGCCCCGCGAGCACGAGGACGAGCAGGAGCAGGAACAGCCAGACCTGGATCTCGACGACGAGGAAGTTCGTCATAGACGCCTCTGCCCGTCCTCACCGCGGACCTCACCGACGAAGCGGTATCCGCGCCCCTGGACGGTCGCGATCCACCGCGGTTCGGCAGCGTCTTCGCCGAGGACGCGTCGCAGTTCGGCAACGCGCGAATCGACGGCACGGGTGCCCACGGCCTCTTCGAATCCCCACAGCACCTCGAGCAGGCGGGAGCGTTCGATGAGTTCGTCCTTGTGCACCATGAGGTATTCGAGCAGGGTGAAGCCCTTCGGGGTGATGACGAGTTCGCGCTGTCCCAGCCAGGCACGCCGACCCACCCGGTCCACGCGCAGGCCGAAGCTCGAGACGAGTACCGGTGCGGTGGCCAAGGGCGGCCCGTCATTGCGGGTCCGGCGCAGCACCGCCCGGATGCGGGCGACGAGTTCGTGTGGATCGAAGGGTTTGTTGAGGTAGTCGTCGGCGCCCTCTTCCAGCGCCATCGCCCGTTCCACACCCTCACCGACCTGCGTCAGCAGCAGCACCGGGACCCAGTTCTCCTCCTGCCGCAGGCGTCGGAGCACCTGCCGGCCATCGGCTCCGGGCATGAGCACGTCGAGCACGCAGACATCGGGTTTGTGGCGGTGGATCTCGTCGAGTGCCAGCAGGCCGTCACTGGCCGGCAGGACCCGGAATCCGGAACGCTCGAGGAAGGGCACCACCGCACCGAGCACATCCGGCTCGTCGTCGGCAACCAAGACGAGTGGTTGGGGCTCGGTGTGATTGTCAGCCGTCATGGTGCTCAGTTCCGGTTCCTCTCTGGCGTTCCCAGGCAACTTCTCGGGCCTCGGCACGGTCGACCGCCTCGGCGAGTTCATCTCGATACAGCATAGAACGACGCAGGTGTTTGGTGCGATAGCCGGCGCGGCCGACCATATGGGTGGCGACGGGGATCGTCACGAGCTGGAAGGAGATGACGATCGCCAGCGTCGTCACCGTCGCCCAGGTCGGGAACTGGATGGCGACCGCCACGGCCACGAGCATCAGCCCCAGGACCTGGGGCTTCGCACTCGCGTGCATGCGTGAGAGGAGATCCCCGAACCGCACGAGACCGAGCGCCGCAGCCAGGGACAGCACAGCGCCGAGGAGGATGAGCACGGCCGAGATGATGTCAAGAACCATGGGTGCTCCCGTCGCCGCGGCCGGGGGCAGAATCATTGCGGCCAGGGGCGGAATCGTCTCGGCCAGGGGCAGAATCACCGCGGCCCGTGAACATATGCTCGGCGTCGTCGGGTCCGGGATCGGGTCCGGTGCCCTCACCTTCCCCGCCGGCATCAGCGTGTGCGTCGAAAGTCGGGTCCGAGATCTCGGTGACCTCATCGGAGACCGGGACCGAACCGGGCCCTGGCGCTGCTCTCCGGGCAGCAGCCTCGGCGGAATCGTCGTCCTGGGCATCTTGGGACATGTGCCAATCCGATGCCGAGAAGTCCGACAGCGCTCCCGACTCGGAGCCGGGCGTCATCGAATCGGATTTCGATACGTATCGCGACACGCTCACGGAGCCGACGAAGCCGAGCATCGCGAGCACGATGAGAACGGGCAGCAGATCCGTGCGGTCGGCCAGGGCCATGTACCCGCCGAGTCCGCACATGATCGAGGCGAGCACGACATCGGTGCCGATCATCCGGTCGAGGATCGAGGGGCCGCGGACGATCCGGTAGAGCGCGATGAACACCGAGGCGGCCAACAGCACCGACCCGGCGATGACGAGGAGGTCGAAGACGATCTGACTCATGCGCGTCCTCCCTCGACTTCGCCCAGCGGATCTGGGCGGGCACGCAGTGCCCCGAGGTCGCGGGCCGAACCGAGGGTGCGGATGAGCAGCTCCTCGATGTGGTAGACCTGCGCCTTCGCCTGATGCAGCTTCTCCTCGGAATCGCAGTCGAGGAAGTGCAGGTAGAGGATGCCCATCGCGCGATCACTGTCGATGATGATCGATCCCGGGATGAGGCTGGCGGTGTCGGCGATGAGGGTGAGCACGAGATCGGAGCTCGTGCGCAGATCGCAGGCGATGACCGAACCGGCGCCGACGGCGCGGCGACGGAACGCATACCAGGCGACCTCGATCGAGGCATGGAGGACCGAGTAGAGGAACCACAGGGCGAACACCGCGCCGTGCCAGACGTTGAACCGACCGGAGAGCACGACGGGAGGGAGGTAGAAGATGCGGGTGACGAGGAAGGCGAGGACGATCCCGGAGACCACGGTGAGTACGGTGATCGAATCCCACAGCATCAGCCACAGCAGGACCAGCGAGACGAGCAGCACGAACTGCTGGACGATTCCGCGGCCGCGGCTCATCCGTGCCCGGTTCGGACTCATCAGTCGTCACCTCCGAGCACGTTCGTGACATAGTCGATCGGCGTCTGCAGATTCTCGGCGGCGCGATTCGCCATGTCCCACAGGGGTTCGGCCGCGACCGTGAGGATGAGGGAGGCGATGACGACCACCGAGGTGGCCACCACCATAGCAGGGGGCACGCCGATCTGAGACTTCCACTTCTTCCCCGCCAGCAGCGTCTTCTTCCGGTCGGCGAATTCCTCGACGAGGTCCTCGTTGGGCTCTTCCACATCGGCCGGATCACGCCAGAACGCGAGGTTGAAGGTACGGCCGATGACGTAGAGCGTGAGAAGGCTCGTCACGGTGCCCGCGACGATGAGGACGGTGGGCAGCCACGCCTGATCGTCGAAGCCGGCGAGGAACAGGGCGACCTTGCCGATGAATCCGGAGAACGGAGGAATGCCCGAGAGATTGAGCGCGGGAATGAAGAAGATGATCGTCAGCACCGGCGAGAGCACCATGAGACCGCCCAGGGACCGCGTCGAGGTGGACCCGCCGCGCATTTCCACGAGCCCGATCGCCAGGAACAGCGCGGTCTGGACGATGATGTGGTGGACCGTGTAGTAGATCGCCGCGGACAGGCCGACACTCGTGCCCAAGGCCACGCCGAAGAGCATGTAGCCGATGTGGGAGACCAGGGTGAAGGACACGATCCTCTTGATCTCCGACTGTGCGATGGCGCCGAGGATGCCCACGAGCATCGTCAGCCCCGCCGCGATGAGCAGCGGCACCCGCAGCGAGGATTCGGCGAAGAGCAGGGTCTCCGTGCGGATGATCGCATAGATGCCGACCTTCGTCAGCAGACCCGCGAACACCGCGGTCACCGGGGCCGGAGCGGTCGGGTAGGAGTCGGGCAGCCAGAAGGACAGCGGGAAGATCGCGGCCTTGATGCCGAAGCCGAGCAGCAGCATCACGTGGAGGATCATCTGCACATCGGCAGGCAGCTCGGAGAGCCTCTGCGACAGCTGCGCCATGTTCACGGTTCCGCACGCTGCGTAGATGATGCCGATCGCGGCGAGGAAGATCACCGAGGAGACGAGCGAGATGATCACATAGGTGACTCCGGCCCGGATGCGCTCGGCCGTGGCTCCGAGGGTGAGCAGCACATAGGAGGCGACGAGGAACATCTCGAAGCCGACGTAGAGGTTGAATAGGTCCCCGGCGAGGAACGAGTTCGCAATGCCCGCGCACAGCACCAGGTAGCTGGGGTTGAACACGGAGATCGGGGTCTCGTTCGAATCGTCGTTGGCGTCCTGGCTCAGCGCGTACACGAGCACGCACAGAGTGACCAGCGAGGACACGATGAGCATGAGGGCGGAGAGCCGGTCGGCCACGAGCACGATGCCCGCCGGCGGCTGCCAACCGCCGATCGCCACGACCTGCGGACCGTGCATGTCGACGCCGAAGAGGATGATCGTGGCGATGACCATGACGGCCACGAGGATCGCGACCGACACGAGGTTCTGCATCCGTGTGTGCTTGGACAGGATGAGGGCGATGCCGGCGCCGAGCAGCGGCAGCAGCACCGGCAGCGGGACGAGGACGGGCAGCAGATCGATCATGGCCGGTCCCCCTTCCCGTGCTCGTCATCCGGCTCCGTGTTCCCGGACTCGTCACCCGGCGCTGTCTCTTCTCGGGCCGCTTCTGCGGCCTCCGCTTCAGCGGCGCTGTGCGCTTGCGTCTGGGACTCCACGACCGCCTCGGCGATGTCATCGGCTTCAGTCGGGGTCTCCGCGTCCTCGATCTCCTCGGCGATCTCCTCCCGCTCTTCGGGAGTGCCGTCGTCGTCGAGGTCGACAGCGCCGACGATCGGGGACTCGGCCTCGTCACCGAACTCGGTGTCGTCGTAGTCCGTGCTCGCCTCCGCTTCGGAGTCGATGACCTTCGTGATCGCGACCTGGAGGTCGGTGTCGTCGTCCTGCAGCGAATCGGCGCGCATGAGCCTCCAGGAGCGGTAGATCATCGCCAGCAGGAACGCGGTCACGGCGAAGGTGATGACGATGGCGGTGAGGATGAGCGCCTGCGGCAGCGGATCGGACATGCCCTCGGTCGACAGGTCCTTCCCGTCGGTCAGGGGCGGCGAACCGCGTCCGGCGGTGAGGATGATGAGCAGGTTGACCCCGTTGCCGAGCAGGATGAAGCCGAGCAGGACGCGGGTCAGGGAGCGTTCGAGCATGAGGTAGATGCCGGAGGCGAAGAGGACACCCATGGCCAGGACCATGATGAAGGGCATGCTCATAGGCGGCCTCCTTCCGCACCGTTGTCGACGTCGAGCTCATTGACCCGGTGGATGATCTCGGACACGGCGCGGTGTTCGGCGGTCGATCCCATGTTCTCGGAGAAGTTGACGTTGTCGTGGATGCGGTGGGTGAGCATCGCTTCGTCACGTTCCTGGTGCAGGTCGACCTCGGCTCCGAGCGAGCGGAGGATGTCGAGCATGAGGCCGATGACGATGAGGTAGACGCCGATGTCGAAGAACGTCGACGTGCCGAAGGACAGATGACCCAGCAACGGCAGATCGCCTTCGAGGTAGACGGAGTCGAAGACGGTATCGCCCCACACCCAACCGCCGACGACGGTGAGGATCGCGGTGACGAGACCGGTGCCGAGCATTCCCGAGGGAGTGAAGGGGGCCGCCTCGGCGAGTTCGTACTTGCCTCCGGCGAGGTAGCGCACGACGAGAGCGAGACCGGCGACGAGGCCGCCGGCGAAACCGCCGCCGGGTTCGTTATGGCCGGCGAAGAGGAGGTAGACGGAGAAGACGAAGACGGCGTGGAAGATCAGTCGCGCGGTGACCTCGAGAATGATCGACCGGTTGCGCGGAGCCAGGGTGCGGCCGGCGATGAGCCAGGACACACGTTTCTGGGACAGGTCCTCCCGCCCGGGATGGTGGAGGTCGACGACGTCCTCGGACACGGGTTGGAAGCGGATCCGGCCGGCCGCCTCGGTGCCGTCCTTCTTCCTCTCGAACCGGTGCAGGTGGCCTTCGCGGCCGCGGACGAAGATGAGTCCGGCGACACCGGTTCCCGCCGCCACGAGCACGGAGATCTCACCCATCGTGTCCCAGGCGCGGATGTCGACGAGGGTGACGTTGACGATGTTCTGGCCGTGGCCGAGTTCGTAGGCGAGCTGACCGAAGTCCGTCGAGACCGGGTCGGCCACGCGCACCCCGGCGGCGATGAGGACCACGAGCATCACCGTGATGCCCACGGCACCGCCGATGATCGCCCGCCAGGCGGGAGTGAGACGCCCCGTGGATTCGCCGATCCGGGCCGGCAGACGGCGGAGGACGAGGACGAAGACGACGATCGTGATGGTCTCCACCAGCACCTGGGTCAGGGCCAGGTCGGGGGCGCCGACGAACGCGAAGTACGCGACCATCGCATAGCCGGAGATGCCGGTGACGACGACGGCCGTGAAGCGCTTCTTCGCCCGGGTGGCACCGATCGCGACGACGATGAGGACGGTGGCGACGATGAAGTCGAGAGGGGTGTCGGAGAGGCGGAAGTCGATGTTCCAGGTGTCGTTGGCGATGATGGCCAGGCCCACTCCGGCGACGAGGACGAGGTAGACCACACCCTGGTAGAACGGCAGCGAACCGCGTTGCGTGCGGGCGGTGACCCACAGCGCCAGTGCTTCCATCCAGCTGATGAGCCGCCGGTAGAGCTCGTGGAAATCGATGCCCGAGGGCAGAGTCGACTGCACTCTCGCGAACGGGTGGCGGAGGAAGAACAGGGCCGCGCCGACGGCGACCGTCACGGCGGTGAAGGCGAGCGCCGGTTCGAAGCCGTGCCACAGCGCCAGGTGGTAGTGCCCGTCCTCGGCGGCCACGATCGGCAGCTCGGCGGTCCAGGCGGAGAAGTATCCGTCAAGTAGTCCGGCGCCCGGGCCCAGCGCCAAGGTGAGCGCGGTGAGGATGATCGGGGAGAAGACGAGGCCGAGCTTCTCATCGCGGCGGGCGATGTCGTCGACGCCGGGCTTCGAGGAGAAAGCGCCCCAGACGAAGCGGGCGGAATAGGCGACGGTGAGGATCGAGCCGATCATGATGCCGATGAAGCCGATGACCGAGGCCTTGTCCGGTGAGGACAGGAGGGTCGAGTAGGCGGCTTCCTTGGCGGCGAAGCCGAGCAGCGGGGGCAGTCCCGCCATCGAGGCGGCGGCGATCGTCGCGCACACGGCGACGACGGGGAATGCCTTCCAGCCGCCGGAGAGCTTCGTGAGGTCACGGGTGCCGGCACGGTGGTCGATGATGCCGACGCACAGGAACAGGCAGGACTTGAACAGGGCGTGGGCGATGAGCAGCCCGAGTGCCGCCTTCGTGATGTCCGGAGTGCCGAAGGAGGCCATCGTCGTGAGGAAGCCCAGCTGGGAGACCGTGCCGAAGGCCAGCAGCAGTTTGAGGTCGGTCTGCTTCAGCGCCTGCCAGCCGCCGATGAACATCGTCAGCAGGCCCAGGGTGAGCAGCACTTCGGACCAGCCGGGGATGTTGTTGTAGCCGGGGGCCAGGCGCAGCACGAGGTAGATGCCGGCCTT
Source organism: Brevibacterium sp. FAM 24630 (assembly GCF_049804075.1). Classification (NCBI taxonomy): domain Bacteria; kingdom Bacillati; phylum Actinomycetota; class Actinomycetes; order Micrococcales; family Brevibacteriaceae; genus Brevibacterium; species Brevibacterium sp. FAM 24630. The sequence continues at coordinate 285,698 of NZ_JBNBZD010000002.1, forward strand.
GACCATGGCCGCAGCGTGCAGGTACGCACTGACCGGGGTGGGGGCGGCCATGGCGCCGGGCAGCCAGAAGTGGAAGGGCATGAGCGCGGACTTCGAGATCGCGCCGATGAGGATGAGGATGATCGCGGAGATGATGACTCCGCCGGTGTCCATGCCCAGCTGTGCCCGGTCGATCAGGGTCGAGATCCGGCCGGTGCCGGTGGCGGTGATGAGTAGGACCATGCCCACGAGCATGGCCAGACCGCCGGCGGTGGTGACGATGAGCGCCTGCAGGGCCGCCTGACGCGAGCGGCGCCGGGACTGGCTGTGTCCGATGAGCAGGTAGGAGAAGACCGTGGTGCCTTCCCAGAACAGGTAGAGCATGAGGAGGTCGTCGGCGATGACGAGTCCGTACATCATGCCTGCGAAGGCCATGAAGATGCCGGCGAACCGGGCCAGTCCGGGTTCGTCGGGCGGGAAGTAGCGGGCGCAGTAGACGAAGACGAGCGCCCCGACTCCGGTGACGAGCAGCGTCATGATCCATGAGAGCACGTCGAGGCGGAACACACCTTCGAGCCCGAGCTCCGGGAGCCAGTTCATGCTTTCGACGAGCGGATGGGCGCCGGGGCCGAAGAGGTCGTGAACTTTCGAGAGGCTCAGCACCAGTCCGGCGAAGGGGACGAGCGCGAGGTAGAAGAAGGCGTTGCGGCCGAGGAGACGAACCAGGGGGTAGGCGATGACAGACGCGCCGAAGAAGGCACCTGTCATGGCTATCACCGGCAGCCACCTCCGTCATATGCCTGTTTGTGAGAAAGGTTCGTGAGTTTATTTTTGCACGGACAGACGAAGTTTCCCCAATTGCGTGCACTCGGCCGAACCCGTTTCTCGCCCGCCCTCGCAGTCATCGGCGGGGTCCTCGGCGCAGTCATCGGCGGGGGCCTAGGCGCAGTCCTCGGGGCAGTCCTCGGCGAGGTCCTTCGCGAGGTCCTCGGGGTAGTCACCGGCGGGGTCCTCGGTCGCATTCCCAGGACGGTCGCAGACGGCGCCGACGGCCCCATCGGGTGCCGTGGCCCCGTCGACGCTCACTCGCGCAGCTGGCGGCTGGTCACGAGGAAACCGTTCTCGTCGACTCCCACCCCATCGCAGCCGACGAGGAGCTCCGCTCCGATCGCGTCGGTCAGTCGGGCCACCTCGGCGCGCATCCTGCGGAATCGACGCCGCGGATTCGGTTGGTAGCGCCGGGACTCGGTGTCCATCCAGTGCACGTGGTATTCGATCTGCGGGGCATCCGTGTGGGCGGCGATGATCGGCGGCACCCACTCGGCCTCCATCACCCGGATCTCGAGGCCGCCGGCGGCCTCATCGATGTCTCCGAGCGGGACGAGCAGGGCGTAGCCGTCGAGGATGACGGGGGCCGAAGGATCGAAGAGCGGGTCGTCGATGTTCGCCTGCACGAGCACATCCTCGTCGGGGGTGGGCAGCGACTGCTGGAAGGCGTGCGGGGCGTGGCGGCGCACGAACTCCAGGGCCACCTGCGGTTCCAGCCAGTAGGGCGAGTACAGGTAGAGGTCGACCTTCGCCTCGGGGTCGGGGATGATCACTCGCGTCGGCAGTCCGGGCTCGTCGGCCAGGCGGACTCCCGTGTGCAGGCGGGAGGCGATGGCGAGCAGGAGGCTGAGCACCCGCTCCTCCTCCCGGTCTGGCATGCCCTCGGGGAAGGCCGCGTGGAGGCCGTCGGCATCGGCGAACCAGTCCGGTGGCGGGGAGGGCTGACGGTCGCGGGGACAGTCGACGACGATCGCGTGGTGGGCCCAGTCGGGGACTTCGAGGGCGGCGGCATCCGCGGGTTCGAGGACCGTGCCGGAGCTGAGCCGCGAATGCCGACTCAGCCTCATCTGTCCGTGTTCGTCGAGCTGCGGGTGCAGGTCCGGCAGCTTGTTGTGGACGAGTGCGAGGACGTCGGAGATCTCGACGGCATCGTCGAGGAGGAGAAGGTGGAAACCCCGCAGATCCGCCGAGGTGGGAGTGTCGACCGGCGCGGATGCGCGGTGATCACCGTACCCGGGGCGACCGGTCGAGGGCATCCCGGTCCGGCGCCGAGCCGGGGCGGAGGCTCCGGGTCCGGGCGCCTCATCCGAGACGGAGGGTGCGGGCGCCGGCGACCCATCTGATCCGGAGCGCGCAGGGCCGGTGTCCCCGGACGCGGCGAGACCGCCCTGGTAGCGCGCGGCGTCGGCACGCTCGCGTTCGGCGCGTTCGGCGGCTTCGCGTTGGCGCCGCAGTTCGCGGCGGGTGATCACATGTCCCTCCGGTAGAAGTTCAGGTGCGAACGGGATGCGGTCGGGCCGCGCTGGCCCTGGTACCGGTTGCCGGTGGCAGCGGAGCCGTAGGGGTTGACGGCAGAGGAGCTGAGGCGGAAGAAGCACAGCTGCCCGATCTTCATGCCCGGCCACAGCGTGATCGGCAGGGTTGCGACATTGGACAGCTCCAGGGTGACGTGACCGCTGAATCCGGGGTCGATGAATCCGGCCGTCGAGTGCGTGAGCAGGCCGAGCCGGCCCAGCGAGGACTTCCCTTCGAGCCGTGCCGCGACATCGTCGGGCAGAGTCACGAGTTCGTGCGTGGAGGCGAGGACGAACTCGCCGGGGTGCAGCACGAAGGGCTCTCCCGGTGCGGCCTCGAGGAAGCGGGTGAGTTCGGGCTGTTCGAGGCTCGGGTCGATGACCGGATATTTGTGGTTGTCGAAGAGCCGGAAGTACCGGTCGAGGCAGACATCGACACTGGCCGGCTGGATCAGCGAAGGGTCGTAGGGGTCGAGGGCGATGCGGCCGGAGTCGAGCTCGGCGCGGATGTCGCGGTCGGAAAGCAGAGTCACGTATCCGATGGTAGTCGTTCCGGCCTCTTCACGCTCGAGATCCGACGGCTCGGCAGCTCAGAATTTCCCTCCGACTCTGCGCGACACGCCGCACCTAGGTCACAAAACGATAACGATTACTCCAATTTATGCTGGTTTTTCCCCGTGTGTCTCCCCATAGGCGCTGATGAATGCTTTAGAGTTATGAGCTGTACGGACCCGCGCACGATGGTGCCTTCCCCTTCTTAAGCCAAGGAATGCCGGGAGTCCCATCGCCTTTCGTGGGTAGACAACAATCGAAAGGCATTACTGTGAAGACCTCGCGTCTTGTGCTTGCCCCCGCAGTAGCCGTTGCTTTGACAGGTCTTGCTGGCGCCCCGGCGTTCGCAGCGACAGAGTCCACCGCTTCGGTACCTCAGCAACCGCTGTGCGCCCAGGGCGACCAGCAGTCATCGAGCGACTCCGAAGCCGACTCCTCGGTACCCGAAGAGTCGGATCCTCAGGCGACCCTTGCGCACGCGCAGGTCACCCGGGCCGATATCGCGAACAGCAAGAAGGGAATCGGCTTCTCCGGAACCGGATTCACCGCAGATGAGAAGGCCACCGTGACCGTCATCGGCACCGATGGCACCGACTACACCCCACCCAAGAAGCTCACGGTCGACGAGAAGGGTCAGGTGTCCGGCACCTACTTCTTCACCGCGACCGAAGACGCGCAGGTGCCTGTCGGCGAATACTCGCTCTACCTCACCGACCTCAAATCGGAGAAGAAGTCGTCGAAGGTGACCTTCGAGGTCGTCGCTTCGGATTCCGATGTCGACGATTCCGACCCGACCGGTGACAACTGCGAATCGGCCACCGGTCCGATCGAAGATCCCAGTGAGACCGACGAACCGTCGGAGACGAAGACCGACGAACCCTCCACCGAGGCACCGGAACCGTCGGAGACGAAGACCGAACAGCCGTCTACCAAGGCTCCGGAACCGTCGGAGACGAAGACCGAGGAACCCACCACCAAGGCTCCAGAGCCGTCGGAGACGAAGACCGACGAGCCCACGACCAAAGCTCCGGAACCGACCGAAACCGACAAGACGGATGAGGCTCGGGCCAAGGCCCCGACCGAGACGGACGAGGCTGAGAGCGACGAGGCTGAGACCGACGAACCCACGTCCGAGGCTCCGAAGCCGACCGAAACCGACGGAGACGAGTCCTCCGCGGCCCCGAAGGACGAGAAGTCCGAGGACAAGGAATCCGAATCCACCGGACCGGCCAGCCCCGGAACCGAGGAGAAGGAAGCACCGGCCGCTGCCAAGCAGTCGCTCTCCATCGACCCGACCGAGATCAGCTCCGAGGACTTCCTCGACAAGGGCATCAAGCTCGGCGTCAGCGGAGCGCAGCCCGGCGAGAAGGTCACCATCACGGTCGAGCACGCCCAGGGCAAGGTCGACCGCTACACGATGACCAAGCAGGCCGACTCCGAGGGCAAGGCCACGTTCGGTGTCCAGGCCAAGGTCAAGGCTGTGCTCGGCACCTACAACGTCCGTGCCCAGGCCGAGAGCTTCGATGAGCCTCAGGGCGGAAGCTTCACGGTGCTGACCAACGGCACGGCTGTCGACGAAGGCGGAAGCGACTCGGGCGCTGCCGGCAGCGATCTGCCGCGCACCGGTGCCGAGATGACCGGACTGGCGCTGGGAGTCGGCCTGCTCGCCGTCGGTGCCGCAGCCGTCATCATCACCCGTCGGCGGATGAACGCCTCCGATGATCCAGCGGAGTTCTAAACACAGTTGAACGATGAATTGTCCCTCGCGGGGCTGCAGCTCGACGGACGCGAGATCGATCTAGGACGTCTGCGAGCAGGGACAATGCTCGGACTCATGGGCAGCCCGGACAGCACCACTGCGGTGGTGCTGTCCGCGGCGAGCCTGCCCCACGTCGCACCACCGCCACGCTTCCCGACCGGATCCCGGTCGGGTCGTTCGCGTGTGCGCAGCTGGATGAAGAAGTACCTGCGTGAAGCCGATGCCGGATCTGGGGAGGCGGCATCGGCAGCGTCTCAATCCGCTGCACTGACAGCATTCGGTCTGCGTCCGGAGGTCCTGCGCCGCCGGATCGCGGATCTCGAAGCGATCGACCGTGCCCGCCTCGTCCTGGCCGCGGCCTGGGCGAGCGGCGCGACGTGGCTGACGTTCATCGATCCCTTCGCTTCGGTCCCGAGCCACCTGCGCACGGGACTGCGCAACCGCTTCGCCGAACTCGTCGCCCACGAGGGGCGCGGGGTCGTGTTCAGCTCCAATTCGCTCACCGACCACACCATCGCCGAGGCGGGGGTGGCCGATATCGAAAAGGACCAGCTCGTCGCATTCGGTTCCCTGGAGCAGATCGTCAGCGAGCCCAGGGGCTCACTGCCTGCCGAGCTCAGCGGAGTCAACGTCTATTCGGGCCTGGCCCGCAAAGGATGGCTGTCCATCGGCCATTCGGCCGTACGCGCCCGGACCGAACTCGACGGGAAGGTCTTCGTCACCCTCGGGTGGCGTGCCGCCCTCCTGTCACTGGACGAACATGACCCGGCGTTCACCTCGGCGACGGTGTTCGAAGCCATCGTCACCGGATTGCGTGATCGCGGTACCTGCCTGCAGGCGAAGCTCTCGCCGGTCGACACCGAGATGGGGCTCGCCCTCGATGTCGACCTGGCCGACCTCGCCGGTGTGCCGGACCGAAGGCCTGCAGGCACCGATGAGTCGGTGGAGGCCCCGGACGGGGACGAGGAGTCGTCGGCTGCGGGAGACGTGGCCGCAGACGGCCGGTCCTCGGCCGGTTTCGGCATCATCCACCCCGGCCTCGGCGCCACGATCACCGAACTGCGTGAAAACGTCAGGGTCGGCACCCACGTCTTCGTCGAGGTCGACACCTCCGCACTGCATGCCTACCCGGTGGAATGAGGCTCGGCAGATAGACTGAGACCTGCTCAGTCCCCCGCTCAGTCCCCAATCGAATCAGGAACGACATGCGAACCTCGCGCAGACTTCTGATCTCGGCGCTGACGGTCGTCGTCCTCACGGTCGCCGCCGTTCCTCTCCTCAACTTCACCCTCTACACACCCGCCCGCGCCGCCGAAGCCTATATCGGTGCGCTCGAACAGGGTGACGCGAATCGTGCTTTCTCCTATCTCTCCGCGCCGACTCCGAACTCGACGTTGGCGCTCAGCGATGAGGTGCTTTCGGCGGCCCCCGATCTGCCGCGGGAAGCCGAAGCGAAGACTCTGTCCGTCGACGGCGATCACGCGAAGGTCCGCCTCAGCTTCAACCTCTCCTCGCAGGAGCAGACGATCGATCTGACGATGGTCCGGCTGCCCGCGAGCGCGGGGCTCTTCGACCGGTGGGCCATCGAACAGAAGGAGTGGCCGACGCTGTCACTCAACGTCTCCGGTTCGTCGACGGCGACGATCAACGGCTATGGGGTCAGCACCGGAAAGGTGCCCGTGCTGTTTCCGGCCAGCTACCTCGTCGGCTTCGATGCGACGTATCTGAAGTCGAAGTCCGAACGCGCCGAGGTGACCGCTCCCGGCGACTCTCCCACCGTCACGCTGTCGCCCGAACCGACGGCCAAGCTCGAAGAGACCGTCGAACAGCAGGTCACCGACCATCTCAAGGACTGCATGAAGTCGAAGACCCTCATGCCCTCGGGCTGCGTCTTCGGCTACGACACGGACAACACGATCATCGGCGACATCACCTGGTCACTCGAACGCAGCCCGCAGATCGGCCTGACCTCGTCGGGCAACGACCTCGAACTCACCCCGTCGACGGTCGAGGTGCGGGTCAAGGGCCGCTATCGAGACATCGTCACCGCGGCCGAACACGACCTCGACGAGAAGCTCTCCTTCGTCCTCGGCGGCTCCGTGGTCGTGAAGTCGTCCCGGGTCAGCTACGAGCCGCGCCGCCTCGGTGACGTCTCCGTGGTCTGATGCGTGCGGCGTCGTCTCATGCGGATGGCATCGTCTGATGCGTACCGCGCTGCGCGCATGATGCTGAGCGATCGGCGCTGAACGAACGGCGCTGAGCCGAGCGCCTCAGGCGCCGCGCAGATCGAGGTTGAGCTCGTTCGGCGCCGAGTCCGCGAGATCGACCGGAATGCCCCAGTCCTGCTGATAGAGGTGGCAGGCCGCGTGCAGGGGGATCTCTCCCCCGGGCTCGCCGTCACAGGCGGCGGCTCGAGCGGTCACATGGAGCACTCCCCCGTCGAGATCCGGGTTGATGACGATCTCGCGGTTGAGCCCCTCGGCTCCCCCATCGCCGGAGACGATGAGCTCGGGCGGGGTCGCCGAGACCTGCAGGAACGTGGGATCTCCCCACCGGTCGTCGAGCTTCTGCCCCGAGGGCACCGTGAAGCTCACGCTCAGCGACACCGGTCCGGAGACGATCTCGGTCGACGGTCGCTTCGTCGTCAGCGCCCCCTCGTCGACCGTCTGGGCGTCCTTGGGCAGTCTCACCCTCGTCAGCGCGTGGGAGGCGGACTCGACGACGAGGAGCTCGGCCTCACTCGAGGACTCGGAGCCGCCGGCGGAGTCATCACCTCGGCCGGAGGAGTCGCCGTCGCCGACTGCTGAGTCGACGACGAGGATGTCCGAGGGTTCACGCAGACCGCGGGCCAGGGTCGTCACTTCCTCGGTGTGCGGGTCGTAGCGGCGGATGGCCCCGTTGTAGGTGTCGGCGATCGCGATCGACCCATCGGGCAGGGCGCGCACTCCCAGCGGATGCTGCAGGCGCGCCTCGGCGGCGGGACCGTCGCGGAATCCGAAGTCGAAGAGGCCGACTCCCACGAGCGTGGTGACTTCACCGGTGACGGGGTCGAGGCGACGAATCGCCGAAGTCTCGGAATCGGCGATGAGCACCTGGCCGTCGGCATCGAGGTCGAGGCCCGAGGACTGGGCGAACCACGCGGATTCGGCGTCTCCGTCGCTCAGCCCCTCATTCATCGTGCCCGAGAGGATGCGGATCGCTCCGTCCTTCGGATCGAACGACCAGATCGTGTGGTTGCCGGCCATCGCCACGACCACCTCGGCGGTGGAGGGGACAAAGAGGACATCCCACGGCGACGAGAGCTTCACGTCGAGCCCGGGGCCGTCGTATCGTCCCAGTTCACCGTGTTTGCCGCGGACATTGTCGATGGCGCCGACCATGTGCTGCTGCCCGGTGCCGGCGATGGTCGTCACGGTTTCGGATTCGAGATCGATCCCGCGCAGGGTGTGGTTGACGGTGTCGGCGACGACGATCCCGTACCCGACCTCGGCGGCGAGGTCGTCGGGCAGCACGGTGATGCCGCCGGGCTCGCTGAACGACGCCGAAGCGAAGTCGCCGTCCGCGGCCCCGCGCTCTCCCGTGCCGATGCGGCGGATGATCGTGGTGCCGTCGGCATCGTATTCGACGAGGCCGTGGTGGCCGGAGTCAGCGACGAGGAGATGCCCGGAGGGCAGACGAGTGACCTTGCCGGGGTAGAACAGGTCTGTTTCGGGTGCCGGCGGCGGAACGTAGGGGCCGTCACCGGAATGCAGCGTTCCCTTGGCCGAATGCTCGTCGATGAGGCCTTCGATGATCTCGGTGAGCCCAGCGGCGTGGCCCTCTCCGGACATCGTCGCCACGAGGTAGCCCTCAGGGTCGATGACGGCCAGGGTCGGCCAGGCGCGAGCGGTGTAGGCCTGCCAGGTGACGAGGTCCGGGTCATCGAGGACGAGGTGTTCGACCTGGTAGCGTTCCACGGCCTGGTCGACGGCCTCGACGGTGCGTTCGAACTCGAACTTCGGCGAGTGGACGCCGATGATGACGAGTTCCTTCGCGTACTTCTCCTCGAGGGGACGCAACTCGTCGAGGACGTGGAGGCAGTTGATGCAGCAGAAGGTCCAGAAGTCGAGGAGGACGACCTTGCCGCGCAGGTCGGCCAGGGTCAGCTCCTTGCCGCCGGAGTTCATCCATCGGCGCCCGACGAGTTCGGGGGCCCGGACCTTCACGGCGTGCGAGGCGGCGGTCTGCGGAGTGGAGTTCATGCCTCCATCTTCACAGATCCGGCGCCGAGGTGGCAGTCCGGGTGTCACGATGTGACCGGTCAGACGGGCCGGTCAGACGGACAGGTTCCGAGGGACCGGTTCAGACGGACCGGTCAGACACGGACCGGTTCAGACGGGGACGAGGATGGGAGTGTCGATCCCTTCGGCTTCGAGGCGGCGCACGCGCTGGCCGTAGACCGCTTCGACGAGTTCCTCGCTCAGCGCCTGTCCCGGGGGACCATCGGCGACGAGGCGACCGTCGCCGAAGACGAGCACCCGATCGGCGTAGCGCAGAGCGAGGTTGAGATCGTGGAGGACGACGATGACTGCCGCCCCTTCGTCGCGCAGGCGTCTGACCGAGCGCAGGAGTGACTCCTGATGCCTGAGGTCGAGCGCGGCGGTGGGCTCGTCGAGGAAGATGATCGGCGTCGTCTGCACCCTCGTGCGCGCATAGGACACGCGGGCGGCCTCCCCACCGGAGAGCGTGGTGATGTCACGATCCTCGAAGCCGCACAGGTCCGAATCGGCGATCGACTCGGCAACGAGGCGGTCATCGCGGTCGACGTCGACGTCCCAGGGCAGGCGCCCCATGTGGACGGCCTCCTCGACGCTGAAGGCGAAGTTCGCACTGTTGTGCTGAAGCATCACCGAGCGCCTGCGGGCCAGCGGCCCGGACTTCCATGACCTCACCTCCGTGCCGGCGATCTCGACGGTGCCCCGGGTCGGAGCGATGTCGCCGGCCAGAAGGGAGAGCATCGTCGATTTTCCCGCTCCGTTCGGGCCGACGAGCGCGACGACCTCACCGTGGCGGAGACTGAACGAGATCCCGGAGACGAGTTCCCGTCCATCCACGCAGAAGGTGACATCCTGGGCCCGGACGACCGCCTCGGCGGACGTGGTCGCCTGCGGTTGAAGGCCGGAGCCGTGGGCATCGGGGGTGCGGCTGTGTTGAGTCTTCACCATGAGCTCTTCTTCATCCGGACGACGAGGAACAGGAAGAACGGGGCGCCGACGGCCGCGGTGAACAGGCCGATCGGGACCTCCGAGGGCGGGGCGACGACGCGGGAGGCGCAGTCGGCGGCGACGATGAGAATCGCCCCGGCGATCGCGGAGATCGGCAGCAGGCCGCGGTGGCCGGGGCCGACGATGATGCGCACGATGTGCGGAACGACGAGGCCGACGAATCCGATCGCGCCGGCGAAGGCGACTGCGGCACCCGTGAGCAGTGCGGTGGCGATGATGATGATCAGACGGCTGCGTCGGACATTGAGGCCGAGGTGTTGGGCTTCGCGTTCGCCGAGCGTGAGGACATCGAGGGCGCGCGAGTTGAGCAGGACGATGGCAAGACCGATGAGGAAGATCGGCAGGGTCGCCCAGAAGTGCGGCCAGATCACCTTCGCCAGCGACCCCATCTGCCAGAAGGTCAGCGTCTGGAGCTGCTGGTCATCGGCGATGAAGGTGAAGAACCCGGTCAGCGCCTGACAGCCCGACCCCACGGCGATGCCGACGAGCAGCATCCGCGAGGTACCCGTGTTGCGTCCGGGACGCGCCAGCACATAGATGAGTCCGGTGACGGCGAGGCCGGCGAGGAAGGCCCCGATGGGCAGCAGCCAGGTGATGCTGCTGCCCGCGAGCACGATGACGCTCACAGCACCCGCCGAGGCTCCGCCGCTGACCCCGATGATCCCGGGGTCGGCGAGGGGGTTGTTGAACAGGCTCTGCAGCGCCGCGCCCGAGATCGCGAGGGCCGCGCCGACGAGCACTCCCATGAGCACGCGGGGCACGCGCAGCTGCCAGACGACGGAGACGTCGCGCTGGCTGAGGTCGGCACCGTCGACGACACCCAGTTGGGCCCCGACGATGCGCGCGACCTCGGCGAGGGGGATCCGCAGCGGACCGACCGAAGCAGAGACGGCCATGAGCACCGCAAGCACCGCCAGGCCGATGATCACGCAGGTGAGCAGCGGGAGTCGGCGGACGGTGTGGCGCGCCTCGGTGCCCGAGCCGGCCCTGCGGCCTCGCCCAGCGGAGCCGGTCGGGGCCGCAGGATCGACCGAACGCCCGAACGCCGCCGAGGCGCCGGTGGCGTCCGCGTTCTCGGTGGCATCCGGTCCGGCCGGGGCGCCTGCGGTGCCCGGGGCGGCGGTGCGAGTCGGAGCCTTCGGGGTCACGGGAGCTTCGCGACAGCCTCGGCGAGGGCCTGAGCCCCGACTCCGATCTCAGGGCTCGAGTACTTCAGCTGAGCATCGAGCATGACGAAGACCGCGGAGTTCTGGCCTGCAGGAGTCTGATCGAGCGTCGGGAACGCCTTCCACAGGCCGTCCTCGCCGCCCCACTTCTCGTAGTCGGATTCGGCCATGACGATGACATCCGGCGCCGAGGCGACGATGCCCTCATTGCTGAACTCACGGGAGTAGCCGCGCAGCTTCGACTCCGCGCCCACACTCGTGTAGCCGAGGGTCTCGATCATCTCATTGCCCGGAGTCCCAGTGCCGGCGACCGCGTTCTGCCCGCCGGCTCCCGTGGCAGTGACCTCGATGATCGACAGATCCTGCTTGCCCGAGTCCTTCGCGGTCTTCGCGGCATCGGCGAGCTGGTCGTCGACGGTCTTCGCGAGCTCTTCACCCGCCTCATCGGCACCGACGTAGGAGGCCACGGCCTTGAGTTTGTCCGATTGGGACTGCTGATCGTCCATGACCACCGCATCGGTGCCGGCGTCCCGGAACTGACCGGCGACGTCACCGTGGCGCTTCGTGTTGTCGCCGATGAACAGGGCGCCGTCCATCGCCAGCAGGCCTTCGACCCCGGTGCTCTTACTGAACTCGAAGTGCTGCGGGGCATCGATCCCCTCGGGCGCCGCCGAGTTCTCGGGCGCGGCCTCGATGTTGTCGGCCAGGCCCAGCGCGCCGAGCGTCGATGCGACGCCGTCGCCGGCGACGATGATCTTGTCGATGTCCTTGACCTCCACCTCGGTGCCGGTGCCGTCGGTGACCGTGGCAGGCAGTTTCGGTTCCGCCTCGATGCCGGAGAAGTCGCTCGTACCGCCGACCTGGGACCACCCTTCGGGAAGTGGAACCGAAAGTTCGGAACCCGCCGCTTCTGCCGGGGTATCGTCTGCGGCCTCGGATCCGGTGCTGCCGCAGCCGGCAAGGGCCAGTGCGCACACGGCGCCGATGATCGAAAGTCCTGTTCTCATTGCTCTCCTCAAGAGGGACGTCGGCCGCTGTGTGGGCCGACGTTGTCATGCCCGTCGACCGTCCGCCGCGGGCAACGTCATCGTCTGTCGCAGTCAGCACGCCGTCGGGCAACGATCCGGGTCGGAGATCTCAGCAGCGACCAGGACACCTACATTGGCAAGGCTAACCTAATCGACTAGACTAGCAACGTTGCCAGTCGGCTTGTCCACTCGCCGTCACAGTTGCTCACAATGTGGGCGGCGAGGCGGGGCCGGACAGGCGGACGGATGACCGCCGTCAGAGAGCCGCCGCAGAGAAGGAGAGTGTCGTGCGATTCAGCGAGATTCTCACCGAGTTCTCCACCATCAATGCTGGCCAGAGCGCCGATCTCGGAAGCCGAGAGGCATCGTTCTGGGAGGAGGTCACGCGCTCCGGCACTCCTCTCGTCGACGCCTGCGAGGATGACCCCGGTCAGTGCGATGTCACGTTCCTCTACCGCGCAGTCGATCCCACTATTCGCAGTGTGAGACTTTCGGCCAACCGGGTGACCGATAAGCACCGGCAGGATGCCGGCGTGATGACTCCGGTCCCGGGGACCGGGATCTGGGGCGTGACGCTGCGACTGCCGGCCGACCTCCGGTGCTCCTACGGTTTCAGCCCCTCCCCCTCTGAGACTCCCGAGCCTCTGGGTTCTCCGCATCGGCCCGGGCCGGCCGTCCTCGTCGACCCGCTCAACCTCGATCCGCCGCTGACGCGCCCGGACCAGCCGGGACCGGGCGAGGGCTCGTCGGTGTTCTCCGGCCCGCACGCCCCCGACCACGGGACGTGGCTCTTCGACGCGGGACCGGCGCCCATCGATACGGATCGTGATGCGGTGGCGGGCAGCCGCCTCGGCGAAGACTGCGACAGCCGACTCTTCGTGGCGGGCGACCGTGAGATCGGCGATGTCAGCTGCCCCGTGCGAGTGTCTCTGCCGAGCGCCGCTGCCCCGGCCGGTGTCCTCGTGCTCTTCGACGGGCTTCAGTGGTTCGACCATCTCGGGGTGGATCGGGCCGTGGCCGCGGCCGGACTGCCGGACCTCATCATCATCGGCATCGGCACCCGCACGATGGAACAGCGATCGCACACCCTGGCCGGCAATGACGCGTTTCTGCGCAGCGTGGCCGATGAGCTGGTGCCCGCGATCGAAGCCGAAGCGGCCGCACACGGATGCCCTGTGCCCGAGGAGGCCCGCCGAATCATCTGCGGTCAGAGCCTCGGCGGGCTGTCGGCGCTGCTCATGGCCCAGGTCAGCCCCGGCACCTTCGACGCCGTGCTCGCCCATTCTCCGTCGCTGTGGTGGCGTCCCGGCGGGTCGGCGACGCCAGCGGATCTCGCCGAGATGACCGGGGACGACTGGACGGCAGCGCGTTTCCTCGCCTCGGGTTCAGGTGCGAATGTGCATGCGGCGAGGGCGGCTGAAAGGGCGGGACCGGCGGCCGGCGCCGGAGTGGGTGCGCGTACAGACGGGTCCGGAGCAGGCGCGCGAACCCCCGGCGCCGGGGTGGGCGCTGAGCAGGTCCACCTCGCCGTCGGAGATCGTGAAGGTCCCATGGTCGATCGCGCCCGGCGGATGGCCGAGGTTCTTCACGACCTCGGATGCCGCACCTCGCTGTCGGTCTACTCCGGCGGACACGATTTCGCCTGTTGGCGTGTGGAACTCATCGCCGGTCTGCGCCGCGTGTTCGAACCATCCCCCTCGCGCCCCGCCGATGGTGAGACGCGGGTCGGCTCAAACGCTCAGGAGTAGTCGCGAGCACCGAAGATGCTCGAGCCGACGCGCACGATCGTCGCCCCCTCGGAGATCGCGAGCTCGAAGTCACCGCTCATGCCCATCGACAGTTCGGTCGCCTCGGCGGGCATGACACCGGACTCCCGCAGGCGTTCGCTGAGTTCGCGCAGGTCGGAGTAGCTGGGACGGATCACGTCGGGGCTGCTGCCGGGAAGACCGATGGTCATCAGGCCGCGCAGCCGCATCCGGTCGAGCGTCCTCGTCTCGGTGATCAGCGCCTCGGCGTCCTCGGGAGCGACACCGAACTTCGAATCCTCCCGGGAGGTGTTGACCTGAACGAAGTAGTCGAGGGTTTCGTCGAGCACGCCAAGACGATTGTTGATCTTCTCAGCCAAGGGGAGGTTGTCGACGGACTGGATGCAGCTGGCATGCCGCAGCGTGTGGTTGACCTTGTTCCGCTGCAGAGGACCGATGAGGTGGGTCTCGGGGTTGAGGTCAGCGATCGCTTCCGCCTTGCCGGTGATCTCCTGAACCTTGTTCTCCCCGATGAGAGTGAACCCGTGCTCGAGGGCGACTCGGATCTTCTCGGCCGGCTGGGTCTTCGTCGCCAGGAGCACCCGCACCTCATCACCGCTGCGGCCCGCCGATACGGCGGCGGCGCGGGCACGCTCGGCCACCTCGTCGAGGTTGCCGGTGATTCCGGCGATGACGTCCGGGGACAGCGAGGAGGATGAATCAGTCGTACTCATGCCTCCAGTCTTCCACGAGCCGCACGAAGTTTCAGGTCGCCGAGGCGGTGCGGACCCCAGGGTCTCGGCGCTGGTGCCTCGATGCGGACGGCGCTGCCGCCTCGGCGCCGGTTCTTCGGCCTTACTTCGGCAGTCCCTCGGCGTTGGGGTCGATGTTCTTGATCAGGGCCGTGGTGTCGAGGCCGCCGAGATCCTCATCCATGAGCTTCTGCAGCTGTGCGTGGACGAGTGACGCAGCGGGGAGGTCGACGCCCTGAGTCTCGGCGCCGGCAAGAGCCAGGCCGACGTCCTTGTGCATGAGCGCGGTGGCGAAGCCGGGCTTGAAGTCGTTGTTCGCCGCCGACGTCGTCGTCACACCGGGCACCGGGTACCAGGTGCGCAGCGGCCAGGAGTCGCCCGAGGACACCTTCGCGATGTCGTAGAAGACCTTCGGGTCGAGGCCGAAGCGCTCGGCGAGGACAGCGCCCTCGACGACACCCTGCAGGCTGATCGAGAGCATCATGTTGTTGACGATCTTCGCGGCCTGACCGGCGGCGTCGCCACCGGCGTGGAAGATGTTGCCGGCCATCGCCTCGATGAAGGGGCGGGCCTCTTCGACATCGGCGTCGGCGCCGCCGAGCATGAAGGTCAGGGTGCCCGCCTCGGCGCCGGTGACACCACCGGAGACCGGGCCGTCGACGAGACGGAAACCGGCCTTGGCCGCCTCCGCGTGGAGGACGCGTGCGGAGTCGAAGTCGATCGTCGAGGAATCGACGAGGAGGGTCTTCGCATCCGCGTTGGCCAGGACACCGTCGGGCTCGAGGTACGCGGTGCGGGCATGCTCACCCTTGGGCAGCATCGTGAACACGATATCGGCACCGGCGACCGCCTCGGCGATCGAATTCACGGGGTTGACACCGTGCTCCGCGGCTGCAGCCACGGCTCCGGGGACGAGATCGTAACCATTGACGGTGTGACCGGCCTTGACCAGGTTCGCAGTCATCGGGCGGCCCATATTTCCCAGGCCCACCCATCCAATCGTCGACATAATATGCCTCCTCGCATCATGTTCTTCTGGTATGCAGTGTTCCCTCTCACAGTACGCCAGTCGGTCGGCGCACGCCCGGTCCGAACGCTCACCTCTTCCGCACCGGATATGTGCGTACACGCAGATAGAATGGACGGACTATGGCCACCTATGCACCCAGCGGTTCCGGCCAGCAGATCGCCCCCGAGGATCTGCTGACTCTGCTCGCTGTCGCTCGATTGGGGAAGTTCACCGCCGCGGCACACAGCCTCGGCCTCAACCACACGACCGTCTCTCGCCGGATCGCAGCGCTGGAGAAGGCCTACGGCGAACGAGTGCTCGTGGCCTCTCCCGACGGATGGGAGCTCAGCGCGGCCGGACGTCAGCTGCTGCCGATCGCCGAGGACATCGAGGCCGCCCTGGGGCGGATCGACGCGCACACGAGTTCGGCGCTGTCCGGAACGATCCGGTTGGCCTGCCCGCAGGCCTTCGCCCTCGAGTACGCGGTGCCTGCGCTCACCGCGCTCCAGCAGAGCCACCCGGGGCTGCAGATCGAACTCATCACGGCCACCCAACGGGTGCGCCAGTATCGGTCCGGAGTCGACATCGAGATCGTCGTCGGCCGCCCGGACGCACCGCGGTCGATCGCCAAGCACATCCGCGACTATCGGCTCCAGCTCTACGCTTCGCAGGACTACCTCGCCGAGCATGGCCGTCCCCGCAGCCTCGACGAACTGGCCCGGCACCGGATGATCTACTACATCGAGAACTCCCTGCAGGTCGACGACCTCGACGAGGCCGCCGATGCGCTGCCGCGCGGCAACGGATTCTTCCGCTCCACCTCGGTGCACGCACACGTGCTCGCCACGTCCAACGGAGTCGGGATCGGGATTCTGCCGGACTTCCTGGCCCGCCATAACTCTCGGCTGCGGCAGGTGCTGCCCGATCAGTTCTCGAAACGGGTCTCCTATTGGGCCTCGGTCCGCCACGAATCCCTCCGCAATTCTGGAGTCCGCAGCGTCCTAGAAGTCCTCTGACCCCAATTGCTACGTGACGGCGGCCCAGCAACCTCGCGCGAGGTTGCTGGGCCGCCGTCACGTAGCAATTGGGGAGGGGTCAGGCGGCGGTCCAGCCTCCGTCGATGCTGTGGGCGCTGCCGTTGATGACGGCGGCGGCATCGCCGGCGAGGAAGAGTGCGATGGCCGCGACCTCCTCGGGCTCGGCGAGCCGGGGCACCGCCGAGTGGCCGAGGAAGACCTGTTCGAGGACTTCCTTCTCACTGATCCCATTCGTCTTCGCCTGGTCGGCGATCTGCCCCTTGACCAGCGGTGTGAGCACATAGCCGGGGTTGATCGCATTGCAGGTCACACCGTGCGGCCCACCCTCGAGGGCGGTGGTCTTCGTCAGCCCCATGAGTCCGTGCTTGGCGGCGACGTAGGCGGACTTGTTCGCCGAGGCCCGCAGGCCGTGGACCGAGGACAGGTTGATGATCCGCCCCCAGCCGCGCCGGTACATCCCCGGCAGCACGGCCTTCGTCAGCACGAAGGGAGCTTCGAGCATGAGGGTGCTGATCAGCCGCCACTCCTCGAGCGGGAACTCCGTGATCGGGTGGATCCGCTGGATGCCCGCATTGTTGACGAGGATGTCGGTGTCGACATCGATCGTCTCCAGCGCCGAGGTGTCGGCCAGGTCGACGGCCCACGCTCGACCGCCGATGCCGGAGGCCACGGTTTCCGCGGCCTCCGCATCGAGATCGGCGACGGTGACCTCGGCTCCGGCCTCGGCGAGGGCCTCGCTGATCGCCTTGCCCAGTCCCGACGCGCCCCCGGTGACGAGTGCGCGTCTGCCTGTGAGTTCAACCATCTGCCTGTCCTTCCTTCGTCGTCGATGTGCCGTGGGGCCGCTGACCCCGGCGGGTCCTGTCTCAGGCGACTCCGCGACGCACCTTGTCCGCGGTGTCGAGCGAGCGCAGGTCGATGCCCTTCGTCTCACGGGTGTAGAGGAGCGCGATGAACGACACGATCGCTGCGGCGAGAAGGTAGAGCGCGATCGGAACCGACGAGCCGAATCCCTTGAGCAGAGCCGTCGCGATGAAGGGTGCGAACGATCCCGCGACGATCGCGGTCACCTGGTAGCCGGTCGAGACGCCGGAGTTGCGCATCCGGGTCGGGAACATCTCCGCCATGATCGCCGGCTGGCCGGCATACATGAGGGCGTGGAAGACCAGGCCCAGGAGCAGGGCGACGAAGATCATCACCGCGTTGCCGGTGTCGTACATCGGGAAGGCGAAGAATCCCCAGGTCGCGGTGAGCACGATGCCCACACCGTAGGGCATCTTCCGCCCGAACCGGTCGGTGGCCGCACCGACGAGCGGAACGAGGACCGCATGGATCGCGTGTGCGCCGAGCAGCAGACCGAGGATCTCGCCCGATTCGATATGCGCTTGGGTCGACAGGTAGGTGATCGAGAAGGTGACGACGAGATAGTAGTGGATGTTCTCCACGAAGCGCAGCCCCATGGCGGCGAAGACCTCACGCGGGTAGCGCTTGAACACGGCCTTGACGCCGTAGTCCACGCCTTCCTCGATCTCTTCGGCCTGGACCTCGTCGAAGATCGGGGCATCGGAGACGCGGGTGCGGATGTAGTAGCCGATGATGACGATGACGGCCGAGAGCCAGAAGGCCACTCGCCATCCCCACGACTCGAACTGAGCCTCGCTGAGGCCGGCATTGAGCGCAAGGAGCACGCCCGTGGCCAACAGGTTGCCCAGCGGGACACCGGACTGCGGGAAGGACGCCCAGAACCCGCGTTCCTTGTTCGGTGAGTGCTCGGCGACGAGCAGGACGGCACCGCCCCACTCACCGCCGACGGCGAAGCCCTGGACGACGCGCAGCAGCACGAGCAGGATCGGGGCCAGGGCGCCGATCGCCGCATAGGTCGGCAGGCAGCCCATGAGGAACGTGGCCACGCCGACGAGGACGATCGAGAGCTGCAGCAGCTTCTTGCGTCCGTATTTGTCCCCGAAGTGGCCGAAGACGATGCCGCCGACGGGACGGGCGATGAAGCCGACCGCATAGGTGGCGAAGCCGGCCAGGATCGGAGTCAGAGGATCATCCGAAGGCGGGAACAGAACGTGGAACACAAGTGTGGCTGCGGTGGCATAGAGGAAGAATTCGTACCATTCGACAACCGTTCCGGCCATCGAGGCGACGACGACCTTGCGCAGCTGTGCGCGGATCGACTTCCTCTCGGTGTTGTTCTGAGAACTCATGACTCTCCTTATTTCCACGATCCGCGTCACCGTTGAATGCGCGAATCGACTTCCACTGGCACCTGTGCCCGACCGGTCCGGTCTTCGCCGACCGCTTCTCTGCGGTTGTCGATGGCGTCGGAGCCCAGGCACATCGGCGCTCGGATATTTCTCATCCAAGCAACAGTGTGCGTCACGTTACAGACTTTTGGACAATCTCCTGGAAGGAATCCGAGAATTTCCGATGCCCATTCGTGCACACCCGATGTGCACCGTCAGCGTCGACGGCAAGTACGTCGATGAACAGCGGCGAGGGCAAGCACTCCGATGAACAGCGGCGAATCGTGCGCTGGGCCGCGCCGCTCACTGCTTCGCCTCGGGGCGACTGAGCTCAACGTCGCCGTTGGCCGATCTGGGCGTCACGTTCGGCCATCGAGGCGAGCATCGCGTTGTACGCGCGCAGCTCGGCGTCATCGGTGCGGTCCTCGTTGCGGTCGATGCGTTTGGCTTCCCTGTCTGAGGACTTCGCCCACTGCAGGGCGACCGTGATCGCGACGAACAGGGTCGGGAACTCGCCGATTCCCCATGCGATGGCCCCGCCGAGCTGTTGGTCATCGATCGCGGTGTAGCCCCATCCGGCGCCGATGTTGCCGAACCAGTCACCGGCGATGAGGACACTCGAACTCATGATCGAGATCCCGAAGAAGGCGTGGAAGGCCATCGTCACCAGCAGCATCACCAGCCGCAGAGGGTACGGCGGACGCTTCACGCCCGGGTCGATGCCGATGAGCGCCTGCCCGAACAGGTACCCGGCACCGAGGAAGTGCGCGATCATCAGTTCGTGCCCGATGTGCGTATCGAGCGCGTAGTACATGATTCCCGAGTAGTAGAAGACCACGAGGGAGCCGGCGAAGTTCACGCTCGCCACGATCGGGTGCGCGAGGAAACGCAGATACGGCGTGTTGACCAGCCACAGCACCCATTCGCGCACACCGACGGAGCCGTCCCGTCGGGCCTTCGTTCCGCGCATGAGCATTGTGATCGGCGCACCGAGGACCATCGGCAGCGGCACCACCATGACGAGCAGCATGTGCTCGATCATGTGCGCAGAGAACTGCACCTCCCCGTAGACGCGGGGCCCTGCGGAGGTGACGTAGACAAGGAAGACCATGCCGATCAGCCAGCTGATCAGGCGCAGCACCGGCCACTTGTCGCCGCGACGGCGGAGGTTGATGAAAGCGATGACGTAGGCGACCGAGGTGCCCACCGCGATCGCGATCCACAGCGGATCGATCGCCCACTGAGTGAAGTAGTGCTCCAGGTTCGGCTTCGGCGGGAGCGGATCGCCGGTGAGGATCTCGGCCGGGGTGGGGTCACCGACCGGTTCCTGCGGCACCGGCGGCTGCGACCGCGCCAGGGCCACGGCCAGTCCCATGGTGGCACCGAAGATGATGAATTCGACGGCGATGAGACGCCAGAATTCCACCGTCGCCGAGGCGGCTGTGCCCAATCGTGCGATGACGAACTGACGGTGCCAGAATCCGATGAGACCCAGCAGAACCGTCGCGAACGCCTTCGCCAGGATGACTTCCCCGTACGGGGTCATGAGGTCGTCGAAGCTGTGCACGCGCAGCAGCGCGTTGACGACGCCGGAGAAGACGACGAGGCCGAAGGCGATGAGCGCGATCGTCGAATACCGTTGGATGACTGCGCGAAGACCATCGGATTTCGCCAGTCCGGCACCGAGGAGGGCGATGACGAAGAGTCCACCGAGCCAGATGGCCGCACCGAGGATGTGCAGACCGAGGCTGTTGACGGCCTGCGTGTGCCCGGACGCCTCAGCCGAGTGGCCCATGAGCGCCAAGGGGATCATCACACCGACGCTGAGCACCCCGGCGGCGGCGATGCCGATATGGGAGCGGGTGCCGAAGCACAGCGTGGAGGCGATGGCGATGAGGACGACGATGAGCACCCACAGCTGCCCGTAGGCGATCTGCGTGACGAAGACGCCGAGCTGGTTCGAGAAGTCGAGGTAGGCCTGCGCACCGACGGTGTCGACGAAGGAGAACACGAGCACGGCGACGGCCGAAAGCGTCCACACGACCGAGGAGAACTCGGCGATGCGCAGAGTCTTCGTCCACAGCGGGTCGAGGGGGGCCTCCTCGGCGGCCTGTTTGTGTCGACGGCGACCGCCTGCTGTGCGCGGGAGGATGAGCACGGCGAACATGAGGGCCCCGACGGTCAGGGACATCGCGATGTTGAAGACGAACTTCGCCGCAGGCAGGCCGAAGCGGACGACGGAGCCGGGGTCGTTGAGCAGCGTGGGGTTCGCGGCTCCGGTGAAGAACAGTGCGGCCACACCGATGATGAGACCGAGGAAGACCACGATGGGAACCGCGGCACGTTGGACGAACCGAGTGATCGGTTCGAAGATTGGAGAACTCACTGCGCGCGGACCGCCCCTTCTGACATGCTTTCAGTTTATCTCTCGATCTTGAGACTCAGCGAACCGGGAGAGTCCTCCGTGGCCGAGATCTCGGGAGAGCCGCCTCGGCGAGGGTGGACGCCGTCGGCACGGGGCGGAAGCACCCACGGAACAGCTGCACCGCACCTGCGCGGGGACAGCAAATGGCCCGGACCAAACGGTCCGGGCCATTCGACGCAGGTGCGTGGATCACTTCGGGCTGCCGGCGGCACCCTTCAGCTTCGAACCAGCGGACAGCTTGACGGAGTAGCCGGCCTTGATCTGGATCTCTTCACCGGTCTGCGGGTTACGACCCTTGCGAGCGGCACGTTCGGTGCGCTCAACGGAGAGCCAGCCGGGGATGGTGAGCTTTTCGCCCTTGGCAACGACGTCGGAGAAGACATCGAAAACACCATCGAGCACATCCGAGACCTGCTTCTGGGTCAGGCCGGACTTCTCGGCAACTTCTGCAACGAGCTCACTGCGGTTCTTAGCCATAAAAGTGTCCTCCTTAGGACAAGTCGGTCGGTCACCGGTCCGTTTTTCCGATGACGAACTTCCTCGAGATTACCAGCTCGACTTCGTGACGCCGGGCAACTCGCCGTTGTGTGCCATGTTGCGGAAGCGAACTCGGGAGAGTCCGAACTTCCGGAGGTAGCCACGCGGACGGCCATCGACCTGGTCACGGTTGCGAACGCGGACCGGCGAAGCGTCGCGAGGAAGCTTCTGCAGGCCGAGGCGTGCCTCTTCGCGCTGCTCGTCGGTGGAATCGGGGTGGGTCAGCTGACGCTTGAGAGCGGCGCGGCGCTCTGCATAGCGCTCGACGATGACGCGACGCTGCTTGTCGCGGGCGATCTTTGACTTCTTAGCCATGTGCGCTCAGCGCTCCTCTCGGAAATCGACGTGCTTACGGACAACGGGATCGTACTTCTTGAGCACGATGCGGTCCGGGCTGTTGCGGCGGTTCTTACGGGTCACGTAGGTGTACCCGGTGCCGGCGGTCGACTTGAGCTTGATAATGGGACGAATATCCTGGGCCTTCGCCATCAGAGCTTCACTCCCTTAGCAATCAGTTCGTTGACCACGGCGTCGATTCCACGCGCGTCGATGACCTTGATGCCCTTGGCGGACACGGTCAGGGTGACGCTGCGGCGCAGAGACGGAACGTAGTACCGCTTCTTCTGAATATTCGGGTTGAAGCGACGCTTCGTGCGGCGCTTCGAGTGGGACACATTGTGTCCGAAACCGGGGACTGACCCGGTCACTTGGCAGGTTGCTGCCATGTCTCTCCTCCAGTTCACAAGTTACCGACTCTCGAAACAAGCTCAGGCGGGATACCGCTTGCGCGTTCTCCCCGCTCGCTTGCGCCGATGTCGGAAGACATCAACAAATTCTCGCGAATGCCGCCTGGTCGAGCGTTCCCGACCACAGTGGCAGTCGAATCGGCCTCAACCGATTCTGCTCCGACCCGCCTCGAGTGGTGGCCCGATGCGCGACGTCCGCTGTGAAAATTGTGTACGCCAAAACAGGTTTGCCCGTTCGGGCGAGATGTCTCACCAGCGCTGAAGCCGTAGCCTGTGAGAGATGGCCGAAGCTGGAGTGCAGCGGTGGGTGAGCACCATGTTGGTCTTAGCAGATCGGTCATCGACCTCTCCGGTACGACACAACAAGAATCTATCCTACTGAGATCGGACGGCAGAGAGCAAATTCATCCCGGTGTTCACCTGGGGTCTTCGTCACTCCGGTCAGGGCTGAACCAGGACTCACCGTCGGAAGCGTGTGAGGCCCGCCGCCGGGCGCGCGTGAGGCCCGCCTCCGGGCGCATCGGTGCCTGCGGGGACTTTCCCAGCGGGGGCCAAGCCTACTCGGGGAAAAGCACAGTAGGCTTTCGTCGGCAACGCGTCCTGCCGGCGATCGTGTTGAACGCCTGCTTGACTCGTGCCAAGGTAAGAAGATGATTGCCACCACACTTGGCACTCCGGAGGGCTGATGAGCGACGTTCCACAGCGGCCGCGCATTCGTCCGGCGACCAGCGATGACTGGCAGAAGGATCACAGCGATCCTGCTGGTCAGAACCCGTCGTACGGGAATGAGGCGGGGCGCTTGCCTGCCGATTTCGACAACTCAACTTACTACGAGTATCTCGAACGGCACACCGGGGAACAGTCGATCTCGAAACCGCACTCCGGCAATGTCTTCGCCCCGGCCGGTCGGTCCCCCTTCGACCGAGACGCGCACGCCGCGCAACCTCAGCAATCCGCATATGCAGGCGGTATGCGCGGTGAGGGCTCCGGGCGTGATGCCGGTCTCGCCGCCGGGAACGCTCCGCAGACACCGCCTCCCCCACAGTTTCCGCCCTCTGCTCCTCCACAGGGAGGTTCGAGGCCCCGCAATGGCCTCAAGGCCACGGGAGTCATCATCGCCCTGGTCCTCGTGCTCGCGCTCGTCGCGTTCTTCGGTATCCGGTGGCTCGCTCCGTCTTCGGGCACCGTGCCCGTCGACGTCGGCAGCGGGGAGCCGTCAACGCCTTCGCCCAGTCCCACCGAGGATCTCGTGCAGCCCTCGCAGACCCCGGAGGAGAAGCTCGACTCCTACACGGAGAAGGGCACGGCGAAGGCCGCTGACCTCGAGGGACAGTGGGTGACTCAGGTCAGCGCGAAGAACGTCGGACTCGAAGCCGACGGGAAGACCTGGACCGCTCCGGACATCCTCAATGAGTACGAAGCCAACAAGGTCAAATACCCCGGAGCGATCCTCATCCACAGCGGCGACTGGGCCTCATACAAAGACGGCAGCTATTGGGTGACGATCATCGGCACCGGCTACAGCGACCCGGAACCGGCCCTCGATCAGTGCCGGTCCTGGGGCCTCGACCGCGACCACTGCCTGGCCAAACGGCTCGTCAAGGACGGCAGCCCGAAGGACAACAGCGCCTACCTAGACGAATGACGAGACGGTGTCTCCGCCCCTGGGAACCTCACACGATTTGAGCAGCTGAACGGCCGCGCCGGTGCACTCGATGATCTGTGGTCACAGAACCGGGTGAAAACAGCCGATGCGGCGATTCTCACTCGGCTCGGTGACCACAGACGGTTCCGAACGGCGACCGAATGTCTGCCCCTCAGGCGAGCAGGAGGGTCGGGTCCTCCAAGCCGCGGCCGACATCGGCGAGGAACTTCGAGATGATCTCCCCATCGACGACACGATGGTCGGCGCTGACCGAGAGCGTGGTGATCTCACGCGGCACGATCTCGTCGCCGACGACCCACGGCTTCTTCCGAACCTGCCCGAAGGCGAGGATCGCTGCTTCACCCGGGTTGATGATCGGCGTCCCCGCATCGACGCCGAAGACGCCGACGTTCGTGATCGTGATCGTTCCCCCAGCCTGATCGGCCGGCGGCGTCTTGCCCGATCGCGCCAGAGCGGTGAGGGCCTGAATGCCCTGAGCGAGCTCTCCCAGCCCCATGGCCTGCGCGTTCTTGATGTTCGGCACGATGAGTCCGCGCGGGGTGGCCGCAGCGATCCCGAGGTTGACGTACTTCTTCACGACGATGTCATCGCCGTCGAGGCACGAGTTGATCCGCGGGTTGCGACCCACGGCCCAGGCCACGGCCTTGGCCACGATGAGCAGCGGCGAGACCTTGACGTCCTCGCCGAGGAACTTCGAGGACTTCAGCCTGCGGACCATCGCCATCGTCTCGGTGACGTCGACGTCGAGGAACTCGGTGACATGCGGCATTGTGAATGCCGAATCGACCATGGCCTTGGCCATCATCTTCGTCACACCCTTGAACGGGATCCGCTCCTCGAGTTCGCCGGAGGCACTCGCCGAGGCGGCCGCAGGTGTCGTCACACCCGCCGAAGAGGCAGCGGCCGGGTTGGCCGCGGCATGCACATCCTCGCGCGTCACGTCCCCGTGGGGTCCGGTCGGCACAACCTGTGAGAGGTCGACGCCGAGGTCCTTCGCGAGCTTCCGCACGGGCGGCTTCGCCAGGGGTTTGCCCGGAGACGCTGGTGCCGGCTCCGCCGGTGCTGCCGCCGCCGGAGCCGGCGGAGCGGGTGGGGTCGGCGAGGCTGCCGGAGCGGGTGCCGCGGCAGAGGCCGATGCCGGTACGGGGACAGGTCCGCCCTTGCGGGGACGGCGCTTCGATGATGCCGCCTTGGCGCCGTAGCCGACGAGGGTGGCGCCGGCGTCGGCGTCCTCAGCCGAGGCGGGAGACGCCTCGGCGGAAGCCTCGGTCGCTCCGGCACCGGATGCGGGCTCATCGGCTCCTCCGGAGGCGGAGCCCGCCTCGGCGCCGGAATCGGCGTCGCCGAAGCGGATGATGGGGGTGCCGACCTCAATGGTCTGCCCCTCTTCGACGAGCAGGGCGCCGACAGTGCCGGCCTGCGGGCTGGGCAACTCGACGAGTGATTTCGCCGTCTCGATCTCAACGAGGATCTGGTTGACGGTGACGGTGTCGCCGGGGGCGACCTTCCATGCGACGATATCGGCCTCGGTCAGGCCCTCACCGACGTCGGGAAGAGGAAATTCGAATGACATTCTTGACTCTCCTCGAGATCAGTAGGACAGGGCTCGGTCGACACCGTCGAAGATGCGATCGAGATCGGGCAGGTAATGCTCTTCCATCCGCGAGCCGGGATACGGGGTGTGGTATCCGCCGACGCGGATGACCGGGGCTTCGAGGTTGAAGAAGCAGCGTTCGGTGATGCGCGCGGCGATCTCCGAGCCCAGGCCCAGGAAGGTCGGCGCCTCATGGGTCACGACGAGGCGACCGGTCTTCTTCACGGACTTCTCGACCGTGGTGAAGTCGATCGGGCTGAGCCCGCGCAGGTCGATGAGTTCGACGCTCTTGCCTTCGTCGGCGGCAGCAGCGACCACGTCCTGCGCGGTCGGCATGAGAGGTCCGTAGGCGACGAGGGTGACATCGGTGCCTTCGGAGACGACGCGGGCGTCGTTCATGCCCAGACCACCGCGGTCGGTGGTGTCGACGTCCCCGCGCTGCCAGTAGCGGCGCTTGGGTTCGAAGAACATCACCGGATCGTCGCTCTTGATCGCATCCTGGATCATCCAGTACGCGTCGTGGGCGTTCGACGGGGTGATCAGGCGCAGACCGGCGTGGTGGGCGAAGACGGTCTCCGGGCTCTCCGAATGGTGTTCGGGTGAGCCGATGCCGCCGCCGTAGGGCACGCGGATGACCAACGGCATGCGCTCTTTGCCGAGAGTGCGGTTGTACAGCTTCGCAACCTGGGTGACGATCTGGTCATAGGCCGGGAAGATGAACGCATCGAACTGGATCTCGATGACCGGGCGGTAGCCGCGGATGGCCATGCCGATCGAGGTGCCGACGATGCCGGATTCGGCCAACGGGGCATCGATGACGCGCTGCGGACCGAAGTCCTTCTGCAGGCCCTCGGTGACGCGGAAGACGCCTCCGAGCTTGCCGATGTCCTCACCGATGAGGACGACCTTCGGGTCGTCCTCCATGGCCTTGCGCATTCCGGCGGTGATCGCCTTCGAGAGGGGAAGCTTCTCCATCAGGCCTCACCCGCATCGGCGAACGAAGCCTGGTACGCCAGGAATTCTTCGCGTTCCTCGTCGACGAGGGAGTGGGGTTCTGAGGTGACATGGGCGAACATCTCGACGCCGTCGGGGTTCTCCATCGTCATGCAGTTGTGGCGGATGCGGGCGGCCAGGGTGTCGGCTTCGGCGTCCACCTCGGTGAAGAACTCTTCGCTGGTCTCGGTGTGCTTGTCGAGGAAGGCCTTGAGGCGGGTGATCGGGTCACGGTCCTCCCAGATCTCCTCTTCGGCCTTGTCACGGTACTTCGTCGGATCATCGGCCGTGGTATGCGCGCCGCGGCGGTAGGTGAAGGCTTCGATGAGCATCGGGCCGTGACCGGCGCGCACGGAATCGAGGCTGGCACGGGCGACGGAGTACATCGCGATGATGTCGTTGCCGTCGACGCGGATACCGGGGACTCCGAAGCCCTCGCCGCGCTTGCACAGGGGTGCGGCGGTCTGGACATGGGTGGGTTCGGAGATGGCCCACTGGTTGTTCTGGCAGAAGAACAGCACGGGGGCGTGGAAGGCCCCGGCGAAGGTCAGCGCTTCGGAGACATCGCCCTGCGAGGTGGCGCCGTCGCCGAAGCAGGCGATGGACACGGTGTCACGGTCGATGTCGCCCGTGCCGACGTCGCCGTCCATGCTCACACCCATGGCATAGCCGGTGGCATGCAGGGCCTGCGAACCGATGACGATGGTGTAGGTGTGGAACCGGTGTTCCTGCGGGTCCCAACCGCCGTGGTTCTGACCACGGAAGATGCTCAGCAGGGTTTCGGGTTCGACGCCTCGGGTGTAGGCGAGGCCGTGCTCGCGGTAGGTGGGGAAGACGAAGTCTTGGGGGCGGGCGGCTCGGCCCATGCCGATCTGGGCCGCTTCCTGTCCGAGCAGCGGTGCCCACAGGCCCAACTGTCCCTGACGCTGAAGTGCGGCGCCTTCGGCATCGATGCGGCGCACAAGGACCATGTCCCGGTAGAAGCCGCGCAGATCCTCATCGGTGAGTTCTGCCGCGAAGGCATCGTATTCACCGGATTCGACGCGGTTGCCGTCTTCGGTGAGCATCTGGATCATTCTGGGTTCCGAAGACTGACCGTGGGCAGCGCCGGTTCCCACTGAAATGTTGGAGGTCATTTCAGTTCTCCTTTGTTCGAGGTCCATCTTCACCGGAGGTGACCAGTGGTGGACCGAGTCCGTCGGGCAGGCCCTCGGGTGTGAGAACTCGCCCTCGAGTGATCTGATTCACAGGTGATCCAACGATACCGAATCCACTCACTGCTTGCCACTCTCACCATGTGGTTCGAGTATCAAAAGTGCAGGTCAGGAACAGACTATGGGCAAACTTGAACACATGTGGCTCAGTTCCAAAGCCTGCGACGGACAATTGTCGATCTCCGCAGAGAAGCTTCATCGTCCGACAAACGCACGTCCGAGCACCGAGGCGCCCGCGCCGGCGAGCGCTGCCGACCGTCTTCAGCCCGCGCCCGCGAGCGCTGCCGCCCAAGCGCGCCCCCGAGCACTGCTGATCGTCTTCAGCAGCGCCGGCAGCGGGGCTTCCGAACCGGGACGGCCCGTGAACGAGGTAGGCGAGCTCAGGTGCGTCGGCGCTTGCCCTGATAGTCGTGGGTCTGTTTGAGATCGCCGGTGAAGAACCCTGAATTCTTCGCGGTGAAGCGGTTGAGACTCGGATGTCCTGCCCGCAGCAGCAGCGCGATCGAGGCCGCGTAGGCCGTGGACGAGTGCGCGGCACCGGCCGAGGCGAACATCTCATCGAGTTCGGCATCGGTCTTGTTCGCCAGGCCGGGGGCCTTGCGCAGTTCGTCGGGGTCGTAGTCGACGGTGATCGTCGACCAGTTGTCAGCTGCCGGATTCTCGCCTCCGTCGAGGTCGGGCACAAGGTCCTGTTCGTGTTCGATGGAGAGTACGTCGATGCCGGAGTCGATGGGGAAGTCGGAGACCGGGGCACCGACCGTCATGAGCGCGGTGACGTTGACATCGCCGAGGAACGCCGGGTCCACAGCCAACGAACCGGCGGTGATCCCTCCCTGCGAATAGCCGACGAGCATGACCTCCGCTCTCCGGCCGATTCCGGCATCGGCGATGGCCTGCCGCACCATTTCGCGCATCACGGTGTCGTTGCCGGCCATGCCCTGGACGTTCGTCGTCAGATCGGTCGTGTTGTCTCCGGACTTCGGCGACCAGTCGGTGGTGGCGGGAACGTAGACGATGTAGCGGACGGCGCCGTCGGGGCCGACGATCTCTTCGATGCGCACCTGCCCGGAGTCCGCACCGAGGTGGCAGTTCGCCTCGCGGATATAGAGGTCTTCGACGTCTCGGGGCGGTTCTGTGTGCGGCGGGGTCAGTCCCTTCGCCTTCCACACCTCGACGTCGGAAGGCAGCAGCAGGCCGATCCGGTTGGCCCCAGCGAGCACCCAGATCGTCATCGACTGCGAATCATGCGGCCAGAAGGCGTGACCGGCTTTCGAATCCAACGCTCCGGGCGGCAGGCCCATGAAGCCGACGACGATGCCCGGCAGCACATGTTCGATGACGGCTCCGGACACATCGGAGTTCTCGAACACGAGCTTGATCAGGGCCTCCTTCGCCTGTGCTTTGGTCTTGCCGAGGTCGATGCCCCAGTGTCTGACGATGAGGTCATCGAGTCCGGTGGCGTCGAGGATCTTCGCCACCGCGATGACCTGGCCGCCGATGACGAGGGCGACCGGGATGAGGACGGGCAGGCTCATCGCCAGCGCCCGTCCGGCGGCCCAGCCGAGGGCGTCGAGGAGTCCTCCGAAGACTTCGCTGATGCCCTTCTCCGCCTGCCGGTAGGCGAATGCGGCGGCCCGCACGCCGAGCAGTGTGGCTTCGAGTTCGATGAGCACGGCGGCTAACTGCCGGTGGAACGCGGCCCGGCGGGCGTCGAGGTTGAGCGCCGTGATCGGGGCGGGCACCTGGGTGAGCAGGGTCGCGAGGTCGAAGTCGGCGATGCTCGCTTCCACAGCCAGATCGCCGACCTCGCCCATCACGGTCTGCAGTGCGTCTCCGCTGCCCTCGGCGCGCTCGTCGACGGTGATGCGTCCACCGCCGCGGGTGGTCGAGTCGACCATCACCGGAGCCCCATCGTCAGCGTGCGGGTGAGTACGGCGCTCAGCAGCTTCCGCACTGCCGTGTCCCCGGCTTCGACATCGGCGTCGACGGTGACGCGGTCGCCGCGGCGGTCGAGAACCGGGCGGAACCAGGTCCCGCCTCGGCGGTGGAGGAACTCCAACCCGGCGGCTCCTCCCCGACCGGCCCAGCTGAGGGTGAGCACGCAGTCGTGTTCGACGAGTTCGGCGAGGGCTTCGACGACCCGTCCGACCTGGCCCGGACCGATCCGGCGCAGAAGCTGATGGCCGGCGAAGTCCTCAAGGCCTTCGCCCGCCAGTGCCACCACCGCATGGCTGCCACCCGCCCCGAGGCAGAGCGCAAGGTGGACGGTTTCGACGCCCGAGGACAGCACGACGGTGATGCGGGTGCTCGTCTGGTCAAGTTCGGAGGCGAACCCGTGCACCCACGCCGTGAGAACATCGAGCTCCCGCTCCGTCCCGACAGCGCCGTCGCTGCTCCCTCCCGCCGAGGCGGTGCCCGCCTTCGCGTCTCCCGTTGAGAGGGGGTCGCGCGTGCCCTCGCCCGCCGAGGCGGTGCCCGGGCCCGTCTCGGCCGCCGGGTCGAGGTCCGTCACTGCCGCGGGGGCGAGGGGCGGGCCCTCGCCCTTTCGGTGCGGCAGCAGCTCGGGCGGCCACAGTCGCCGCAGCCGATCGGGCAGACGCAGGATCCGCTCGAGGTCGACAAGGATCCACTGTTCAACGGCGCCCGTGGCGGAATCAGCGTTCACAGTTGGATCCGCCCTCCCGCCGAGACGACCTGCAGGTGGAGGTCGTAGGCCTCGGCGAGTTCGTCCGCGCACTCCGCGAGCCGGTCGATCGACGTCGCGCTCGACGTCACCCGGTCCTCGAAGAGGTGCCCGGCCGGCGAGTCCCAACTGTCGATCTGCCGACAGCACTGAGCCACCGAACGCAGCAGATCACCTCGCCGCAGCCATTGGTCGCGATTGCGCGCCAACTCGTCCGTGATCATCCGTGTCTCCTCCCACTCGTCGCATCGGCTCCACGCTCGATCTGCCTGACTGTCTGCCTGACTGTAGGGAGCTCCGAACGGGCCAGGGAACCCCCGCTCGTCGGCTTGGGGACGAGCCTCGAGCACCCACAGGCCTCCGGCGTCGAAGTCACCTCCGGATCCACAGGCGCCCGTGTCCGAGTCACCTCCGCCCGGCGATCTCGCCGCGGGCAGGCGTCCGTTCCAGACGGTCGGGTTCCGCCCCGCGCGGGCGCTCATGAGAAAATAGGGGTATGCCGACTGTTTCCCTTGCCGAAATCTCGCCCGCCATCGCCCTCGGACCGCTTGATGGTCGCTACCGCAAAGACACCGCTGACCTCGTCGATCACCTCTCCGAGGCGGCACTCAACCGCAACCGCATCACCGTTGAGGTCGAGTGGTTCATCCACCTCGCACAGAGCTCCGTGATCGAGGGGGTGCGACGCCTCACCGATGAGGAGGTCGACGGTCTGCGGGACTTCGCCGCCGACTTCGATGCCGAGACCATCGCGACGCTCGCCGCCCACGAGGCCGTGACCGTCCACGACGTCAAGGCCGTCGAATACACAATCAAAGAGGCCCTAGTGAAGATCGGGGCCGAGGATCTCAGCGAACTCGTCCACTTCTGCTGCACCTCCGAAGACATCAACAACCTGTCCTGGGCGCTCGGGATCAAAGGTGCCACCGAACAGGTGTGGCTGCCCCGCGCGAAGGCACTCATCGACGCCCTCGCCGAATCCGCCTCGGCGCTGGCCGATGTTCCGATGCTCGCGCACACCCACGGTCAGCCGGCGACGCCGACGACGATGGGCAAAGAGCTCGCCGTCTTCATCCACCGGCTGCGCCGCCAGTATGAGCGCATCGCTGCCACCGAGTTCCTCGGCAAGATCAACGGCGCCACCGGCACCTATTCGGCGCACCTGGCCGCCGTACCCGGAGCGGACTGGCCGCAGATCGCGCAGACCTTCGTCGAAGACCGTCTCGACCTGAGCTTCAACGCCCTGACCACGCAGATCGAGTCCCACGACTGGGATGCCGAGCTCTTCGCCGACATCGCCCGGTTCAACCGGATCGCGCACAACCTCGCCACCGATATGTGGACCTACATCTCGATGAACTACTTCAAACAGATCCCCGTGGCGGGGGCGACCGGGTCGTCGACGATGCCGCACAAGGTCAACCCGATCCGCTTCGAGAACGCCGAGGCGAACCTCGAGCTCTCCTGTGCCCTGCTCGATTCGCTCGCCTCCACCCTGGTCACCTCCCGGATGCAGCGCGACCTCACCGACTCGACCTCGCAGCGCAACATCGGCGTCGCCTTCGGCCACTCGGTGCTGGCGCTGAACAACCTCGTCAAGGGCCTCGGCGCCCTCGCCATCAACGAGGAGGCGCTGGCCGCCGATCTCGATGCGAACTGGGAGGTGCTCGGCGAGGCGATCCAGTCGGTGATGCGTGCCGCGGGTCTCCAGGGCGTGCCCGGCATGGAGAATCCGTATGAAACGCTCAAGGAACTCACCCGCGGCAAGCGCATCGACCAGGCCGATCTGCAGGAGTTCGTCGACGGCCTCGGGCTGCCCGAGGACCGCGCCGAGCTGCTCAAGGCGCTGACCCCCGCGACCTACACCGGTGTGGCCGCCCAGCTCGCTGAGTCCGCAGTCTCCGACTGGAAGGCCTACAGCGAAGCCTGATTCACGCCGCTGTCACGAGACATCATCGAGGCCGGTTTCCGAATTCGGAAACCGGCCTCGATGCGTCGTTCAGGCTGCGGGGATATCGAAGGTCTTCGTGTACTCGGGGATCTTCTCGTCGGTGCCCATGACCTTGCCGGCTCCGCGTTCGTAGCGGATCGTGTACGTGTCCTTCTTTTTATCGGGGACATAGGCGATCCACCCCGTGTGAGTTCCACCGTCACGGCGGGTGACGTTTTCAAAGGGTTCGTACCCGGCGGCCTCCATCTCGGCCTCGACTCCGGTGGTCTGGTCATAGCGATAGTCGGCACCGCCGTCATTGGAGATCTTGAAGGCTCCGGATTGGATAAGGCCGCTGTACTTCTTTCCCGGAGTGATCTTGACCTCGAGGAGCACAACCTCACCGCCGAGCTCGATCGTGGTGGCCTTCTTGCTGGATTCGAAGTTGCGCACGGCAGAGAGCACCTCGATGTCGTCATCCATCTGCGGGTCCGTGAAGCTCTTCCCGACCGAGACTTCAGCCTGGTTCCCCGACGAGGCCGCCGCACCCGAATCCGACGAGCCGCCATCTGTACCCGAGGTTCCGCTGCCCGTGGTGCCGTCGTCGGTGCCCGTGGTGCCGCTGTCCGACGAACCGCCGTTCGAGGATGCTCCGCTGTCCGAAGAAGCCGAGGATCCCTGATCGGCTGTGTTGTCATCGGTTCCCGACTCCTGGTCGGTATTGCCCGACCCCGGCGGCTGCTGGCCATCGGCCCCGGCCTGTTCACCGGACTGTCCGTCCTGATCGAATGGTGTGACCTGGTCGATGAGCGAACATCCGGAGAAGGCGAGTGTGCAGGTGAGAAGGGCTGCGGCGGTGAGTGTGGCGCGGTTCAGGCGTTTCATGGTGATCCCCTGTTCGGATTCTCGCACCCGGGATCTGTGTGCCCGAATGCCTGTCATGAAACCAACTTATGGGTGCCGCGGCCTCCAGATATGTCCTGCGTGTGGCAGATCGGACACGACTGTCATCAATCGGGCGCACGCGCCCATCCTGGCCCTTCAGACAGAACGAAACATCTGCCCTCCCCTCAGGCGGAACGAAACATCTGCCCTCCCCTCAGGCGGAACGAAACATCTGCCCTGCCCCTTAAGGCGGAACGAAACATCTGCCCTGCCCCTTAAGGCGGAACGAAATATCTGCCCTGCCCCTTAAGGTGGAACGAAATATCTGCCCTGCCCCTTAAGGTGGGGACCGTCCGTCGGCCGGGGATGAGATACCCGCCCCGACTCGTCAAGCGGGGACGAGATGCCTGTCCGCGTCCACCTCGGCGAGGGTCTTCTTTCCCATGCTCCGGGCGAGGATGAGCGTCGGAACGCCGGCCACGACGATGACGACGGTCGCATAGATCGCCGGGGCCAGGGTGACGCCCGTCGACGACATGAGCGCCGTGGCGATGAGCGGGGAGAGTCCGCCGAAGAGGACGGTGGCCACGTTGTAGCCGATCGCCATGCCGGAGAAGCGGCTCGTGCCGGTGAACTGTTCGGGCACCATCGCCGCAGCTACTGCGCTCCACCCGGCCGCCGGGATGGCGAGGAAGGCGGAACCGGCGACCGCGATGCCCGCGGACTGATTGCTCAGCAGCACATAGGCGGGAATCGTCGTGAAGACGAAGACGACCATGAGCGCTGCCAGGGCCGGCTTCCGCCCGAACCTGTCCGAGGCGAGCCCGAAGAACGGGGTGACGATGATGGCGACGACGGCGGCCACGGTGCCCAGGGCCAGGGAGCCGGAGTTCGGGACCTTCGCCACCTCTTCGATATAGGTCGGCACATAGGTGATGTTGAGGAAGTAGCTGACCGAACCGATCGAGGAGATGAGGAAGGCGACGAGGATCGCCCGCGGCTGCTCGAGGACGGCGGTGATGAGCGGGGAGCGTTTGAGCGCGACGTCCTTCGATTCCTTCTCCGCCTGCTGCAGCCGCTTGAAGGTCTCGGTCTCCTCCATCATCGATCGCAGCGGCACCATGAGGATGGCGAGCACCGCGCCGAGGACGAACAGCAGCCGCCAGCCCCAGGAATCCATCGCCTCGGGGCTGAGCGTATTCGCCAGCAGGGCACCGGAGCCCACCGCCAGCAGGGCGCCGACTTCACTGTTGGCCGCAGCCCAGCTCGCCGCCAGTCCCCGTTTGCCCGGTGCCGCCGATTCCATGAGGAAGACCATGATGCCGGTGTATTCGGCGCCGACGGAGAACCCGGACAGGCACCGCAGGGTGACCATGAGGACACCCGCCCAGATGCCGATCGTCTCGTAGTTCGGGATGACGGCGATCCCGAGCATCGAGATCGCCATGAGGACCGCAGAGATGATGAGCGTCGACCGGCGTCCGATCCGATCGCCGAGGTGGCCGAAGACCATCGCACCCAAGGGCCGGAAGAGGAAGCCGGCGGCCCCCACCCCGAGGGTGAGCAGCAGCGAATCCGTCTGATCGCCGAAGAATTCCTTGGTCAGGGTCGTGGCGACATAGAAGAAGATGGAGAAGTCGTACCATTCGACGACGGTGCCGAACGCCGCAACGAACATCGACCGGCGGCGGCCTCTCTCCCGGTCTCGGCTGGCTGCCTCAGAAGGTGTGGCGGGACTGTTCCGATCGGACTCGGTCATGCGCCGAGCGTACCAGTCCACCCGGACGCCGTCCCGGACATCAGCTTTCGACTCGACCGCACCTGAAATCTGTATTACCGATCGGTAGCGAATCGGTGTTCTGCTGATTACGCTGACTCCTATGGACACTCCCCTCCACGAACAGCTGCGCATCCCAGTGCCGAGCCGATACGGCCCGAGCGAGATCGACGGCCACGTCCTCCACCCCGCTGGGACACCGCTGGCGGTGCTGACGATCCACCCCGCCACCGCGACCCCCGAACGCTTCTACTTCTCCTTCGCCGAGGCGGCCGCCGCCCGGGGATTCATCGTGCTCACCTATGGTCTGCGCGGAGTCGGCGACCGAGCCGAGGCTCGGGCGCACCGGCGGGTGCGCATGCGCGACTGGATGGCCGAGGACATGCCCGCCGCGGCACAGTGGGCGGCGACCGCCTTCCCCGATCTGCCCCATGTCGCGATGGGCCACAGCATCGGCGGGCATGCCCTCGTCCAGGGCTACGGCGGTGAGGCGCTGGCCGGCATCGTCACCGTCGCCTCACACCGGGCATCGACACGGGACATCGTGTCGCGCAGCGAGCGGCTGCGCGTGGGACTCGGTCTCGGCGGTCTCGGCACCCTGGCCACCCGGGTGCTCGGGTACATGCCCGGCAGGGCGCTCGGCCTCGGCGAGGACATTCCCCAGGCCGCGCTGTTCGAGTGGACGCGGTGGCTGCGTCTGCCCGAGTACTTCTTCGACGACCCGACACTGGGGGCCGGAGCGCGCGTGGCCCGGTTGGCCACGCCCGTGTTCGCAGTCGGCGCCTCCGATGACCCGTGGGCCGATCCCGCGCAGATCGATGAACTCGTCGATCGTCTGCGACTGGCACCGGTGACTCGCCGCACCTTCACCCCGACCGAGCTCGGCGTCGAGCGCATCGGCCATCACGGCCTCCTCCGCCGGTCACTCGGTCAGGCGGCCTGGCCGGAGATCCTCGACTGGCTCGAAACGGCGGCCAGCGGTCCGCACTGACGGCTCGAACACGGCACGCTCCGCTTCCTGCGACTCGGCCGACCGCTCGATGGACCACCCCATCCCGCCCGACGTCACCGCACTTCAGACGTCACCGCACCCGAATCTTCACCGGGCGTCGAGCCCGAACAGCGAGTCGGTGAAGCGGTTGCCGAACATCGCCTGCGGGTCGAGGCGAGCGCGCAGCTCGCAGAAGTCATCGAACCGCGGGTAGAGTCCGCGCAGATCAGCGGTTGTGCGCGTATGGATCTTGCCCCAGTGCGGTCGTCCCCCGTGGCGGCACAGGATCTGCTCGACGACCCGGAAGTATTCGGCGAAGTCCTCTTTGATGAACCGGTGGACGGCGATGTACATCGACTCGCGTCCCGTCGCCGTCGACAGCGGCACATCATCGGCGGCCGCGCACCGAACCTCGAGGGGGAACGAGATCTGCCACCCTTTGGACTCGATCGTCTCTCGGATCTCCCGGATCGCCTCGGTGCCGGCGGCGAAGGGCAGCGCATACTCCATCTCATTGAATCTCACTCGGCGCGGAGTGACGAACACGTCATAGCCCGGTGCCCGGTACATCCGATCCGCGACCACGGACTGGGCGATGCGGTTGATCGAGGGCACCATGCCCGGCACCTTGGCCCCGAGCTCGACGGCCAGGCGCAGGGCCCCGTTCTCGACGATCTCCTTGTCGAGGAGGGTCGCCCAACGGTTGCGCACCCCCGCCTCGGCGAGATTCCCGGTCCCGGCCGCCCCCGGGTCGACACGGGTGTTCGTCTTCGTCAGCACCGTTTCGGTGTGCGGAAACCAGTAGAACTCGAAGTGGTCGGCACCGCGCATCCGCTCCTCGAGCCCGTCGAGGAGTTCATCGAATCCCGCGACCTTCTCCTCGGCGATGAGATCGAAGGCGGGCACACAGCGGAGTTCGATCTCGGTGATGACTCCGAGCACGCCGAGGCTGACCCGGGCGAGGTCGAAGGTCTCCGGTTCGGCGTCAGCGGAGAGCTCCCGGACCCGCCCGTCGGGCCCCATGAGACTCAGCCCCGTGACGGTGCCGGCGAATCCGGTGAATCCGAGTCCGGTGCCGTGGGTGCTCGTCGAGATCGCCCCGGCCAGGGACTGCGGGTTGACGTCGCCCTGGTTCTCCAGCGCCAGGCCGAAGGGTTCGAGCAGGGCGGGGATGTCCCGCAGCCGGGTTCCCGCCCCGAAGCGCACCCGCCTGCGGGATTCGTCGACGGCGACGATCCCGGACAGCGCATCGAGGTTGACCATGACATCGTTGCCCGCGGCGACGGGCGTGAAGGAATGTCCGGCCCCGACGACGCGCAGCCGCTCCCCCTCTGCGGCCGCGGAGGCGACGATTCCGGACAGTTCGTCCGCCGAGGCGGGACTCGAGTAGGTGTGCGGATGAGCGTGGACATGCCCGGACCAGTTCCGGAACGGCTGCCGGCCCCGACCCGAGCCCCGCGTCGGGGCCCGTCCCGTCTGTCGACCGCGGACGATCTTCGCTGCGCTCACAGCACCAGCCCCTCTCCCCTGTACGTCGCCCATCTGTCGGTGATCCGGCCGTGGGAGACGACGGTGAATTCGTTGAAATGTTCGGCCAGTTCTCCCGCCTTCGCATGACGGAACCAGACGAGGTCGCCGATGCCCACATCGTCGGCACCGGGTCCGGTCAGCGGTGTCTGCACCTCACCGGGACCTTCGAGACTCGAGTATTCGAGCCCGGGCGGCCAGGCGATGGTCGGCAGACGGTCGGGCCCGGGCACGCCGGAGGCGATGAAGCCGCCCTTGAACACCGTCACCCAGCCGGGTGCTGGCCTGCGCACGACGGGGGTGACGAAGAAGGCGGCGGGACGGTGCCGGAAGTGCGTGTAGCCGTCGAAGAGTCCCGGGGAGAAGAGTCCGGAGCCGGCGGCAAGATCGGTCAGCGTGCCCTCGACGGCACTCGATTCGAAGGAACCGGTGCCGCCTCCGTTGACGAATTCGAGGTCGGCGATCTCCCGCACGGCGGCGATGACGGCCGCCCGGCGCTCGGCGAGTTCGGCGATCGAAGCCTTCTGCATGGCGCGGACGACGACCTGTCTGGCCGAGCGTCCGGCGTCGGCGGTGCCGGCGATCTGCCCTTCGTAGAACATCAGCCCGACGAGCTCGAATCCCGGTCGAGCGGCGACCTGCCGGGCCAGGGTCACGGCGGTGTCGACATCGCGGACCGGTGATCGCCTGGCCCCGATATGGATCCGGTCGCCCAACCAGGCCTCGGCCGGACGGAAGGAGGAGTCGACGTCGATGCACACCCGCACCGAGGCAGCGGACGCCTCGGCGACGGATCGTCTCACCTCGTCGATGATGTCGAGGTGGGTCACGGAGTCGATCATCACGGTGATCTGGTCCAGCGCTCCCGCCTCGGCGAACATCCGGGCCAGCGCCTGACGGTCGAGACTCGGATAGCCGATGACGATGTCGCGGACGCCGCGGGAGTGGAGGATGAGCGCCTCGGGCACGGAATAGGAGAGCACCCCGGCGCAGGCGGGATGGGCCAGAGCCCGATCGATGGCCGCGGGCACCCGCAGCGATTTCGTGGCGACCCGGATCGGCAGCCCGCGAGCACGCTCGGCCAAGGCGTCGAGGTTCGCGTCGAAGGCGTCGAGGTCGATCACTGCAGTGGGGTCTCCGGTTCCGTTCAGCGCACGCCGAAGATCACTCGATACCATGACCGGTATTGTATCCCGCAGATGACCCACGTCACATGAGAAGGCAGCCGATGAGATCAGAAACCGCCGTCACAATCTCCAA
Source organism: Brevibacterium sp. FAM 24630 (assembly GCF_049804075.1). Classification (NCBI taxonomy): domain Bacteria; kingdom Bacillati; phylum Actinomycetota; class Actinomycetes; order Micrococcales; family Brevibacteriaceae; genus Brevibacterium; species Brevibacterium sp. FAM 24630. The sequence goes on from NZ_JBNBZD010000002.1 coordinate 324,811, forward strand.
CCAAGCCGCATCTGACCACGTCACAGCGGCTCTGCGTGAGTTCCTCGACACCGATCCGTACGCCGAAGCCTCGGGGTCGGGTGAGCGCGAGCGCGGCGTCGAACCGTTCACGGGTGAGGCCGTCGACCGGTTCGCCCGGAACACCGCCGCCGATGTCGAAGCCGCCTACACCACCGCCCGCATCGCCGCCTCCGCCTGGGCCGCCCAATCCGTCGAACACCGGTCGAAGGTGCTCACGCGCCTGCATGCCTCGCTGCGTCGGCACGAGGATCTGCTGCTCGACATCGTCCAGTTCGAGACCGGCAAGGCTCGCATCCACGCTTATGACGAGGTTCTCGACACCTTCAATGTGCTGCGCCACTACGGGGTGATGGCTGCCCGCTACCTGCGCCCCGAACGTCGGCGCGGGGCGATTCCCGGCCTCACCCGCACCGAGGTCACGCGCACACCGCTGGGCGTGATCGGGTTCATCACGCCGTGGAACTACCCGCTGACCTTGGGGGCGACCGACCTGTTCGCGGCCCTGACCGCCGGCAACGCCGTCGTCCACAAACCCGACTCGACGACCACCCTGACCGCGATCTTCATGCGTCGCCTGGCGATCGCAGCCGGACTGCCTCCCGAGGTGTGGCAGCTCGTGCCCGGCACCGTCGACGCGGTCGGACCCGCGCTGCTCAGCGGCGCCGACGGCCTGTCATTCACCGGTTCGACGGCCGCGGGACGGTCGATTGCCTCCGAAGCGGGACGCCGTCTGCTGCCGACCGCGCTCGAGCTCGGCGGCAAGAACCCCCTGGTCGTGCTCTCGGATGCCGACCTGCCGAAGGCCGTCGAGGGGGCCGTGCGCGGGTCGTTCTCCTCGGCCGGGCAGCTGTGCATCTCGATCGAACGCATCTACGTCCACAAGGACCTCTACCCCGCCTTCTGCGCCCACTTCGCCGAGGCGGCCCGTGCCGTGACCTTGAGCGCCGACTTCGAGTACGGCCCGGGAATGGGGTCCCTGGCCGGGCCGAAGCAGTTCGAGCGGGTCAGCGCCCACGTCGAGCAGGCGCGCAGCGTCGGTGCCGCGGTCATCGCCGGCGGCCACGCGGTGCCCGAACGCGGACCGTACTTCTACGCCCCGACCGTGCTCACCGATGTTCCCCCCGAGGCGGATCTGCATCGTGAGGAGACTTTCGGTCCCGTCGTCGCCGTCTACCCGGTCTCCTCCGACGCCGAGGCGGTCACGGCGGCCAATGACAGCGAATACGGACTCTCGGCCGCCTTGTACTCCCGCTCCCACGGACGCGAGTACGCCCGGCAGCTCCAAGCGGGAATGATCAACGTCAACGAGGTCTACCCGGCCAGCTGGGGGTCCGTCGACGCCCCGGCCGGCGGGGTCAGAGCCTCGGGGCTGGGCCACCGGCATGGAGCCGAAGGCATCCACCAGTTCATGCACACGCACACGATCGCCGAACAGCGGCTGCACCCGATCGCCCCGGCCGGCCCCGTGGATCAGAGGACGTTCGCGAAGGCGATGACCGGTGCGCTCACGGCGATGCGGGCCCTGCGCATGAAGTAGCGGCAGCCGGGGGAGCAGCACCACCGGCGGCGAAGCGACCCGCGCCTCGCCGCTGCGACTTCGGAGCACTCTTCGCCGCCGCGCTCGGCCAGATGTGGTCGCGATCGGACACTTCCCCAAATCCAGGTCGCAATCGGACATTTCTGTCGTGGCGGGCTCAGGGTTCTAGTGCAACACCGTGGTGCGTTTATCCTACGTTTTCCATCACGATGCCGGCGAGCACCTCAGCAGGAGTCGCGTACTCCAGAACCTTACGGGGCCGCCGGTTGAGCTGATC